>JAGRHE010000007.1 GCA_020445165.1 Gammaproteobacteria bacterium
CTGGGGCATGAGCATGCAGGAGACCCTGACCTGCGTGCGCCACAACATTCCGGTCACCGCGGTGGTCTTCCACAACCGCCAGTGGGGTGCCGAGAAGAAAAACCAGGTCGACTTCTACAATCGCCGTTTCGTCGCCGCCGAACTGGAAAACGAGAGCTGGGCGCAGATCGCCAAGGCCATGGGCGCCGAAGGTATCCGTGTCGACAAGCTCGAGGACGTCGGCCCGGCCCTGAAGAAGGCGGTCGACATGCAGATGAACGAGGGCAAGACCTGTATCCTCGAGATCATGTGTACCCGCGAACTGGGCGACCCGTTCCGCCGTGACGCGCTGAGCAAGCCGGTGCGCTACCTGGAGAAGTACAAAGATTACGTGTGAGTCGGTTTCCGCGGCTTTCATCCATCCTCCTTGGGAAGGTTGTTTGGGGAACCCGATCTCTGCGGGTTCCCCTTCTTTTTCCAGGAAGAGACGTGACCGCTGGACCATGCAGCCGGGCGCAAACCGGGGAGGTACGACTTGAAGAAGGGGATACTGGTACTGAACGCCGGGTCATCGAGTCTCAAGTTCGCTGTGTTCGAGGTCGCGCAAAGGTCGCAGGCATTCAACATGGTGTTGCGTGGCCAGGTGTCGGGAATCGGCTCCAATCCCGAGTTCCGGGCAAGTACGGCTGCCGGGGATGACGCCATCACGAGGCAGCTTGGCGAGGTCGGTGATCATCGCCAGGCGATCGCGCACGCGCTTGACTGGGTGACCGAGAAGATCGATGACATGCGGCTGCTGGGTGTCGGGCACCGCGTCGTCCATGGCGGCCCGGATCGTCGACACCCGGCCCTGGTCAATCCCGAGTTGCTGCAGGAGCTCAACGCGCTGTCGCCGCTGGCGCCGCATCATCAGCCGCACAACCTGGCTGCGATCCATGCAGTGACAGAGGCAGCGCCTGAACTGGCCCAGGTCGCCTGCTTCGACACGGCTTTCCACGCGACCCAGAGCAAAGTGGCGAGGATGCTTCCGCTGCCAGCGTCACTGCGTCAGCAGGGCCTGCAGCGCTACGGCTTTCACGGCTTGTCCTACGAATACATTGTTGATGCCGTTCCCGGCTTCAATAACGGTGACCTGCCGCAACGCCTGATCGTTGCCCACCTGGGTAACGGGGCGAGTGTGTGCGCCATTCGTGATGGCGAGTCAGTGGCGACGTCGATGGGGTTTTCGACGCTCGACGGACTGTTGATGGGGACCCGCTGTGGAGGTATCGATCCCGGCGTGTTGTTGCACTTGCTGCGCGAGCAGCAGATGGACGAAAAGGCACTGTCACACCTGCTGTACAACGAGAGCGGGCTGCTCGGGGTCTCCGGCATCAGTGCCGACATGCAGGTGTTGCTCAACAGCGACGCACCGGCGGCGGCGGATGCCGTGGCGTTGTTCTGCTATACGCTGGTGAGGGCGGTCGGTTCGATGGCAGCCGCGATGGAAGGGGTGGACGCATTGGTGTTCACCGGCGGCATCGGCGAACATGCGGCAGTGATCCGCGAACGTGTTTGTGCGCAATTGGGGTGGCTGGGCATCGATTTCGATGCCCGAGCCAACGCTGCAGGCGATGCGGCCATCTCGTCGCCGGGTAGCGGCATCAAGGTGTGGGTGATACCCACCAACGAAGAACAGGTCATTACACGGCATACTGTGGATCTGGTCGGAGATCCGGCCGCGTCCGCGGCATTGGCCGAATGACGGCGGGCTGCAACGCACGATGAAACAAGGCACTGGCTGGAGGAAGCGTGTCTACACCTGATATGAGCGAGTTCCGGCGGATCAAGCGTCTGCCGCCCTATGTGTTCGGCATCGTCAACGAGCTCAAGGCGGCGGCGCGGGCGCGTGGCGAAGACATCGTGGATTTCGGCATGGGCAACCCCGATCAGCCGACGCCGCAACACATTGTGGACAAGTTGGTCGAAGCCGCCCAAAGGGGCGATACGCACCGCTATTCCGTGTCCCGAGGCATACCGCGTCTGCGCAAGGCGATCTGTGACTGGTATCGACGCCGCTATGATGTCGATCTCGACCCTGAAACGCAGGCGATCGTCACTATCGGTTCGAAGGAAGGACTCGCGCACCTGGCGCTGGCCTGCGTCGGTCCGGGTGACACGGTGCTGGTACCGAACCCCACCTATCCGATCCATCCTTATGGTTTCATCATCGCGGGTGCCGATGTGCGCCATGTGCCGATGCAGACCGACGCTGGATTCCTCGCTGAACTGGAGCAGGCAATCCAGACCTGCTGGCCACGGCCGAAGATGCTGGTGCTGAGTTTTCCGTCAAACCCGACCGCGCATTGTGTCGATCTCGCGTTTTTCGAGCGGGTTATCGAGATCGCCAGGGAGAACAATGTCTGGGTGATCCATGACCTGGCCTATGCCGATATCGTGTTCGATGGTCACCAGGTGCCGTCGATCCTGCAGGTGCCCGGTGCCGAAGAGATCGCAGTCGAGTGCTTCTCTCTATCCAAGAGCTACAACATGCCGGGCTGGCGGGTCGGTTTCATGTGTGGCAACCGCACGCTGATCGCGGCCCTGGCGCGCATCAAGTCCTATCTCGACTACGGCATGTTCGCCCCGATCCAGATCGCAGCGATAACGGCACTGGAGGGACCGCAGGATTGCGTCGCACAGATCCGCGACACCTATCAGCGACGGCGAGATGTCTTGTGCGATGGGCTGAACAATGCCGGTTGGCTGGTCGAACGTCCCAAGGCGACGATGTTCGTCTGGGCAAAGATTCCCGAGGCCTATCGTGACATGGGGTCGCTCGAGTTCTCCAAGAAGCTGATCCGCGATGCAAAGGTCGCTGCCGCGCCCGGTATTGGATTCGGCGAATATGGTGACGACCATGTGCGCTTTGGCCTGATTGAGAACGAACACCGCACCCGGCAGGCCGTGCGCGGGATCCGCGACATGCTGCGTCGCGATGGCTTGGTTGACTCGGGTACTGGTTCTGTTTGATGGCTGGCGTAGATATGTGCCCTTGGCAGTTGCTCGTCCAGTCTGTACCACTGCCGGCGTGTGCGGGCGTATGGCGTGGTGCGAGGCCCCAGCGGCGATGGCGGTTGGCAAGCATACTGGTTTAACAAGGCGTGAATCCGGGCCCTCGGGGATGGCATGACAACTGATTTCCTGCACGACAAGTCGCTGCTCCGTTACGCATCGTTCATCGATGGCGACTGGGTGGCCGCCGATAGCGGCGCCACGTTTGACGTGACCAACCCTGCGACCGGACAAACGCTGGCAAGCGTTGCGGACCTGGGCGCGGCGGAAACCGAACGCGCGATCGCGGCCGCCAACGCGGCTTGGCCGGCCTGGCGCGCGCTGACCGCGAAGGCGCGTGGTGCGATGCTGCGCCACTGGTTCGACCTGATCATCGAGCACCAGGAAGACCTTGCGCGCCTGATGACCGCCGAGCAGGGCAAGCCGCTGGCCGAGGCGCGCGGCGAAGTGGCCTATGGGGCGTCGTTCGTCGAATGGTTCGCCGAAGAGGCCAAGCGGGTGTACGGCGACGTGATCCCGGCGGCGTTCAACGACCGCCGCTACGTGGTGATCAAGCAGCCGGTCGGCGTCGTTGCGGCGATCACGCCCTGGAACTTCCCGGTTGCGATGATCACGCGCAAGTGTGCGCCGGCCCTGGCCGCCGGCTGCCCGGTGGTGGTCAAGCCAGCCGAGTTGACGCCCTTGTGCGCGCTTGCGCTGGCCGAGCTGGCGCAGCGTGCCGGATTCCCGAACGGCGTGTTCAACGTCATCACCACCACTTCGGCGGCAGCGGTGGGGCAGGTGCTGACCGCCAGCCCGGTCGTGCGCAAGCTGTCCTTCACCGGTTCGACCGCGGTCGGCAAGCTGCTGATCCGCGACTGCGCCGGTACGGTCAAGAAAGTCTCGATGGAACTCGGCGGCAATGCGCCGTTCATCGTGTTCGACGATGCCGACCTGGATGCCGCGGTCGCCGGCGCGATGGCCTCCAAGTACCGCAATGCCGGCCAGACCTGTGTCTGTGCCAACCGCCTGCTGGTGCAGGACGGCGTCTATGATGCGTTCGCCGAAAAGCTGGCCGTCGCCGTGAAATCACTGCAGGTCGGCGACGGCATGAGCGAGGGCACCAGCCAGGGTCCACTGATCAACGAGGCGGCAGTGAGCAAGGTCGAATCACATATCGCCGACGCCACCGCCAAGGGCGCGCGTATCGTGTGTGGCGGCAGACGCCATGCGAAGGGTGGCACCTTCTTCGAGCCGACCATCCTCGCCAACGTCACCCCGCAGATGCGGGTTGCCAGCGAGGAGACCTTCGGCCCGGTGGCGCCGCTGTTCCGCTTTCACGACGAGGCCGAAGCGATCCAGATGGCCAATGACACCGAGTACGGCCTGGCCGCGTATTTCTACAGCCGCGACATCGGTCGCGTGTGGCGCGTTGCCGAGGCACTGGAGTACGGCATGGTCGGCATCAACGAGGGCATCATCTCGACCGAGCTGGCGCCGTTCGGCGGGGTCAAGGAATCGGGCCTTGGGCGTGAAGGCTCACGCTATGGCATCGACGAGTTCGTCGAGGTCAAGTACCTGTGCATGGGTGGGTTGAGCGCGTGATCTGCGCAGACGCCTTCAGGCCGCCGCCAGCGCAGGTCCCGCAATCCCGATCGCGGTAACGATCAAGCCAAGCACCAGGTTGGTCGCCATCACCGGTCGCATCCTGAGCATGACTGCGGCGGCAGCAAGTGTGTCGTCGCTGGCGACGGCGGCGCTGAGTCGTCGGTATAGGGCAAAGTACAGGTAGGCGAAAGCCGCGACCATGAACAGGCCGATGCTGTGCATCAGCTTGAGGTAAAGCGATTCGTTAGCGAGTCCGCCGAGGCGGCTGAACAGGTCGGCATAACCGGTGATCAACAGCAGCGCGATCATGACCCACACCCACGGAAAGAAGTGGGTGTAGGCCGATTGCCACAGGCGCAGCCGCAACGGCGGCTCGAGCGTCTTGTTCGCGGCCGGGCGCAGTGCCATGTAAGCGAAGAAGATGCCGCCGACCCAGGCAACGGCGGCCATTCCGTGAACCGCTTCGATGATGGCATTCAGCATGTTCGTGTCCCTACGCCGCTTGCCAGGTTGCAGAAGGATGCCCGGTCTCGATCGGTAGATCGGGGTTGCGTGACCACTCGTTCCACGAACCGAAGTACAGGCGCACGTCCTTCACGCCGGCCTCCTTGAGCGCAACATAGGTGTTCGATGCGCGTGCGCCCTTGAAGCAGTAGACGTATACGGTCGAGTCAGGCGTGATGCCGACCGTTGCACATTCGGCCTGCAGTTCCTCCTTGCACTTGAACATCGGCACCTCTTCGCCCGGTTTCATCATCCGGTACCACTCCAGCCATACCGCGCCGGGAATGCGGCCCTTGCGCGGGCAGAAGTCGATGCCGTACGGCGACGAGCTGATGCCGACCCATTCGTCGACATCTCGCACATCGAGCTTGATGATGTTGTCATCGTCGAGTGCCTCAAGCATGTCGGCCTGGGTGAGCATCACCGCCGACGAGGACTCGTCGAGCGGGAATGTCTTGGGTTCCGGCGTGGAGGCCTCGGTTGAGATCGGCAAGGATTCGGCAACCCAGGCCTGGTAACCACCATGCAGCACGGCTGCCTTCTTGTAGCCGAGGAACTGCAGCAGGAAGTAACCGCGGCATGATTGGCCGAAGCCGGTGTTCATGCTGTCTTCGTAGATCACCGCCATCTCTTCGCCGGACAGGCCAGCGGTACCGAACGCCGCGGCAAACTTGCCGCGCAATTCTTCCAGGCCTTCCTTCGACGAGGTTGCGAGGAAGGTGAAGATGTCGTGGATATTGACCGCGCCTGGGATGTGTCCGGCCGCGTAGGCGTCGGGCGCGCGGGTGTCGATGATGACGGTCGGCAGTGATTCGCTCATCTGTTTCAGATGGGCGGGTGATATCAGAATAGCGTCGGACATGTGCGTTACTCCTGTACAACGTGAAGTGATCGACGACGTCCCTGTCAGGCGTGCGGGGCAGATGCCTGCCCCGACATTGCGTGGTGAGTTATCAGGTCAGGCTCAGGCCGAGGAACACGGCGCCGACCGCTGCGGTGGACAGGCCGCCGAGGCGAACCGCCAGGCCGTGCAGCTTTTCCGAACGCCTGGCGATCAGCTCGACGAGCTTGATGCCCGAGACGATGATGGCGTACTGGATCAGCGAGAAGCCGACCAGGTATGACAGCAGTGGCGTCGCCTCGGCGCCGATGATCGATTCGCCGTAGGCGTAGCCGTGGAATACCCCTGCGATACCTGTCAGCACGGCCAGAGCCAGTGCCGAAGCGCTGCCCTTGAGCAACACGGCCAGGCCGCCGCCGAACACCGACAGTGCAATGACCGTCTCGGTCAGCGGGAGATCGGCCGCGCCCAGGTGGTACAGCGTGCCGGCAACCGTCGCGACGACGAATGCCGCGGGTACCAGGTAGCGCGCACGGCCGCTGAGCGTAACGCTGAGCAGCGCGACCACGACCAGGAAGGCGAAGTGATCGATGCCAATGATCGGGTGGCCGAAGCCGGAAAGCAGTCCCTGGGTGAATGTCTCGGGTGTCGCGCCGCCCATCGGATGGTGGGCGAAGGCAGCAGGTGCCAGGGCAGACAGGCCGAGAATTGCGGGCAGGGCGCAGCGGTTCGGCGTGAAACGGGTGGCTGTGTTCATGGCGATTACCTCGTCGGTGTTGGGCTGGGAGTGAAAGTCGGTTTTACGCAGACGGCTCGGCGTGTCTGCTGGCGTGTTCGAGGCGATGCACACCACCGGTGACATCGCCTGCTGTCAGTACCGCGCCGCTGGCGTGCCAGTGCAGTACCGTGATTTCGTGTTTGACGTTCTGGCTGAACACGGCCTCACCGGCCGCATTCCAGATGCACAGGCGACCGGAACGATCGCCTGATGCGAGAAAGCTGCCGTCCGGTGACCACTTGAGCGCGGTGATCACGGCGCCGTGGTGGCGCAACGGCTGGCCCTTGGCACCGCCAGTGCCTTTGGGCAGTTGCCACAGCACCACGTCATTACCGCCGGCGCTGGCGATTGTCGGCCGTGTCGGATGCCACGACAGGCACGCGACCTTGCTCGGATAGCCTTTCATCGTGAGTTGCTTGGCGCTTTCGCCGTGGCCGTTACCGCCAATGCCGCTGGCCCGCCACACCTGCAGGAAACCGTCCTGGGTCCCGACAGCGAGCGCACGCCCGTCGGGTTGCCAGGCCACCGACACCGGCGCGCCGGGGAAACTCAGCAGGCGCACGGGTTCGGCGGCATCTTCCGCATCGCTACCGACGCGCCACAGGAACAGTCCCTTGTTGGCGGCCGTTGCCAGGCGGCGCCCGTCCGGTGCCCAGGCCATGGCCAGGATCTGGCGCTTGGCGTCGAACCACATGCCGAGCGCCTCGGCGCCCTTCCACAGCGACAGTGTCTTGCGTGCGGCAACGGCCAGCACCGAGCCGTCGGGCGTCCACTCCAGGTGTTCGACCCAGCCTTTCCCGTCGAGCAGGCAGGTGATCTCGGATGCGGTACTGCTGTCCCACAGAATCACGCGGCCATCTTCGCCGGCACTCGCGATCCTGCCGCTGCCGTCCGGCTGCGGACGGATGCGGATCACACCACCATCGTGCGCCTGCCATTCGTCGAGCGGCTCGCCGCTACCACCCAGGCGGGTGAGCCGGCCGGAGGCGGTGCCAGCCATCAGCCAGCTGTCGTCGGCCGCGCCGGCCAGGTCGGTGATCGCGTCGTCGAGGCGGCGCGAGCCGACCAGGCTGAATGGCAGCCGGCGTTCGATGGCGGCTAGGCCAGGCATGCCTTAAGGCCCTGCTCGAGTTCGTCGCGGTCCAGGTCGCGACCGATGAAGATCAACTGGCTCACGCGTTCGACGCCGTCTTCCCACGGTCGACCGGGTTCGCCGTCGAACAGCATGTGCACGCCCTGGAACACGAAGCGGTTGGCGTCGCCGGCCAGGCTCAGCACGCCCTTGCTACGGAAGATGTCGACGCCGCGTCTGCGCAGCAGGCCGACCATCCAGTTCTCGAATCGGTCGGCATCGAGATCGCCGGCGAGCGTGACGCCGACGGAACCGACCGTATCGTCGTGTTCGTGCGGGCTGGCGTATTCGTGTTGCTGCTGCGGTGAGACAGCGCTGTCGCCGCTGTACAGCTGCAGTGCGAACTCTTCGGCCAGGTGTTGCGAGAACAGTGCGTATGCGCCGGGCCGCCGGATCGTCAACGCGACGCGTGCGCCGTGTTGCGCATCCACCGGCAGGCGGTACAGCTGGCCGTTGGGCATCATGTCGGGCGAGCTTTCTCCGAGCACGGTCGCGTCGCCTGAATAGCGCACGATGCAGTCACGCTTGAGCTGTTCGAACAGGTCCGGCTTGTCGACGCCGGGGCCGCCGATCACCAGGTCGATCGTCGGGTCCGGGCCGGGTTGCAGCACCAGCTCGTAGCGCCCCGGCTGCAGGCGGTAGATGCCGGCCCATTCGAACGGCAGCTCCTCCTTGAGCAGCTCCGGGGTCTCGGTGGCGCGTGCCTGCAGATCGAAGGCGCGGATACCGAGTACCTGGTCGATGTCGAGTGCACCGTGCTGCGTGTCGTACACCGCGGCCATACGGTTGATCTCGCGCACACGCTGTCTGAGTTCGGCCAGTTCCCCGTCGCTGACCAGGTCGCGTTTGTTCAGCAGCAGCACGTCGGCAAACGCGATCTGCGCGTGGCACTCGTCGCTGTCCAGGTGCTGCAGTACGTGTTTTGCATCGACCAGCGTCACGATGGCGTCGAGGCGCAGCTTCTCCTTTACCTCGTCGTCCATGAAAAAGGTCTGCGCCACCGGGCCTGGGTCGGCCATGCCGGTGGTTTCGATCAGGATGTGATCGAACTTGTCCTTACGACGCATCAGGCGCGCGAGGATGCGGATCAGATCGCCGCGTACGGTGCAGCAGATGCAGCCGTTGTTCATTTCGAAGATTTCTTCATCGGACTGCACGACCAGTTCATGGTCGATACCGATCTCGCCATACTCGTTCTCGATCACGGCGATGCGCTTGCCATGCTCTTCGGTGAGGATGCGGTTGAGCAGCGTGGTCTTGCCTGAGCCCAAAAAGCCGGTCAGGACCGTGACCGGGACGCGATCGTCGCCATCCGCGTTGGGCGTGGTGGACTGCAGGCTGGTGGTTTCTTCGGCGCAGGCTGTCATGTTGTGTCTTCTCGTGATGTTGGGTGTGTTGCTCGCGTCTGTCGCTGTCAATCGGTCCGTGGTCGATCAGTTCGCGTTGGCTGTCGAAATCGATGCGCGTTGCGCGGTTCCGCCACTGCCATGACCGGCATCGGAGGCCGGGTTCACGGCGACCGGCACGGCGTCGGTTTCGGTTCTGGCAGCCTCACGCTGTGCCTTGCCCGACAGTTCCTCGGAGCGACGTACCAGGAAGTCGACCAGGTGGTTGCGGATTGGGTAGTAGCCCGGGTGATGGATGATCTGGCTGCGCTCACGCGGGTGCGGCAGGTCTACCAGCACTGATTCGGCGATACGCGCCTCCGGGCCATTGGTCATCAGCAGGATGCGGTCGGCCAGCAGGATCGCCTCGTCGACATCGTGGGTGATCATGAATACGGTCTGATGCGTGGCATCGCAGATGCGTACCAGTTCGTCCTGGATGGTGCCGCGGGTCAGCGCGTCGAGCGCGCCGAACGGCTCGTCGAGCAGCAGCAGTTTCGGCTGGATTGCAAAGGCGCGGGCGATCGACACGCGCTGGCGCATACCGCCGGAAAGCTGCGACGGCTTGCGGTGCTCGGCGCCGTCGCCAAGGCCGACCATCTGCAGATACTCGTAGCTGTGCGCGCGCACCTTGTCCTTGCTCCAGCCCGGCCAGCGCGATTGCACGGCGAAGGTCACGTTCTGCAATGCGGTCAGCCATGGCAGCAGCGAGTAGTTCTGGAACACGACACCACGGTCGAGGCTGGGGCCGGCGACCTCGACGCCGTCCATGAACACGTGGCCGTCGCTCGGTGCGTCGAGCCCGGCGAGCACGTTCATGATGGTCGACTTGCCGCAGCCCGAGTGGCCGATGATGCAGACGAACTCACCCTTGTCGATCGTGAAGTTCGCGTTTTCGAACACGGTCAGTTCGCCGTCCTTGCCCGGGAAGCGCCGCGCCAGTCCTTCGATTTCGAGGAAATGTCGAGTCATGGTGATTCCTTAATCCTCGTACTGCACGAGGCGTGTGGCGGCGGACAGGGCGAGATCGAGCAGCATGCCGATGAGGCCGATCATCAGAATCGAGAAGATCACGCTGGTCAGGTCGAGGTTGTTCCACTCGTTCCACACGTAGTAACCGATGCCGGTGCCGCCGACGAGCATTTCGGCGGCGACGATGACCAGCCAGGCGATGCCGATGGAGATACGCATACCGGTCAGGATCGTCGGCGCGGCAGCCGGCAGGATCACGGTCAGCGCCGTTTGCAGCGGCGAAAGCTCGTGCGTGCGCGCAACGTTGATCCAGTCCTTGCGCACGCCGGCCACGCCGAACGCGGTGTTGATCAGCATCGGCCAGATCGAGCAGATGAAGATCACGAAGATCGACGAGGTCTCCGAATCCTTGATGATGAACAGGGCCAATGGCATCCAGGCCAGAGGCGAAATCGGTTTGAGCACCTGGATGAACGGGTTCAGTGCCTTCTGCATCAGCGGCGACATGCCGATCAGAAAGCCGATAGGTATTGCCAGCAGCGCGGCCAGGAAGAAGCCGGTCAGTACGCGGTAGATCGAGTAAGCCAGCTGTATGCCGATGCCCTTGTCGTTAGGGCCGGCGTCGTAAAACGGATTCGATAGTTCTTCGATTGCCAGGCTAATGACCGCCGATGGAGGGGGCACTCTGGCTTCCTGATCGGCACCGCCCATCAATAGTTCGTATTCGGTGAGCGGCTTGTCCGCATCCGGCGCCTGGTTGGTCGCTTCCCAGACACTCAGCAGCAGTACCAGGATGCCAAGCGAGACGAGTGCAGCGCGCGTGTTCAATGATTTGAGCATTGGTTCTCCCGACGAACGGGGTGGATTGGCTCCACCCCGCCGACATGGTTTCCTCAGGTACGTTTGATCGCGAAGCTGTTGACGTATTCCTCGGCCTTGGCCGGGTCGAACTCCTTACCCATGATCGTGTAGTTCTCATAGGTGTGGTCCGGCACGTCGTAGCCAAGCTCGTGCATGATCTTGGTCGCATCCGATGCGAGGTAGACCTCTTCGGCGATTCTCTTGTAGTCGATGTCACCCTCGATGTAGCCCCAGCGCTTCATCTGCGTCAGGATCCACACGGCCATCGAATGCCACGGGAATGGGTCGAAATCGATACGCTTGGGATCGTCTTTGATGTTGCCCAGACCGTCGGCGTAGCGCCCGGTCAGCACCTGCGCGATGACCGCCTCGGGTTGGTTGAGATAGTTCTTCGGCGCGATCGCCTTGGAGATCTCGAGCCGGTTCTCGGCCTTCTGCGAATACGCCGTAGCCTCGACGATCGCCTTCATCAGGGCGCCGTAGGTGTTGGGCAGTTCCTGCGTGAACTTCTCCGAGCAGGCGAACGCACAGCAAGGGTGACCCTCCCAGATATCTTTGGTCAGGGTGTGCAGGAAGCCAACCTTTTCCCATACAGCACGCTGGTTGAAGGGGTCGGGTGACAAATAGCCGTCGAGGTTGCCGGCACGCAGGTTGGCGACCATCTCCGGTGGCGGCACGACGCGGATCTGGATGTCCTTGTCCGGGTCGAGACCGTGTTCGGCGACGTAGTAGCGCAACAGGAAGTTGTGCATCGAATAGTCGAACGGCACGCCGAACTTGAAGCCCTTCCACAGCTTTGGATCGCGCTTGTCCTTGTGCTTGACGTGCAGCACGATGGCCTGGCCGTTGATGTTCTCGACCAACGGCATGCGGAACGGCATTGCGGTCGAGCCTGCGCCCATCGACATCGCCAGCGGCATCGGCGTGAGCATGTGCGATGCGTCGTATTCGCCGGACAGCGACTTGTCGCGCGCTACCGCCCAGCCGGCGGTCTTGATCACGTCCACGTCCAGGCCGTACTTCGCGTAAAAGCCCATCGGGTGCGACATGATGATCGGTGTGGCGCAGGTGATCGGTACGAAGCCGATTTTCAGCTTGGTTTTTTCCGGTTTGCCGAGCGTGTCCTTGATCGCGGCCTTGGCGGCCTCCATCGGGAACACGCTGCCGAGGATCGCGGCCATGGTGCCGCCGCCGATGGTCTGCATGAATTGCCGGCGGCTCGCTTCGTGATGACCGAACAGCGCACGCACGATGGCACTTTCGATGACGCGGTCCATCACGTCCTCGGCGTTCTCCAGCTTGTTCGTGTCGGTGGTCTCAGTGCCGGAGGCGACCTCGGCGGTGTTGTCACTGATGAACATGTTGCCGGACATGTCGGTGGATTCGCGCTGCTCGGTGCCCTCGAACACGGCCCGTTCGAGCTTGGCGGTGAGCTCGGTCTCTGAACACTCGTACTCGGACTGCGCCTGCTCGCGGGCAAAAACGCAGATTGGGCAGGAGCAGCCCGGTCCGTGTGTCAGGTCCGAATTCCCGTCGAAGGGATTTCCCAGACTTTTAAAGGACATTTCTTTCCCCTAATCGATCGTTGCAAGACGACTGCCACGCGACGGTTGCGCCACGAATTGGCACGACCTCTGCTGAGTAACCCTCCGGCGTGCACATTCGCGTTGTGAGGCGCCCGGAAGGATCGAGATCGGCGCATGGAGGCGCCACACGCTGCGACAGATGCACCAAAGAGGTGCTCGTATCGACCGTCGGCCATCACGGACAGGGTGAATGTGCGGGACGGTCTACCGGGATAACGCAGTCCTCGTGCCAACTTCGCTGGGAAGATTCAAGTGACTGAAAAAAATAAGATTGTCGTTGCTGCTCTGGGCACTGCGGGGACTACGCAATCGCGTAATTCATGCAGTCTCGTAGTGCCGGTTACGCATTTTCGTAGTCCGGTTGCAGGACCGGCAGCATGGTGACCCTGCCGCTTGCCGATGCACGTGAAGGGGGCGCCGGCATCGTTGCCGATTCCCTGTTCGAGATGGCGCCCGAACCGCAGCTGCTGATCGATCCGTTTGCTGATCGGGTACTGGCGGCGAATGCCGCAGCGCGACGCTTCTTCAACAGCCCGTCGCTGGTCGAAGGGGTGAAGCCGAGTCAGCTGTTCAGCCAGGTGGTGCCGCAACTGATCGTGTTTTCGCAGGCGGTATTGAACAAGGGGCGGCGCTGGACCAACGAATTACTTTGCCAGACCGAGAAGGGTCGCCACCGCCGGGTGGAATGCCACGCCGTCAGCGTGCCGATCGACGATATGCCGGCGATCCTGATGTCATTGCGTGATATCGAGCAGCAGCATCATCTGCGTGCGGTCGCCGATGCCGAGACTTTCGTGCGCCTGGGCCTGAGTGAGTGGCGCCGCGTCGAACGCCTGTTCCGCGAGATCGAGCAGGATAATTAGCTGATCCTGCACGCGGCCGGCGAGGGTATCTACGGGGTCAATGCCAAGGGCAACACCACCTTCGTCAACCCGGCCGCACAACGCATGCTCGGCTACACCGCCGATGAACTGATCGGCAGGAACATGCACGCGATCCTGCATCACTCGCACGCCGATGGTCGTCCGTATGCGGTCTGCGACTGCCCGATCTACTGCGCTTTCAAGGATGGCGAGGTGCACCAGGTGACCGACGAGGTGTTCTGGCGCAAGGATGGCAAGGCAATCGCGGTCGAGTACACCAGCACGCCGATCCGCGAGAACGGATCGCTGGTCGGTGCGGTCGTGATCTTTCGCGACGTGAGTCGGCGCAACGAAGCCGAACGCCATTTGCGCAGTGCGCTCGAGGAACTGGAAACGCTCAAACGTCGGCTCGAACAGGAAAACGCCTACCTGCAGCAGGAAATCCAGGAGGATCACAATTACCAGGAGATCGTCGGTCGCAGCGCTGCTTTGCGCAAGACCATCGGCAAGATCGAAATGGTCGCGCCGACCGACGCGACGGTGCTGGTGACCGGCGAGTCCGGCACCGGCAAGGAACTGATCGCTCGCGCCATACACCAGAGTAGTGAACGAGCGAAACGTGCCCTGATCCGGGTCAACTGCGCGGCCGTACCGCGCGAGCTGTTCGAGAGCGAGTTCTTCGGCCATGTGAAGGGTGCCTTCACCGGTGCCGTTCGTGACCGCGCCGGACGTTTCGAATTGGCCGACGGCGGTACGCTATTCCTCGACGAGGTCGGCGAAATTCCATTGGAGCTGCAGAGCAAGCTGCTGCGCGTCTTGCAGGAGGGGCAGTTCGAGCGCGTCGGCAGCGATCACACGCTGACTACCGATGTGCGTATCGTCGCCGCGACCAACCGCGATCTGAAGGAAGAGGTGGCCGCGGGACGTTTCCGCGAGGACCTGTACTTCCGTCTCAACGTGTTTCCGATCCATTCCGCGGCGTTGCGTGACCGGATCGAGGACATCCCGCTGCTGGCGATGCACTTCCTGAAGCTGATCGGCCGTCGTATCGGTCGATCGGAGCTGCGCATCCGCGAGGCGGATGTGCTGCGCATGCAGACCTATCACTGGCCGGGCAACGTGCGCGAGATGCAGAACGTACTCGAACGTGCGGTCATCATTTCATCGGGCCATGACCTGCATATCGAACTGCCTGAGCAGGTCACGGCGCAGGCGCCGAAGCCGACGCCGCGAGAGGCCGAGCCTGCGGGTATCACGACCGAGCAGCAGCGCCGCGCGCGCGATCGCGCTGTGATCGTGCAGGCGCTGCAGCACAGCGGGGGCAAGGTGTTTGGACCGGGCGGCGCCGCTGAGATACTCGGCGTGAAGCCGACCACGCTCGCCTCGCGGATAAAGCGTTGGGGAATCGAGGTTCATAGCGAAAAGCAGTAACCACATTGAGCCGGTGTAGGGCAGGCTGTGCCTGCCATCTTGCTGTGGTTGTCGGGCACAGCCCGACCTACGTAATTCGTTCGATTGTCGGCATTCAAGCGAGTCTCATGAACGCCTCACTCCGCGGTAGAGGCCGAGTGAGATTGCAGCACTAGCCGGGTAGACCGAGCCACGGTTGCCCAACAATCGTCCCTTCCTTACGGCGCTGCTTCCGCGATATCCATCCCGCCGACGGCACAGCGCTTGCCGATCAGCTGAAGACCTGCATCAGCCAACCCGTTTTCGACCATGATGATGCTGCCACCGGCGTTGCCATTGGTCAGCCAGATCGAATACGTCCTGTCCGCGCCATACCATCCCATTGTCTGCAACCGATTCCGGTAGACGTAGGTATCGGCCGGATATTCCTGCCAGGATTCGGTCACGTCGGGCGCACCGTATCTTGCCGTCAGGTAGTTGCCCAACGTCGCGAAGGAATTCTGGCTGGATGGAAACTCTGCCTGAACCGCATAAAGTCGATCTTGGATGAAACGATAGACCAGCCCGGGCGCTTTGAGCCTTACCTCGGCGAGGAAACCGCGTCGATTGGCGTCGGCGACGTAATAGCGCGTCTCCTGCGCGCAGGCTGCCGGCATCGGATCCGAGGCCTGCAGCCATGCCACAGCATGTGGACTCTGTCCGAATGAAAGCCCATCAGTAGGGCCAATCAGTGCCGGACCGGAAAGGGTGTCCGCCACTGCGGCAGTGGTGAGCAAAAGCCAAGCGATGGATATCGAACTTCTGGAATTTCTCATCATGCAACTGCTCCATGTGAGATTGGGGATCGTGACGCACCTTCCCTGGTCACGCACACAATCACGTTGTCATTACGACTGTTTGCGCAGTCGACGCCAGACACCGCGCACCACGGATTGATCTTCCATCGACAGGTCGAAGGCCAGAGCGATGGCCGATGCGGCCGTGATGCCGACCGCCAGGTTGCCTGCCAGACTGCCGAGCAGTGTGCCGAAGATCAGTGGCACGATTCTTACAATCACGCGCGAGAAGGCATCGGTGGACGCCTCCGGCAGGTCGTGCGAGTAATGCGGCTGGCGAAAGTGCGTGTGCGTTTCGTGTCTGGCCGTTGCTGATGCATCTTTGTTGAAGTCTGCAGTCACACCGGCGGCAGGATCGTTGTTCGTCATCTCTGTTTTCATGTTCAAGCACCTCTCGATACAGCTGGGGCACTCCCGGCAGGACCGGGCGGAGGCCACGATTAACATTATCTTGTTATCGAATGCTTATGTTGCACAGCACAAAATATGCCAGTGGGAACGCGGTGCTGTCGCGTGGGTGCTCGAACTTTCACTGAAGTTGCACCGACCGACGTGCGGCCCCGTCCTGTGGGGCTTTGGCGTGGGTAAGCCAACCTCGGGATGTATCCACTGGATGGGCTTGGTTAAGGCTGCAGCGTTGCTCACGGGACAGAGCGAGTGACGAATTTCGGTGCGAACCGGTTTACGCTGCACCTGCAAAGAGCGCGTATCGATCCATTGACTTGTCGCAGAACCGCACGACCGAATGTGCTTTGTGCGCGACGCTGGGCCAGCCTGCTCCCACGTCATGGTGCTGGAGGAATCGCATATGACCCGGAGCCTGGCACCGCCGTTCGCTACCGACGTCGAGCCACATTGGAATCGCTGAGGAAGTGAATGCGTCCGGTCATTCGGGTCGCTTGTAAAGGCTTTGTTCGTGAAAGTGGATGCCGAGTCTTTTCGCCAGGCCAATCCGCCAGAAAGCATTGATCCCCAGATAGCCCCGGCGCTTCCAGTAATCCGGGTTGCGGTTGTTGTTGATCAATATGGTCAGCTTCAGTTCCCGGCAGATCTGTTCATGTGCGGCAAGCAGGCGGGCGCCGATGCCCTGGTGCCTGCAGCGCGGATCGACGAAGAAATTCTCGTTGTAGGCAAACCCGTGTTCGAGATCCAGTTCGGCGTAGTGCAGGGCATTTGGCGGATGGAAGTCGATCTTGACGATTGTGCCCGGAACGATCGACAGCACGTTCGCGCTGGTGCCGAAGCCCTGTGCCCTGAGCATGCTGCTGACAAGTATCTCGATGTCCACGCTGTTCCCGCAGACCGGGCGCGACAACGGATGTGGAGTTCAGTGATGCAACTCGCGATACAGTGCCATGCCGTCGCCGGCGTGCGAGCCGGTCAGCACGAAGCCAACCAGCTGGTCGCCGTCGACCAGGTCGACACGTTCATCGCCTGCATCGCGCGTGACCGGCGTGGCGCCACTGCTGGCCGGACAGATGCTGAGCGGGAAGCTCGGCGTTTTCACCTGCACCAGCGGCGGCTTGATGTCGAACGGTTGATCGTCGCCGCGCAGTGCCGACGCGATGGTGCGTGCCTGGCGCCGGATCGGCTCGATGTAGGCATACACCTGGCCCTCCACCTCGGCGCAATCGCCGAGGGCGTAGATGGCCGGATCTGATGTCTGCATCAGGCGATTGGTGACGATGCCGCGATTCACGGTAAGGCCGGCCTTGTCGGCGATCTGGGTGTTGGCGACCAGGCCGGCGGCCGACAGCACCAGGTCGGTCTCGATTGCGTCGCCGTCGGAGAAGGTGGCGCGCTTGCGGGCGCCACTGTTTTCGAGCTGATCGAGCGTGACGTGAAAGCGCCACTGTACGCCCTTGTCCTGCAGCCGGTTGCGCAGCTGCTGGGCGGTTTGCGGCGGCAGCAGGCTGGCCAGTGGCTGGTCGGTCGGATCGATCACGCTGACTTCGAAGCCGGCACCGGCCAGATCCTCGGCGAATTCACAGCCGATCAGGCCGGCACCGAGGATGGTCACGTGACGCACCTCGCTTTCCAGGCGGCGGCGCATCTGGCGATAGGTCTTCAGATCGTTGACTCGCAGGATCTCGTCGGCCGCATCGCCGGATACGGGCAACTTGCGCTGACTGGCACCGAGCGCCAGCACCAGCTTGCCGTACTCGATGCCGCCCTTGGCCGTGGTCAGGCGCTTCTTTGCGCGGTCGATCTTGATCACACGCGTCTCGGTGCGCACCTCGATACCGAGTGAAGTGGCCTTGCCCGCCGCATCCTGTTCGATGATCGCGTCGGCATCCTTGCCATGGGCGAACGCCGTCGACAGCGCCGGTTTTGGATAGCTCAGGCCTTCACAACCGGTGACCAACAGGATGGGCGTGTCTGGGTCGCCGGCACGAATCGCCTCGGCGACCGACCAGCCGGCGATACCGGCACCGACGATCACGACGTGTTCGGCGCTGCCGCGGCTCTTGTCACCCGGCTTCGTCGACGGACGCGCCTTGTTGGCAATCGCTGCCACGGCGGGCATGTCGGGCAGCAGGCGCAGGTCACTCTTGCGCAGGCCGCACAGCGGGCAGTGCCAGTCGTCGGGGATGTCTTCGTAGCGGGTGCCGGCAGCCAAGCCCGAGTCCGGATCGCCTTGTGCCTCATCGTAGACATAGCCGCAGGCATCGCAGATCCAGCGGCGGAAATCGCTGTCGGCCATGTCGTTCACCCTTTGGCTGTGGCCAGAATGTTGTCGAAGATGCCATCGAGTTCGGTGCCGATGGCGTTCAACTCGGGCACGCCGAACGGGGCAAACACCTCGCTGGGCATGCGGCAGGCGACGACCACGTCGTCATCGTCTTCGTACACATGAATGCGCAGTGGAATGTCGTGTCCGGCCTCTTTGCACGCCTGCCATACGCGGATTGCATAGTCGGGACGGAACACTTCGAGGATCTGGTCGGCCGGTACTTGCTTGCCCATCTTCGCGGCATTCGCCTGGCCATTGATGTGCGCGACGATGCGCATGTTCTCGGCTTCGATGCCGCCGATCAGTGCGGTGACAGCCGCTTCGGCGGAAAGGCCAGTCTTGAAACTCTTCATCGGGATTCCTGTGATTGCAGTCGGCACCTGTGTCGCCGATCCGGTAGCGGCCCCGGCCGTGGCCGGGGGCCATTCCTTGTCGTTGTCGGGTAGATGTGTCGTTGCGCAAGGATCAGGCGGCCTCGGCTATTGTGTCCAGCTCCTTGCGCAGGTGCTTGATCGCCGGTGTAACGATGGCCACGAAGTATGACTCGCGCAGCTTGCGCTGGGCCGGTGCGGTCTGCAGGTAGCCTTTGGCACCGGTGTGCAGCATCGCCGACTGCGACGCGCGCAGTGCCAGCTCTCCAGCGGCCAGGCGCAGCTCGAGAATCTCGCGGAAGTAGTCCTCGGAGGTCTCGAACGGGTCTTCGGCCAGTGCCATGACAGCCTCGACGGCATCGTCGAGTTCCTCCTGCATCTCGTCGGGACGGTCATCGAGGTAGCAGTTCACGTGGCCGAGCAGCGGCTCGACGTCGCGACACAGGTCGATACACGACTGGATGTTGCCGACGCCCATGCCGAACTGCAGCAATACGATCCCGGCACGCGAACGCCGCAGGAACGCCGCCCCGTCGTGATCGATGATCATCTCGTCGGGGATGAACACGTTCTCGAAGATGCAGGCAAAGGTGCGTGTGCCTTCGAGCGCGGTGAAGTGTGCCGACAGGCGTAGCGTGAAGCCTTCCATCGAGCAATCGACCAGCGTCATCACCGAGCGCCCGCCAGAGCCTTCGAGCTCGAACAGTGTGCCGAACACGTGGTCTTCGCCGAGGTTCGACACCCACGGCAGCGATCCGTTGACGATGTAACCGCCGTCGACCTTCTTGCCCTTCAGGCGCAGGGGCTCGATACCGGCAAACGCCTTCATGGTGTTAGACATGCCGGTGCCGGCGAGCACCTCTCCCGTGGCCACCTTCGGCAGCCACAGATCGCGCACCGTGCTGTTCTCGGCATTCTGCAGATACCAGCCGCAGGTGTCCTGGCACCAGTTGGCAAAACCGGTCGACAGGCATTCATGCGACACCGTCGCCATCACCTGGATGGCGGCGCCCATGTCGTGCTCCCCGTCGGCCCGCGCGGCAGGCAGGTGGTAACGGTACGCACCGATCGGTCCGAGCTTGCGCAGCACGTCTTCCGGGTAGACGCCGTCGAGGTCGATGCTGACGGTCAGCGGCTTGAGGTCGGTGTTGACGATGCTGCGGGTGGCCGTCAGCAGGTCTTCCAGCGGCATCAGGGGATCGGGGATTCGGACAATGGGCTCGCTCATCTTATTTACTCCGGTTACTACGGGCCGATCAGGCCGACGTGACTTCCAGTTCGACGTTGTTGCGCAGGGTGTTGGCGACCGGCGACCAGACGTTCGAGTGGTTGATGATCTCGTCGATCACTTCCTGCGGTGCGTCGCCCTCGGCATCGATCTTTACGCGGACGGCCGAGAAGCCCAGCGTCTTGGCCTCGTCGAGGTCACCGGTGCCCCATACGGCGGTCACGTTGATGTCGCCTTCGAGTTCGAGTTCGAGCTTGGAGAGCTTGACGCCCTGTGCCGTGGCGTTGGCATGCACGCCCACCGCGAGGCAGGCGCCCAGTGATGCGAGCACGGCCTCCGACGGGTTGGGTGCATTGTCTTCGCCCAGCAGGTGCGGCGGTTCGTCGATCAGCATCGGTTCCAGGTTGCGGACGTAGGTCTGCATGCGGAACTGGCCTTCGCAGACGGTCTTGGCCTTCAGCGTGACGACCGAGTTCGGGTTCGCCTTGCCTTTCTCGCCAAGCGCGGCCAGGCCATCGGAATCGATCGGACGCAGGCAGCTCATGTTCTTGGCGATGGTTTGCTGGGTTGTGCTCATCAGGTGGTTCTCCTGTCGGGTGTGGTTGGTACGTTGACAGGGAACAGAGCAACGCCTGTGCCAGAGTTGATAAATTACGTTAAATCATTAGCTTAGGTGTGTGGCGCAGGATTGTCCGGAAATGCCTCGACAAACTTTGTCGACATTGTCATGCGGCGATGCCGGCAATTTGTCCGGTTTGTCTCCAGGCTGACAATCAATCGACCCACAGCCAGTCTGTTCACGAGGGGAGTTGGAGCTTCTTGATCCGGTAGCGCAGCTGGCGCGGTGTCATGCCCAGGCTCATCGCGGCGCGGGTCTTGTTGCCCTGGTGACGGCGCAGCGCCTCGGCGATCTGCTGGCCCTCGTCGCCGCGCACCTTCACGTAGGGGCGCAGGCCGTTTGGCATGTTGTCGGCCACCTCGCTGTGATACGCCGGTTGCGCGGGTGGGTGATAGCCGTGGTCAGTACCGTGCAGTTTCGTGCTGTCGGGCGAGTTGACGCCGTCCTCGTCGACCAGGATCTGTTTGACCAGGTCGCGCGGGATCGTCGCGTCGACCGACATCAGCACGGCGCGCTTGATCAGGTTTTCGAGCTGGCGGATGTTGCCCGGCCATGGGTAACCGTCGAGCACCTCGACCGCGCCGGCACCGAAGCTGACGTTGCGCGCATATTCCTGGTTGGCTGCGTTCAGGAAGTAGCGCGCCAGGATCGGTACGTCGCCCTGGCGCGCGCGCAGCGGAGGCAGGCGGATCGGGAAGATGTTCAGGCGGTAGAACAGGTCGAGGCGGAAGCGGTTTTCGTTGACCGCCTCCTGCAGGTTCTTGTGCGTGGCCGCGACCACGCGCACGTCGACCTGGATATCCTTGCTGCTGCCGACGCGCTGGATGGATTTCTGCTCCAGCACCTTGAGCAGCTTGGCCTGCAGTTCGAGATCCAGGTCGCCAATCTCGTCGAGGAACAAGGTGCCGTTCGAGGCCAGCTCGATCTTGCCGCGTTTGAGACTGGTGGCGCCGGTGAACGCGCCTTTTTCGTGACCGAACAGCTCCGACTCGATCAGCGTGGCCGGTATCGCCGCGCAGTTGATGCTGACGAACGGCCCCTCGGCGCGATCGCTGGCCAGGTGCTGCATGCGCGCGAAGCGTTCCTTACCGGTACCCGACTCGCCGAGCAGCAGTACCGTCGTCGCCGTGCTGGCCACCTGCAGTGCCTGCTGAATGGCCTGCTGCAGAGCAAGGCTCTGACCCATGATCCCATAGCGTGCGCCTTTGCTTTCGAGGTTGTTTTTGAGTAGGCGGTTTTCATTGAGCAGGTGCGCTGTGCGCTCGGCGATCAGTTCGTTAACACGCAGCGCCTGGCCGATGAAGGTGGCGAGCACCTGCAACAGCGCCACGTCGCGCTGGAACGGGCGTTCGCGCTGGCGCAACCGGTGCACGGCGAGCACGCCGACCGGGTATTCCTCGATCACGATCGGTACCGCGATGAAGGCGACCGCCTCGTTGGGCAGCGTGGTGCGGTCGACCGCGCGCGCCAGGTAGGTCGGTTCGTCGTCGATATCCTGGATCAGGGCGACCTGTCCAGACTGGTAGACGCGGCCGCTGACACCTTCGCCGATCATGTAGCGCCCGCGTGCGCGCTCGTGCTCGGTGAGGCCGTAGGCGTAGCGAATCTGCAGGTTGCCGCTTTCGGCGTCAGGCAACAGCACGCGACCGCGATTCAGGCCGAGCAGTTGCGACAGCAGGCGCAGAATGCCCTGTACGGCGGGCTCAGGATTGATGGAGCGGGTGATGAGTCGCGCTGCTTCCTGCACGACCAGCAATTCGGCTTCCGGGGTGGTGGCGACCTTGTTTGACTTCATGCTTGGGCCGGTAAGAATTCGATGACCGGACATCAAGCAATCGTTGGGCCAAATTTGTCAGTATTGTCGGAAATGTCGACAAAGCGGCACGGCAAAGGCCTCAGGGCCACTAAGCCCCGTTGGTCGAGTTGGATCTTGCCGATCCGGCGCGCATCAGTTTGGCGCGCGCCGGATCGGTATGCTCAATCTTGGTGATGCCAACTGAATCGCTTGATCAGGCTCACGCAGATCCCGTCGAGCAGGAAGCCGATCACCCCGATCACGACGACCATCGCGGCCAGCGTGTCGTATTCGAGCGTGTCGCGGGCGTCGTTGATCGCGTAGCCCAGGCCGCTGGTCACGCCCAGATACTCGGCCGGCACCAGTACGATCCACGCCACGCCGACCGCGAGGCGGATACCGGCGAAGATGTCCTGGCCGATTGCCGGCAGGATGATCTTGCGCAGCATCTGCCAGCCGTCCGCGCCGAGGTTCTTGGCCACCTTGAACCACAGGGGATCGATGCGACGCACACCCTGAGCGGTGGAGAATAGCACCGGCCAGATTGCGGCAACCGCGATCAGGAACACGATGGCGCCGTCCCAGGTGGCGAACGCCAGCACCGCGACCGGCATCCATGCCAGCGGCGAGATCATGCGCAGGAACTGGAACGGCACGTGCGTGATCTCGCGCAGCGACGCGAACAGGCCGATCCCGACGCCGACCGGTACGCCGATCACGACGGCCCAGAACAGGCCCAGGCCGATACGCTCCAAACTCGGCCCCGCGGCCTGCCAGGCATAGCCGTTGGCAAGCAGTTCCTGTAGCCGCGCAAACGCCGGCGCGGGTGCGAAGTCGGCGAACGGCTCGGTATCAGGGTTGCTGGCGATCAGCCAGCCGCCCAACCACCAGACCGCGAGCAGCACCGCGATGCCGGCCAGCGGGTAGCCGATACGGCTGATCAGCCAGCGCCCCATCTGCGACCAGTCCACGGCCTCGTGGCGGCTATCGAGTTGCAGTGCCACGACAGTCTCCGGCGTACTCATATCTTCACCACTTCCTCACGCTCGTACGGGTTCGCCGGATCGACACCGGGCGCGGTCTCCCAGCCCTTGTGTTTCTCCATCGCGATCTTGACGTGCTTGTAGTCGACCAGGTCGTCGGCGACGAACTGTGGATCGAGGCCCTGCAGGAAGGTCTTGTCGCCGCCGACCAGCGTGTCGTTCATCGACTCGACAATCAGCTTGGTGGCCGACGGGTAGGGGTAGGGCGAGAAGTCGATGCGGCTGTTGGCGAACTCCGCCTTGTTGCGGATCGCGTCCGGCTTGGCGTACTTGGCCTCGTCGTAATAGGTCATCGCACGCACCACCGCCTTGCCCGGCATCGGCAGGTATTTCTTGCCGTCCTTAGACATCATCATCGCGACCTCTTCCTTGTTCTGCTGCGCATATACCTCGGCCTTGACGATCGCGTTCATGACCTTCTGTGTCCATTCGGGCTTTGCAGCGACGGTCTGCTCGTTCATGCAGATCACGCAGCACGGATGGTTTTTCCACATGTCACCAGTGAAGCGCAGCATCTTGCCGCCGGCCTTCAGTTCACCGAAGGCATTGAACGGCTCGGCGACGATGAAGGCGTCGATCTTCTTGGCCGCGAGTGCCGGCGGCATGTCCGGCGGCGGCATGATCATCAGGTTGACCTCGTCTTTCGCCAGCGGCTCAGTCTGGTCCTTGATCACCGGTTTCAGACCGGCGTTGCGCAGACCCATCTGCAGCACGATGTTGTGCATCGAGTACCAGTAGGGCACCGCGATCTGCAGGCCGCCGAGGTCTTTGAAGTCTTCAGCGCCGGTGTGTTTGCCGACCACCAGGGCCGAGCCGTTGATGTGCGCCCACGACATGACCTTGACCGGGAAGTTGTTGTTGTAGCGCATCCACACCGGGATCGGCTTGAGCAGGTGCACCAGGTTGAACTTGCCGGCAGCGAAGCCCTCGACCAGCGGCGACCAGCCGCGGATCAGGGTCGGCTTCTCGGCCTTGAGGCCCTCGTCCTCGAAAAAGCCCATACCGTGCGCGACCAGCAGCGCGGTGGCGTCGGTGATCGGCAGGTAACCGATGCGCACCACCTCGTCGTCGGGCGGCGTCATGTTGGCGAGACTCATGCCGGGCAGGGTCATGCCGGCGGCCAGGCCGCCCATCGCCATCGCGTCGAGGATGAAGTCGCGGCGGCTCATCTCGTGCTGCTGCAGGTAGTCGAGTTCGTCTTTGTCAATTGAGTCGGTCATGTTCTTGTCCTGTGTAACTGCTGGGTAGGATGTTCGGGATACAAACTGTCGGCAAAGGTCTTCAGGCAGCCTGTTGCGATGTGGCGTCGGCGTCGGCTGCGGCCTTGGGGGCAGCTTCTTCGGGCTCGCCCGATTCACTGCCGACAAGGTCTTCGAACTGATTCATCAGCGCCTCGCGCTGGCTGCTGAATTCGTGTGAGGCGCGGTTGCGCGGGAACGGCAGGTCAACCTGCATTTCGCCGACGATGCGGCCGGGGTTGGCTGACATGATCAGCACGCGGTCGGCCATCGCCACGGCCTCGTCGATATCGTGCGTGACGATAACCATGGTCAGGTCTTCACGGCTGGCGATGTCGGCGACCTCGTCCTGCAGTGATGCGCGGGTGAAGGCGTCGAGCGCCGAAAACGGCTCGTCGAGCAGCAGCAGGTCGGGCGAGGTGGCCAAGGAGCGGGCCAGCGCCACGCGCTGCTGCTGGCCGCCGGACAGGCTCTGCACGTGCGCATCGGCCTTGTCGGACAGGCCGACCAGGCTGAGCAGACGGTCGATCTTGGCATCGTCACGCTGACCGCCGAACACCAGGCCGAGCTCGGCGTTCTGGCGCACGTTCATCCATGGGTACAGCGACGGCTTCTGGAACATCATGTTCCACTTGGCGCTCGGCTTGCTAATCTGGTGGCCGTGGATGCGTACGCAGCCTTCGCTGGGAATCAGCAGGCCTGCGAGCATGTGCAGCAGTGTCGACTTGCCGCAGCCGCTGCGGCCGATCAGCGCGATCTTCTCGCCTGGCTGAATGCGCAGTTCAATGTTTTCCAGCGTCGGTGCGGGCTGGCCTCTGAAGGTGTGGGTGATGTAATCGATGCTGATGTTGGCACTCATGCCGGACCCCTGAATTTCACGTTTGCAGGGGTCATTGCAGAGATCATGCCATGCCGCTTTTCACCGCTTTGTCGCCTGTTTGTCGGGTCTGGGCAGCCTGAGCGTGCCGATTTGTCGGCCAAAGTGTCCGCTTTGTCGACTTTGTCGGACAAAGCCCCGGACTGTCCGTTCATGTGTACCTGTCGCGCTGCCTTCGGAGCGGCAATGAGCCCTGGTTCAGGGGCATGGCACCGCTTTTGCTTAGCCTTGAGTCAGTGAGCTTGGCCACTGGGATTGATGGGCGAGCTTTCTCCGAACGCTATCCAACGAGGTACGACAACGATGAACAAATCCGAAATGCGCGACACCATCCTCGAGGCCAAGAAAGCCAAGTCGATGACCTGGGAGGCCATCGCGGCCGCCGCGGGCCTGGCACCTGAGTACGTGGTATCGGCCTGCTTGGGCATGAACCACCTGGACAAGGCCAATGCCGACCCGATGGTCGAGGCCCTCGGCCTGGGTGCCGACGTGTCGGTCGCGCTGCAGGAGTTTCCGAACAAGAAGTGGGACCAGCTCGTGCCGACTGATCCCGTGATCTACCGCCTGTACGAAATTGTTGGTGTGTACGGCGAGACCATCAAGGAAATCATCCACGAGAAGTTCGGCGACGGCATCATGTCGGCGATCGATTACTCGATGCATATCGACAAGGAAGAGAACCCGGCCGGCGACCGTGTCGTGATCACGCTCAACGGCAAGTTCCTGCCTTACAAGTCCTGGTAAGGCTCGATGAGGGCACGGCCCGGGGCAGTCTGCCTCTGGCTGCTGCTCGTCTCGTCGGTAGCCGTCGCCGACACCGACCTGATGCAACGCGAGCCGTGGCAAGCCTGCGAGTACTGCCACGGCAGCGAAGGCCGCATCGATTCAGCACAGGTGCCGGCGATCGCCGGGCAGTCTGCAAGCTACATAAAGAAGCAACTGAGCGATTTTCGCGCCGGCCGGCGCGCGTCGCCTGAAGGACAAATGCGCTCTGCGATGCTGTTGCTGGATGAGGCCGACGATGCGGCAGTTGCCGGTTATTTTTCATCGCTGCCTGACGCCGCGCCGCCATCGACCGAGTGGGAGGCGACGTCAACCGGGGTTGCGGCAAAGCTGTTCTGGCAAGGTGACGGCCAACGCCCCGCGTGTGTCACCTGCCATGCAACCTCGCGCGATGATTTGTTCGAAGCACATCCCCATTTAATTGGTATGAATCGCGATTACCTCGCGCGGCAACTGCGTGCCTTTCGCGACGGGGGGCGCGCGAACGACATCAATGGCGTGATGCGGCAACAGGCCGCGGCGCTTAACGAGGATCAGATAGACGCATTGGCTGCGTACCTGGCCGGCAGTGGTGCCCCATGACAGGCAGATCGGATGGATGTGCCATGACAGACTTCGACAGCATCCGTGCACAACGCCTGAGGCGTGAGATCCCGCTGACACTGCTTCCCGATGTTCCCGTGCAGGCCGCGTTGGCGTAATCGTTTCCAATCCGTGACCGATCGATGCGATCGAAGCATGGCGGACAAAATTTGCGCTCAGCCGGCCTTGCGCAGCCATGAGGGCCGACGACAAAACGCACGTTTTCCGGGCCTCGTTTCAATGCGCTCGCACCAACGCCGTTCAAAAACCAGCACCGAGCCTGGGCCCTGATCTGGTGCGCTTTCCCTAACATTCTGATTTTCTTAAGCAACCCTGGGCCGCGCCGGAATTGGCACTGCGCTTGCGTTGCAATCCGCCGAACAGCAACGGCGCTGTTCCTCCACATCGCAGTTGATCGACCGCTGGTGGTCGAACCGGACAAAGGCGTCCTCGCTCAGCATTCACTTGCTGCGCGCGGACGCTTTTTTTCTTGGGTCGCGATGAACGTCTTGAAGCCGGGTTCTGTGGTTTGTCGCAAGAAACCCGATGTGCAGAGGACAAGAAGCTTGATGTCGCACAGTGCCTGTTCAGTCGAAGCGTTGCCGCAAAGCGTGCCTTCAGGCGACGGCCTGCCGATCGTCGTTGTCGGTAACGGGCCAGTCGGTATGCGCCTGGCGCTGAACCTGCTGGACCGGTTGCCCGAGCAGCGCATCATCGTCTATGGCGAAGAACCGTATGCACCCTACAACCGGGTACAACTGTCGGCCTGGCTGGCCGGCGACGTCGACATGGAAAGCCTGGATCAGCCGTTACATCACGCGGCGGATGCCAACGTCGAACAGCGCATCGGTTACCGGATTGTCGAGATTGACACCGGGCGACGCCAAGTGATCGACAGCAGTGGCCAGGTGCAGCCCTACGCCAAGCTGGTGATCGCGACCGGCTCGTCGCCGTTCATGCCGAACATCCCCGGCATCGATCGCGATGGCGTTTACACCTTTCGCGACATCGCGGATACGCAGCGGCTGATGGCGCGGCGCGCCCGCAGTCACCACACCGTGGTGCTCGGTGGTGGCCTGCTCGGTATCGAGGCCGCGCGCGGCATGCAGCCCGGCAACACCCGGGTCACGGTAATCGAACATGCCGACCGCCTGCTTGGTCGTCAGCTCGATGAGGCGGCCTCGGAAAAGCTGCAAGCGGCCGTCGAACGACTCGGCATCGAAGTGATCATCGGCGACGGTGTCGTCGAAGTACAGGGTGATAGCCGGGTAGACGGCATCCTGCTGCGCTCGGGTCGGCGCGTGGCCTGCGACACGCTGATCGTCGCCGCCGGCATCCGCCCGAACATCGCACTGGCTCGTCAGGCACAGCTGAATTTCGGTCGTGGTATCCAGGTCGACGACCGCATGCGCACGTCCGACCCTCACATCTATGCGATCGGCGAATGTGCCGAACACCGCGGCAATGTGTACGGGCTGGTTGCGCCTGGCCTGGAGCAGGCCGGCGTGGCGGCCGCTGATATCGCCGGTGTCGAAAGCCATTACGCCGGTTCGGTCGCGGCAAGCCGACTCAAGGTGGCCGGCATCCAGGTGTTCAGCATGGGCCCGGTCGGTGCCGGCGAAGAGCGCCTTTACGGCCGTGCGCATGTTTACCGCGACGACGCCAAAGGGATTTACCGCAAGCTCGTCGTGCATCGCAATCGGCTGGTTGGCGCCATTGGCATCGGCGACTGGGACGAGACGGTGCGCCTGCAGACGATGATCGGCGAGGCGCGCCCGATCTGGCCATGGCAGGTGATGCGGTTCCTGCGCAGCGGCCGCATCTGGTCGCTCGACGACACCAGCGATGTTGCGTCCTGGCCGGCCGCGACGACGGTGTGCCAATGCACCGGTGTGTCGCGTGGCGCGATAAGCAGCGCGATCCTGGCCGGCGCCTGCGACACCCAGGCGGTGGCCTGTGCGACCGGAGCCGGCAGTGTATGCGGTTCGTGTCGACCGCTGGTGCAGAGTCTGCTCGGCAGCAGCACACCGGTGCAGCCTGTCGCCATGCAGCGCAGCCTGGCGGTCAGTGCCGGCATTGCACTGATTGGCGCGCTGTTGTTCCTGCTCGGTCCGAACCTGCCGTATGCGCAAAGCGTACAGCAGCCCTGGCAATGGGATGTGCTGTGGCGCGACGGTCTGATCAAGCAGATCACCGGTTTCTCGGTGCTCGGCCTGTTCGTGATCGGTTTGTTGCTGTCGCTGCGCAAACGCGTGCGGCGCCTCGACCGGCTCGGCAAGTTCGATGGCTGGCGCATGGCGCACATCGTGTTGGGTGTGCTGGTGATCGTCGGCCTCGGCCTGCACACCGGGTTTCGAACCGGTAGTGGACTGAACCTTATGTTGAGTCTCAGTTTCAGCATCATGTTGCTGCTCGGTGCGCTGTCAACCGGCGTGATTGCATTCGAGCACCGCATCGGTGGTGCGCTGGCCACGCGCCTTCGGCGTCAGTCCGTCTGGTTGCACATCCTGCTGTTCTGGCCCGTGCCGGCACTGCTCGGTTGGCATGTCCTCAAGACTTACTGGTATTGAGGAGACGGCCATGCGTAGCAACAACACGCTTTACTGGATCATCTGGGTAGTTGCCAGCCTTGCTGCTGCAACGGCACTTGGCTACACGCTGATTGCTTCGGACGACAAGACCGTATTCATGCCGGGTGCGCTGAGTCCTGGCCATCATCAGCTGGCCGGGGCCTGCGATACCTGTCACACCGAACGCTTCGGCGGTGGCGAGGTACTGCAGCAGGCCTGCGTCGACTGCCACGGCAAGGAAAGGGTCAAGCCGCACGATTCGCACCCGCGTAGCAAGTTCACCGATCCGCGCAACGCCGACCGGCTCGAGCAGATCAACGCCTTGCTGTGCACGACCTGCCACGTCGAGCATCGCCCGGAGATCACCGGAAAGAACGGCCTGACGCAACCGCGGGACGTGTGTTTTCACTGTCATCAGGAAGTCGAAAAAAACCGCCCGTCGCACGAGGGTATGGAGTTCGACAGCTGCCTGAACTCGGGCTGCCACAACTTCCATAACAATCGCGCGCTGTATACCGACTTCCTGGTCAAGCACATGGATGCCGCTGACCATGCCGCGCGGGCGAGGGTGCCTGCGCGCGAGTTCGCCGATGTGCTCGATGAGATCGTCGAGTACCCGCGTGACCGCTACCCGGTCGAGGCGCTGGGCAAGGACGACATGGATCAACCGGTCGAGCTTGCAGTCAGCGACGAGATTGCCCGTGACTGGCTGGAGACAGCACATGCCGAATCCGGTGTGAACTGCAGTGCCTGCCACCAGGCGCGTGACGAAGCGGGTGAGCCGGGTGCGTGGCAGAACAAGCCGGGAATCGAAGGTTGCAGACAGTGCCATAAGATCGAGGTCGAACGCTTTGGCAAGGGCAAGCATGGCATGCGCCTCGCTGCCGGCCTGTCGCCGATGACCCCGTCGATGGCGAAACTGCCGATGCATGACGACAGCGCGCATGCCGAGCTTACCTGCAACAGCTGCCATCCGGGTCATCGTTTCGATACCGCCCATGCTGCCGTGGAAGCCTGTGTGCAATGCCATGCCGATGAGCACACGCTGGCCTACGAGGGCTCACCGCACCATACGCTGTGGCAGCGCGAGCTGAGCGGCGATGGTGAGCGCGGCAGCGGCGTGTCGTGCGCGACCTGCCACATGCCGCGTGTCGATTATGACGTCAGCGAATGGCTCAGTCGCAAGGTCGTCGATCACAACCAGAGCGCATCGCTCGCGCCGAACAGCAAGATGATCCGCCCGGTCTGTCAGCACTGCCACGGGCTGGGATTCGCCATTGATGCGCTGGCCGAACAGCGCCTGATCGACAACAACTTCCGCGACCGGCCGGCGGTGCATGTGCAGAGCATCGACCTGGCCCGTGCCGACCAGAAACGCTACCTGCAGGAGCTCAAAGATGCCCCGCAGTAAGCCGAACCCCGCCGGTGCCGACCGGCACTCTCTCCCGCAATTCCGCAGTAAGAAGGTGAAAGTATGAAAGCACAACGCAAACTCAACCCGACATTCGCACTGGCCATGGTGGCGCTGGTCTCCGGTGGCGGCGTCGCCGTTGCCGACGATATCGCCAACAAGCCGGTGATCTCGCCCAAGACCATGGCCGATGCCTTGCATCTGGTCATGGATTCTGACCGCACCGTGTACACGCGCAAGATCGTCAATCGCCTGGTCAAGAAAGACAAGGTGATCACGGCCAGTGAACACTTTGAAGACGAGAAGGCCCTGGTGCTGCCGGCGCAGATGTTCCGTTTCGGTTCCGAGCTGGTCGCCGAGCGCGCCGAGAAGCTGCCGGACGTGAAGTTCAGCTATTCACTGCAGTCGTTGTGGCCGGTCAACAAACAGAACGCACCCAAGACCCAGGCCGAGAAGGATGGTCTGAAATTCGTTGCCGACAACAAGGGCCAGAACTACTACACGGTCGAGGAACTGGGTGGCACCAAGTACTTCACCGCCGTGTATGCCGACACCGCGGTCGCGCCGGTATGCGTGTCGTGCCACAACGATCACAAGGACTCGCCGCGGCGCGACTTCAAGATCGGCGAGGTGATGGGTGGCGTGGTTATCCGCATCCCGGTGGAGAGCTGACGAGGTGCGCGCTGGTCTCGCCTGTGCGGCTGTTTGCGCGTTGATGCAGGTTGCCATGGCCGCCGACAACCCGGCCTATCGCCAGTTCGACGGTGACCGGCTGACGCAGGGACGCGTGGTCTGGCTGGCGAACTGCGAGGCTTGTCATGGCTACGGCATCGCTGGCGCGCCGATACCGATGCAGCCGAACGAATGGCGTCAGCGCCTGGAGCAGGAGCGCGACACCCTCTACCGCCATGCGATCGAAGGCTTCTACGGGCCGAACGACACCGTGATGCCGGCGCGTGGCGGCAACGATCAACTCAGCGATGAACAGGTCCGCGTTGCCGTGGATTACATGACAACCCTGGCCGATTACTATTTGCACACGAAGGAGCAATCCGAATGACACCCGAACAGAAACAACTGGTCAAAGATTCCTGGGCCCAGGTACTGCCGATCCAGGAGACCGCCGCAGAACTTTTCTATGGCCGGCTCTTCGAGGTCTATCCCGAGGTGAAGCCGTATTTCAAGGGCGACATGAAAGAGCAGGGCCGCAAGCTGATGGCCATGCTCAATACCGCGGTGAACGGGCTCGATAATCTCGAGGGCCTGATCGGACCACTGAAGAACATGGGCAAGGGTCACAAGGCTTATGGGGTGAAGGCGGAAGACTATGCCAAGGTTGGCGATGCCTTCCTGTGGACCCTGGGTCAGGGCCTCGGCGATGCCTTCACCGACGACGTGAAGGAAGCCTGGACCGTCACCTATACGACGGTCGCCGGCGTGATGGTCGAAGGTGCGGAGTACGAGGTGGCCGAAGAATCGGTGGCCTGAGCTGGAATGTGTTGCCGGCGGTTGTCCGATGGGCTTTGCGGCATCACCGTAGCAGCCGGTAACACGTTCCCTCGTTGGTGGCCGCGATCGATCATGCTGCGAACAGCACCCTCCACAGCCCCAGCACGCTGATCACCACCAGTCCGCCGCCGATCCAGCGCTTGAAACCGGCATCGTTGTCGAGAATGGCGTCGTGTGCCTTCAGGCCGACGAAGTGACCGATGGCCGCCAGCGGCAGCAGCATCGCCGCTTCGGCCAGGTGTAGCGGAACTGACAGCGCCACGAAGGTCGACATCTTGATCGCGACCAGGATGAACCAGAGCACGAACAGGGTGTCGCGCAGGCGCAGGCGGGCGACGTTGCGCGCGAACACGGCCACCATCAGCGGCGCTCCGGTCAGCGAGGTGCCGGCGACATAACCGCCGATCACCAGCAGGGTCTTGTCCATCCAGGCGCGCTGGCTGTTGATCGCGCGATCGAGCGCCCACATGCCGCCATAGAACAAGGTCACGCTGTAGATGAACAGGTTCAGCCATTGGGTCGGCAGGTTGACCAGGCCGAACACACCGACGATCGCCGGCGGCACGATGTAGACGGCGGCGTGTTTCAGATAGGCCCAGTCGACGTTACCCAGGCGCTTGCTCAGGGTCAGGCTGGTAAAGAACAACAGGTGCGATCCGATGATCGGCAGCCACAGCAGCGGATCTTCGTGCACGAACAGCATCAGCGGCAGGCCCAGAGCTGCACCGCCGAAGCCCAGGCCGGAGCGGACAAAGCCGGTCCAGACGAAGATCAGTCCGGTCAGCAGCAGGTGTTGTGCGGAGAATTCGAGCAGCATGCCGGCGGCATGCTGTCATGCCGCCGGCAGGAAAGACAGCTCTGTGGAGCCGGCCGCAGTTCGTCAGTCCTGTTCCAGTCCGTAGCGCTTGATCATGCGGTAGATGCTGCGCTCACTGATGCCGAGCGTATCGGCGACCTCGGCGCGCCGCCCCGAGCGTTTCTTGAGCTGCATCGCGAGGTAGTGCGAGTCGAGTTCCTCGAGCGTCGGGTTGTGGTCAAAGGTCAGGTTGACGATGGCGTTGCCGCGCTGGGACGACGAACCAAATGCAAGGTGCTCGGGGCCGACCACCGGCTTGTCCCGCGACAGGATGATTGCCCGTTCGATCACGTTCTTCAGCTCGCGGATGTTACCCGGCCAGTCGTAGGCGACCAGGCGCCGGATTGCCGCATTGTTGAGGCGTTTCTCGATCCGGCGCGAGAAGCTGTGGTTGCGGATCAAATGTTCCGCGAGGGCGGGGATATCGTCGCGGCGATCGCGCAGCGGAGGCACTACGAGGTCGAATCCATTCAGTCGGTAATACAGGTCGGCACGAAAGGTTCCATCCTTGACCATTTGTTCCAGGTCGCGGTTGGTGGCCGCAACCACGCGTACGTCAGCCTGCAGATCCTTGGTTCCACCAAGGCGACGGAACTGACCGGTCTCGAGGATGCGCAGCAGCTTGGCTTGGATGGTGGCGTCGATCTCGCCGATCTCATCGAGAAACAGGGTGCCGCCGCGAGCGACCTCGATCAAACCCTTTTTCTGTCGGTCGGCGCCGGTGAAGGCGCCTTTCTCGTGCCCGAACAGTTCCGACTCGAACAGCTTCTCCTGCAGTGTGCAGCAGTCGACGGCGACGAAGCTGCGCTTCGCACGTGGGCTGCTGTCGTGGATCTCCTTGGCGACCAGTTCCTTGCCGGTACCGCTTTCGCCGCGCACCAGCACGGTGATCTCGTCGGCGGCAACGGCCTCGATCAGGCGCAATACCGCCTGCAGCGCATCGCTTTCACCCACCATCAGCTTCTTGCGTGCGTCGCGGGCGTTCAGTTGGCGCTTGCAGAATTGGTTTTCGCGGCGCAGTTGCGATGTTTCGAGTGCGCGGTCGACGGCAAGCAGCAACTCGTCCAGGCCAACCGGCTTGAGCAGGTAGTCGAAGGCGCCCTGCTTCATCGCATCGACCGCGTTTCTCACCGAGCCAAACGCGGTCAGCACGATGACGGGGTAAGCCTGGACCAGGTCCGGAAGCAGTTCGATGCTGTCGCCATCCGGCAGGCGCACATCGGTGATGATCAGCTCCGGTTCATGCTGGGCGAGGTAGCTTTGCGCCTCTGACCAGCTTGCTGCACTGAAAGCGGTATGCCCGGCCTTTTCGAGTTGTCGCGCAATCAGCTTGTTGAGTGTGACATCGTCTTCGATGACCAGAATCTGCTGGCTCATGCCTTCACCTCGTTCAATGTACTCGCATCCGGCAGAAAGACGGACAACACGGTGCCTTTACCAGGCGTGCTCTGCACCGCGACCCTGCCTTTGTAGTTCTCGACGATCGTACGCACGATCGACAGGCCGATCCCGGTTCCTTTGACGCCATCGGCACGACGGCTGTAGAAGGGATCGAAGATGCGTGGCAGTCGATCCGGCTCGATACCGATACCGGTGTCGTGAATCGTGATGCAAATCATGGGAACGGCGGCATGCGCGGTCACTTTCAGCTCGCCGCCGCGCGGCATTGCATGGAATGCGTTCTGCACCAGGTTGAGCATGACCATGCGCAGCTCGCTGTCGGTGGCTATGACGCGCAAGCCGCGCTCGAGTTCGGTTTTCAACGTGATGGCCAGTGCATCGGCCTCCCAGCGCAACAGACTCAGTGTGTCGTCGACCACGCGTTCCACCTCGACCAGTTCGGGCGTCGCGGACGGTGTCATACCGAGGCGCAGCAGGCGTTCGGTCGCCTCGACACATTTGTCGACCTGGGTGTCGACCAGTTCCAGGTACTCGTCGACCTCGCTGTCGGCATCGGTGACGCGTCGACGCAGGCTGTGTAGCGCGAGGCGTACGGATGTCAGTGGATTATGGATCTCGTGCGCGACACCGGTTGCGAGCTTGCCGAGCTCGGACAGTTTCTGTTCATGTGAATAAGTGATCTGCTTGCTGAGATCGCGGATCGATTCGACGATCAGCGTTTGCGGTTTGCCGGCGAGTGTCGCCGTCATCGGTGCGGCGTAGATCTCGACGTCGCTGACATTGCCGTCGGCATCGTGATGTCGATGCAGGGCCTGGATCGGTTTGCCGTGCGCACTGATCGTTTGAACCGGGCAGGTGATCAGGGTGGCTGGACAGGGCGCGTCGGAGCGGTGCGAGATGCGGTGGCAGGTGTCGCCCACACCATCGTCCCCGTCTGCCAGCCGCATCTGCTGACGATATGCCCGGTTGGTAAGGGCCACACGATAGTCGTTGGTGATCACGCGTACGCCGTCGGGTATCGCGTCGATCAGCGCCTGCAGAAAACCGCGCTGATACTCGGATTCATCGATCCGCTCCTTGAGTTGATCCGCCATGTCGTTGAAGGCATGGCCCAGTTGCGCCAGTTCATCGTTGCCGCGTGGTGACGCGCGCCTCTCCAGGTCGCCGCCGGCGAGTGCCTGGCTGGCGCTGCTCAGCTGGTCGACCGGGCGGATCACGTAACGGTTGATGAACCACCAGCCACCGGCGATGTTGAGCAGCACGATGGTCGCGCCCGAGCCCATCAGCAGCAGGGTGGTGGTACGCGCTTTGTGCCGGATGGGCGCGGCATCATAGTCGACGAACAGGATGCCGTTGACCGGATGATCCGAAGCCGCGCCGTGGCATTCGCGACATGCAGCGCGGTTCGCGACCGGGTTTACGCTGCGCAGCAGTTCGTTGCCCCGCTCGTCGGTCGTGAACTGCGTGGTAGCGCTCAAGCGGTCGGGGCCGACAGCCTGATGCCGCCCGAGCAGTTGCGGGTCGCTGGCAAAACGAATCTCGCCGGCGGGGTTGGTGATGAACACGGCCTGGATCCCGGGTTGCTCGCCGAGTCTCTGCACGATCGTGCGCAGACCTTCCAGGTCACGCTTGAGCATCGCGTTTTCGAGCGAGGTCTGTAACAGCTGGTTGACCTGGGCCGCGGTCGCCGCGCGCTCGTCGGCGATCTCGCCACGGTAAAGGGCGAGAAACAGCAACAGGAAGAGCAGCGAGCTGGCAAACAGGCCGGCCGCCGTGCCAACGGCGAATCTCCTGCTCAGCCTCGCATTCAGCCAGTTCACCTCGGACGACCTCCTTATGGGAGAGCGCCGCCGCAGGGCGCACGCCCAGACGATGACGCATTGTTTTCTCGCCCTAGATTCTAGGGAAGCCGCCGGACATTTCCCTGACAATTTGGCAGCCTGAACACGTTTTTCGACGGTGCAGCCGCGGTTTGACGGCGCTTCTCCCGACCCCCTGCCAGCCTGCAGGCGTTGCTGTTTGCCGCCCGCGCCTGCGTCATCGCCAAGGTGGCTCGCAACTTGCGTGTGTCCAGCACAAACGCGGTCCGCTGCGTGTCCTCAACCAAGAACAGGAGTCGGAAGATGCATATCCCGGGGTGTTTCGGATGGGCTTCACTGGCGTTGCTGCTGGTGAGCAGCATGTCGGTTGGCCTTGCGGTGGGGGCGTCGGCAGACGAGCCCCTGCCCAGGTTGGCCTCTGATCTGCGCGAGGCGTTGTTGGCGCAGGGCTGGGCGGGCGTTGCCCAGGATGACGGCAGCTTTGTATACCAGCAGTCACCGGCCGGGCCGGAGTTGGACGTTGCTGCGCAAGAGCCCGAAGCGGGCGCTGATTCTTCGGCTGCACAGTTGCGTCGCGAACTGGATGCGCGCGGTTGGCTGGCGATTCCGGCTGAAGATGGCAGCCTCTACTACCGGGCTCCGCCTGTTAGCACTGCGCCTTCGATATCCCTGGCGGAAAAACTCGAGGCGCAACTGCGCGCGCAGGGCTGGATCGGCTCGGTGACCGATGACGGCAGCGTGGTCTACCGTCGCCTTGCACCGGCCGCCGCGGGAACGACAGTGTCCCCGTCCGACCAGGCGGCACATGCAACGCCGTTGGCCAACGATCTGCGTCGCCAGCTGGTGGAGCAGGGTTGGGTCGGCAGCATGGGCGCCGATGGCAGCGTGATCTATCGGTTCTGGCGTTCGGTGGGTCGGCCAGCGATGACGCCCGCGCACGAATCGCCGGCCGAACAGCTGCGGCGCCAGCTGGAAAGCCAGGGTTGGACCGTGGTGCCGGCCGATGATGGCAGCCTGTTCTACTTTCCGCAGGACGAGCCGGAGCAACCGCCGGAGCAGCCGCCAGCGCCGGCCCCGGAGCCCGTATCGCCGTCGTCGAGCGCACCACCGGCGGTGGATCGTGGCAGCATGTCCGCGACCGATGCGACCGATGTCGGCCGCAGTCCGGTAATGCGCGCCGCCGATTCGCCGCTTGCGGAGGGCGATGCAAGCGGTATGAAGGACAGCACGGTCGCCGCCGGCACGGCGGTAGCGATGGTCCGTTCGCGGGAACAACCCGCGCCGGTCGCCGTCCGGGGACAGGGTGGTTCGGCCGTTGCACCAGCACCAGCACCAGCACCGGCACCAGCACCGGCGCCGACCGGCCGGACCGGTGTCTACGCCGCACCGTACCAGGCGACCCCGTCCGCTCGCGGGTATGGCCGGTCATCGGCGCCAGCGCCCTTTCGCTACCAGCAGTGGCAGTGGCAGCGACCACCGCTCGTTCGCGGACCTGCGCCCTGGGGCGTTCCTCCGGCCGCCATCTACCAACCCTATCGCCGGTAGCGCCGCTGCCGACCAGGAGGTGGCTGCCCCGCCGTCCATGCCGCATACCCGGGCAGTCAGCCTTTGCAGCACTCCACCGCCTGTGTGTGCCGATTTGGCAGGATTCGGATTCACTAACCTCCATGCAAGGGATCTGCGCGCCCGATCCTGGCCATGACGTTGTCAGCAAAGGATTTTCTTTCGGTGCCCCGGCACCGCTCCTGGGGTTTTCCCGCGGGATCGGCCCGGGGCCGGCCGCTACGCTGGCTGGTGCCTGACAGAACGGCAGAATTCGCCTGCGCGGATTCATTCGCGACATCCCTCGATTTCTGAAAAAGCCAGAAATATCAATAGGAAACTACGGATGGCACATTCGTTGCCCTTACCCATTTGCCAACCGGCGTTGCCGGCGACGGGACTCCGGAACAGGTCCGGGCGAATCAAGGGGGACAAACGAAGATGCATTCATCAGGGGAGAAGGTCGTAGCGCTGACATCGCTGGTCTTGATGTCGGGTGCGTTGTTCGCGGATTACCCGATTGCGGGAACCATGCCGTCACAACGCCCGGCCGACGCGCCGCAGATTACGGCCGTCAACCATCCGGGCGCCTGGTATGCCGCGGCGCTGCACGGCGTCACCAGGCCCTACCCCTACAGTCTTCGGTTTCTCGAGAGCCAGGGTAACTGGCACACGCCTTTCAATCGGCCTGGTATGCCGGGCCGGTACGACATTCGCGGTTGGTACCAAAGGTAGATGAACCCGGGCTCGAAACGACCCCGGTGCAATAACGATTCATTGGAGGATCACAACATGAAACGAATGTGCAAGAGCTTCAAGAAGGCCATGACCGCCGCGGCAGTCGGTCTCCTGCTCGGTGCCGGAACGGCGACCGCGAGCATGTCCGGCATGGGCGGTATGTCGGGGATGTCCGGTATGGGCGGCATGTCGGGAATGTCCGGCATGGGCGGCATGGGCGGCATGTCAGGGATGTCCGGCATGGGCGGCATGTCAGGGATGTCCGGCTACTTCCAGATCACGCCTGATGGCCAGATCTACTTCTACCCGGCCCAGCAGGGCATGAGTGGTATGTCCGGCATGGGCGGTATGTCCGGCATGGGCGGTATGTCGGGGATGTCTGGTATGGGTGGTATGTCCGGGATGGGCGGCATGTCGGGGATGTCCGGCATGGGTGGAATGTCCGGTATGAGCGGATGGAATCCACCCCAGTAACACCTGTCGACCCCTGACAGGAACCTTGGCACAGGGATGTGCCGTTTCTTCCATCCATCGAGGAAACCCCGATGATCCAGTTCAAAGGGCTTTCTGGCCTTGCCGTCGTGATTTCTGCTGCATTGGTGTCGATCACCTGTGAAACGCTGGCGCAGGGAGGCGAGGGATACGATGCCGCGCGTTGGCATCCGCTGCATTTCAAACCTGCAATCGACACGGCCAGAGACGAGCAATGTCTCGAGTGTCACCTCGAGGTGCTCGAAGACCGGGTAGCGACCTCGTCGCCGGCCGGAATAGAGACCGCGAAGTCGCTGGCCTGGTACCAGACGCTCGATACCTACAGTGGCGAACAGGACACCTTCCATCGCCGCCACCTGGTGTCTGACTATGCACAGCAGGTGATGCAGATGCGCTGCAATACCTGCCACCAGGGCAACGATCCGCGTGAAGAAACCGCGAACTCGTCGGCAACCGGCCAAGATCACCTGATCGAGCGCAAGCATGTCGATCCGGACGTCTGCCTGATGTGCCACGGCGGCTTCAATTACGCCGTCATGGGAATTCCCGGCGCGTGGACGGAACACGGCAAGCTGTTCGGCGACAATTGCCTGACCTGCCATGTCGCGATACGTACCAACCGCCACCAGGTCGATTTTCTCAAACCCGACGCCATCGAAAAGGCCGCCAGTACATCCAGTGACGTCTGCTACGGCTGCCACGGTGGGCGCGCCTGGTATCGCATCAATTATCCCTATCCGCGTCACGCCTGGCCTGGCGATGGCGGCGTGATACCGGACTGGGCCAAGTCCCGGCCGACCCATTCCGATCCGCGGTTCACGGCAAAGGCCGAAGAACCGCCGGCGAAATAGCCACCCAGTGCGGCGGAGAACGCAATGAGCAATGACAACACATTCGACTTTCTCAAAGACCGGCTGAACATGAACCGGCGGTCTTTCCTGAAGAGCACGGCCGCCGGGGCGGCCGCGCTCGGTGCCGGCGGACTGGTCAAGACACGCGACGCCCAGGCGTTCGCCTACGAGCCCTATCCACGTGACGACGAGTTGACCACGGTGGTGACCAGTTGTGCGCACAACTGCGGTTCGCGTCACATGTTGGTTGCGCACAAGAAGGGTGACGTGATCGTGCGCCTGACCACCGACGATGGCCGCTACCAGCGTGATGGTCATTTCGGCAAGGACACCGAGGAGGAGCCGCAGGTACGCGCGTGTCTGCGTGGGCGATCCTATCGCCAGCGGCTTTACTCGGCCGAGCGCTTGCTCTACCCGATGGGGCGCGTCGGCAAGCGCGGCGAAGGCAAGTTCAAGCGCCTGAGCTGGGACGAAGCGCTGGAATACGTCGCGCGCAAGATGATCGAGATAAAGAACCAGTACGGCTCCACCGCGCTGCTGGATCAGAGCTACGCCGGTGCCTCGTACGGTGTGCTGCACAAATCCGACCAGATCGAGGGACTGCTCGGTCGCTTCCTGGGTATGTTCGGCTGCCGCACCAATTCATGGTCAGTGCCTTCCTACCAGGGAACGACGTCGAGCTCGCGCTGGACCTTTGGCACCATCGAGGACGGCAACGAGGACGATACCTTCGCACATTCGAAGCTGATCATCATGTGGGGCTGGAACCCGGCGTACACCTTCCATGGCGGCAACACTTTCTACTACATGCGCATGGCCAAGCAGCGCGGCTGCAAGTTCGTCGTCATCGATCCGCAGTACACCGATTCGGCGGCGGCCTACGATGCCTGGTGGATACCGATCAAGCCGAACACCGATGCAGCGATGATGGCTGGCATGGCGCATTACATCTTCGCCAACAACCTGCAGGACCAGGACTTCATCAACCGCTTCACG
>JAGRHE010000080.1 GCA_020445165.1 Gammaproteobacteria bacterium
CGAGAACCAGACTGCGGTGACCACGGTCACGGTCAGCGACGACGATGGTGACACGCCGACCTTCAGCATCACCGGCGGTGCCGACAGCGGTCTGTTCAGCATCGACCCGAACAGCGGGGTGCTGACGTTCAATGCCGGCCATGACTTCGAGATGCCGGACGATGCCAACACCGACGGCGTGTACCAGGTCCAGGTCACGGCCAGTGACGGCAACGGGGGCATCACCGCCCAGCTGATCAGCGTGACCGTGACCGACGTCAACGAAGCGCCGAGTGGCAGCGGCAGCCTGTCGACAACCACATTGAACGACAATGCCGGTGCAACGGCCTTGTTCGGTGGTCTGACGATCAGCGACCCGGATGCCGGCGAGAACGACCTGAGCCTGCGCGTCACGCTGAGCAACCCGAGCGCCGGCACGCTCAGCGGTGGCGGCTTCGTCGAGACGGCACCGGGCAGTGGCATCTATGTCGCCAGCGGCCTGACGCAGGCCCAGGCCAACACGGCACTGGACAACCTCAACTTCACGCCGACCGACAACAGCGGCTCGAGCGGCAGCTTCACGACCGATATCGGTGTCGAGGTCAATGACAACCAGGCCGGTTACCAGCCGGTGCTCGCGCCGACCACGGTCACCGTCAACCGGGTCAATGATGCGGCCACGATCAGTGGCGATACCAGCGCACTGTTGAACGAAGATCTCGATCCCGACAACGATGGCATTCTGCGAGTAACCGGCATGCTCAGCAGCATTGATCCCGACGCCGGTGATACCGGCTTTCAGGCGGCAATGCTGGCCGGGTCGTATGGCAGCCTCACGATTGATACTGCCGGCAACTGGGGTTACGACGCGGCCAATGCGCAGTCTGCTGTACAGCAGCTGGATGTCGGAGAGAGCATCATCGACAGCTTTGTCGTCGCATCCAGTGATGGCACGACGCAGACTCTGACCCTGACCATCGACGGCAGCGAAGATGTGCCGGTCATTGCTGGCACCACGCAGGGCAATGTGGCGATCGATGGTGCGCACACTGCAAGCGGCAACCTCACCATCAGTGATGCCGACGGCAATGACAATCCCATCCAGTTCGTCGATGCTGGACCTTCAGCCGGCGATAATGGTCTGGGGAACTTCTCGATCAGCGGCGGGACCTGGACGTTCGACCTCAATGCCGCGCATGGCGCGGTCCAGGCACTGGGAGTCGGGCAGAGCTTGACCGACACGTTCACTTTCCTGGCCAGCGACGGATCGAGCCAGCAGGTCAGCGTCCTGATCTCCGGCCCTGCCACAGTACCACCCGTGATCGACCCAACCGGACCCATTCCGATCGATCCCGCGCCACCTTACGGACTGCCGGAGCCGCCGTTCGAAGTCCCGGTTGACCAGGACCCGGATCCGCAAGATGAGCCGCAAGGCCAAGACCAGGCCGAAGACCCCACCAGCCAGGGGTCTGACGCCGGGCCGCTTGCTGGTCTGCCACCTGATTCGCCACGTCCGCTCAGCCCGGACCTTGTCCTGCTCAGCGTTCTGGGTGAACGCGATTCGGCGCAGGCTCGCTCACCGGCGGCCACGCTGTCCGACGAGGAGTCACGCGATTACCTGCTCGAAATGCATGCCCTGTGGGAGTCGCAACTGCAGGAAATTCCCGAGCAGGTGACGCAGGTCCACAGCGATGCCTTCTGGAACGATCTGCAGCAGATGATTAACGATTTCAATCGCGATGCCGACAAAGTCGAGAATACCGAGAAGTTTGGTGCCGAGGCTGCTGCCGGTATCAGTCTCAGCCTGACGGCCGGTTTCGTGAGTTGGGCTCTGCGCGCGGGATCCATGGCTGCGAGTTTCCTGGCCGCTATGCCGACCTGGCGCAACTTCGACCCGATGCCGGTGCTGGCAGCCGAAGACGAACGCAAGGTGAAACCGGGCTCCGAGGATTCGGCAACGAACGAGAAAACCGAGAGAGAAGACGATGATCGCAAAGTCGATGCCATGTTCGAACGCTGAGCAGGCGCTCCTGGCTGTGGCGCGGTCGGGTTGATCGGCCATGCCCAACGTTTCGCCCATATTCCGCCTTTCGATCGGTCTGATCCTGCTCACGGTCAGCCTGCTGCTGGTCGGCGATCTGCTCGGCCTGACGCCGGACCAGACACGTGCTGAACTGAATGCCCGCCGGGTGATTGCCGAGGCATTGGCGGTCCAGGTGTCGACCGATGTCTCCGAGCAGCGTATCGATGCCGTGGTCGGTACGCTCAAAGCGCTGCAGGAGCGTAACGACGATGTGCTCTCGGTAGGTCTGCGCCACACTGACGGACGCCTGGTCGCGATTGCAGGTGATCATGTTGAACATTGGGATCCGACAATCGGCAAGCATTCGACCTCGTCCCAGGTTCAGGTGCCGATCTACAGTGCCGATGGGCCCTGGGGAGTCGTCGAAGTCACTTTCCAGCCGCTCGACAGCATGTGGGTCGCCATGTTCCGTGGCAGCTCCATCGCGACTGTCATCCTGTTCGTTGCCCTGACCGGTTTCGCGGCCTATTGGCTGTTTCTCAAACGCGCGCTGAATGAACTCGATCCGAGTGCGGTGGTACCGGACCGGGTGCGTGCGGCGCTCGATGCCCTTGCTGAAGGACTGGTGATCATCGACCGCTCCGGCCGCATCGTGCTGGTGAATGCGGCGTTTGAACGCAAGCTCGGGCAGTCGCGTCAGGCCTTGATCGGCAACCTGTTGTCGTCGCTGCAATGGCAGGGCATGGGCGAACAGGGTTTTGACGGTGACACGGTATACCCGTGGCAGGTCCTGCTCGAGACAGGAGACGTTCCACTGTCCAGCCAGCAGGTGTTGTTGACACCGGCACGTGAGCGACTGACATTTGGTGTCAACTGTTCACCGATCAAGGTGCCGGACGGCAGCATTCGCGGCGTGATCGTCACCTTTGATGACCTCACCCAGTTGGAGCACAAGAACAGCGAACTGCAGAGGGCACTGGAGCGGCTCGAGGTGAGCCAACGCGAGATCACCCGTCAAAACCGTGAGCTGCACGTGCTGGCAACGCGTGATCCGCTGACCGCCGTTCTCAACCGCCGCTCGTTGTTTGAGGGGATGAAAACGCTGCTCGAAGAGACCGAGGCAGCCGGTGAGCCCCTGAGCACGATCATGGTCGACATTGACCACTTCAAATCGATCAATGACCGCTTCGGACATGCCACCGGCGACAAGGTGATCAAGCTGCTGGCTGACATCCTGACCCAGAACGTGCGCACCGACGACCTGGTCGGCCGCTACGGTGGTGAGGAATTCTGCGTCGTGCTGCCGGGAGTGGACGAGGAGCAGGCAGCCGTGATTGCCGAGCAGATGCGGGTCGTGGTCAGTGACGGCAAAAGCGCGAAGTTCACCAGCGCGATGCGCATCTCGGCCAGTTTCGGCGTGTCGACCAATGACGGCCAGGGCCTGAGCCCAGGTGCACTGGTCGATCTTGCTGACAAGGCACTGTACGAAGCGAAGGAGTCGGGCCGCAACCGGGTCTGCCGCTGGTCGAAGGTTTCAGCCAACATCGGTGAGCCGGATACTGCCAAGACGGATGCGGTCATACATGTCGAAGAAACAACGACCGAGCAACCCGCCGTGATGGCCGATCCCGAGTTGATCAAGGACAACGAGGTTCTGCGCGGCAAGCTCGCCGAACTCGAAGCGATCGTCGGCCAGGTTCTGGGTGAGAAAAACGATGGCTATGACGATGTGACCGGCCTGCCGAACCGCATCGTTCTGGCCGATCGCATCCGGCAATCGGTCGAACGCAGCCGGCGTTCGAACAGCAAGATGGCGGTGCTGTCGGTCGATGTCGATGCGATCAAGCTGGTACGGGACACCCAGGGCAACGGTGCGGCAGAGAAGCTGATGAAAGTGGTGGGTGACCGGCTGCGAAGAGCGGTACGTTCGGCCGATACGGTCGCCGTACCTGGTGCAGACGATCTGGAAATCAGCATCTCCACCATCGGTAACGGTGAGTTCGCCCTGTTGCTGACCGACATGCCGAACGCGGAGTGTACGACTTGGATCGTACAGCGCATATTCGGGATCATGGAGGAGGTCGCAGAAGTCGACGGCAGCGAGATCCTGCTCGATACCCGAATCGGCATAAGCATTTTTCCCAATGATGCCGAAGATCCGGATGATCTGCTAGCCAATGCCGCGACTGCGCTGCGTGAGGCGCGCGGCCTGCCCGACAGGCACAGCTGCCTGTACTTCAGCAAAACCATGAATGAGCGCTCGAAAGAGCAATTGAAGCTGCAGTCGCAGTTGTCGCAGGCGCTCGAGCGCGATGAGTTCTATCTCGAGTATCAGCCGAGCATTCATCTCGGCGATGGTCGCATCGCCGGTGTCGAGGCATTGTTGCGCTGGCACCAACCCGAACGTGGGCTGGTGCGACCCGATGTATTCATTCCGATAGCGGAACACGCCGGGTTGATCGATCGCATCGGTGATTGGGTGGTCGACACCGCACTGCATCAACTCAAGAGTTGGCACGTCATGGGCTGCGACCATCTCACCATGTCGATCAATTTCTCCGCGCTGCAGTTCCGTCGCGGTGATCTCGTGCGGCGCGTCGCCGACAAGGTCGACGAGGTCGGCGTGCCACCGGCAAGCGTGATCGTCGAGATCACGGAAACTACCCTGATCCAGAACCTCGACAGCGCGGTCTCGGTCGTGGAGGGACTCAGCGAGGCCGGCATGCAGATCGCGCTCGATGATTTCGGAACCGGTTACTCTTCGTTGAGTTACCTCAAACGTTTCCCGATCGACATCGTCAAGATCGATCGCACGTTCCTGCGCGACTTCCCGACCCAGGCGCACGACACCGAGATTGTCGCGGCGATCATATCGATCGCCCACAACCTCGGACTCACCGTGGTCGCCGAAGGGGTCGAAACCGAGCGCCAGTTCGAAGTGCTGCAAAACCTGCAATGCGACGAAATCCAGGGCTTCCTGCTCAGCCGTCCCCTGTCTCGCGAGAGCGCGTCGGCGTTGCTGCTCAATCCGGGCAAGATTCGGCGCATCATGCGCGGCATCGATATTGACCACTCTCGCGTGGTTCCGATGCTCGACGTGATCAATCCTGCTGCCGACCGGCGTGCCGCGAGTGGCCACAAGATTTAACAAATAAGCAAAAACTAATATATAATCGCGCGCCTTCGTTCCCGGGGCGACGACGCCTGTCCGGGCGGGATTTCACTGGCAAGAGGCTTCAGGCATGCACAACGGCACCACCATCACCCAGTTCATTATCGAGGAGCAGCGGAAGATCGAAGGCGCCACCGGCGATTTCACGTCGCTGCTGAACGATATCGTCACCGCATGCAAGGTGATCTCGAACCTGGTCAACAAGGGTGAACTGATTGGCGTGCTGGGCTCGGCGGGCAGTGAGAATGTACAGGGCGAGACGCAGAAGAAACTCGACATCATCACCAACGAGGTTTTTCTCAAGTCGAACGAATGGGCCGGTCACCTGTCGGCGATGGCTTCGGAAGAGATGGACGAGATCTATGAAATCCCGAAGCAGTATCCGCGTGGCAAGTATCTGCTGACCTTCGACCCGCTCGACGGCTCGTCGAACACGGATGTCAACGTTTCGGTGGGAACGATATTCTCGATCCTGCGCTGCCCGGGCGAGCGTGTGTGCCCGAATGCCGACGCGTTCCTGCAGCCGGGTGTGCAGCAGGTCGCGGCCGGATATGCTCTGTACGGGCCGTCTACCATGATGGTTCTGACCACGGGCAACGGTGTCAACGGCTTCACCCTGGACCAGGACATCGGTGAGTTCATTCTCACGCACCCGAACATGACGATTCCTGCAAGCACCCGGGAATTTGCGATCAACGCATCGAACATGCGCTTCTGGGAGGCACCTGTGAAGCGCTACGTCGATGAATGTCTGGCTGGCAGCGACGGCCCGCGCGGAGAAGATTTCAACATGCGCTGGATTGCCTCGATGGTGGCCGAGGTGCATCGGATCCTGACCCGCGGCGGCATCTTCATGTATCCGATCGATGACAAGATGAAGGCCAAGGGGGTCAGCGGCAAGCTACGCCTGATGTACGAGGCCAACCCGATGAGTTTCATCGTCGAACAGGCTGGCGGCGCGTCGTCGACCGGTCGTGAGCGGATCATGGAAGTGAAACCCCAGGACCTGCACCAGCGCGTGCCGGTGATTCTCGGTTCGCGCGACGAAGTCGAGCGCCTGGTCGGCTATCACGCCGAATAGACCGCGTTCACAAAGCGCCATCAAACGGGCCTCTCGGGGCCCGTTTTTGCGTTCAATGCGGTCTCGCATCGGATAGAATGCAAGGGAATCGGCCTTCGCCTGAGCACGTGACAATCACGATTTCGTGCCGTCGACGGTGATTCCGGTCCGCCGGTCCGGCGGCATGTCACGCGGTTTTTGCGCCGCGCAGTCATCACGAGGGGGGTGCAGCTTGCGCTATCAGCAGGGCGGCTTGTCGCGCCATGTAACGTCGAAACCAGATGGTCGCTTGGTGCCTGAGGGGTACGCATGAGTCAGGACGACGCCGTAGTTGCGGCGCCGCGGCGGCCTTGGTTCGGCAGTAGCCTTTGGCTGCCGATCGTCCTGGTAGTCCTTGCGTGCAGTGCAATCGTCTATTACGGGCACCAGGTGGTGGTTGCCTTGGAGGACTCGGCGGCGGCAAGTGCCGGTGCGGGTGCACGTGCCACGGCCCGCGAGATCTCGGGGTTCATCGACCGTGAGCACGAGCGGCTCACAGCCTTCGCGGCAGAGCACAACGATGCGATCCGTCGTATCGTTGCCCAACCACATGACTGGGCCGAGATCGATGCGCTGCAGGTGAGCCTGAAAAGGATGTTTCGTGGCGCGATCGCGTTCGCGATCACCGATGCCGTCGGCGAGCCGGTATTCGAAGATTTCGAAGGCCTGGTGGGGCCGGTCTGCCAGGCGGAGATGAAACGCGCGATTCCGACCCGGATAAGGGGCGAGGGCGAGTTCAAGTTGCCGCCGATACACCCGGTTCCCGGGGCTTATCACTTCGATCTCATCAGTCCCTGGAAGCTGGACGACGGACGGTCCGGCCTGTTCTTCGTCAGCATGTCGCCGGGGCGGATCGCCGAGTTGATCGGTGCCGCCGAGCAGGCCTCGGGCACCCGCATCATCCTGGTCAATCGCGACGATCCGTCGTTGATCGAGGTCACCAGCGCCGGTTCGCGCGACCGGCTCGGAGGCGACTTCCGCGTCAAGCCAGAGATGTTGAGCGAGGGACATTTCGCCGCCGATCTTCCCGGGACACACTGGCGACTTCTGGTCGTGCCGGACCGCGCCCAGCTGGCTGCCGCGATCGACGATGTGTATACGCGAGTGGTGTTGTCGATCCTCGGCCTGCTGGCGATCAGCGGAACCCTGCTTTACCTGATTCGTCGCGCGGAGCGTCGCAACAGCACCTTGTTCACACGCAGCCTGCAGGCCAGCCTCGGTCGCCAGCGTGCGATTCTGCAATCGATGGTCGACGCCCTGGTCACGATCGACGAGACCGGTCGCATCCTTAACATCAACTCAGCCGTTACCCGTCTGTTCGGTTATGAACCCGGTGAACTGGTCGGCAGCAATGTCCGGGCGTTGATGCCGGAACCCGATCGTTCGGCCCATGATGGATACCTGCGCCACTACCTGGATACCGGCGAGACGCGCATCATCGGCTCCGGGCGCAAGGTCACTGCCAGGCGCAAGGACGGCAGCCTGTTTCCTGTCCTTCTGACCATCGGTGAGTCGGTCGAAGGCGAACAACGGATCTTCGTCGGCATCCTGCACGACCTGAGCGAGTCCGAGGATGCTCAGCGCAAGATCATCGACCAGGCGCAGGCTATCGAGCGTTCGCGTCAGGAGCTGGACGAGATCAGCCAGATCGCGGCCAAGGATCTGCAGGTGCCGCTGCAGAGAATCGCCTTGCTCGGCGAGAAGCTGGGTGAGGAGCGGGGTGACGCACTGTCCGTGTTCGAGCGCTCACAGCTCAAGAGCCTGACCGACGAGGCGCGCGACATGAGCGAGGTGGTCAAGGGTATCGCCGAGTACGCGCGCACCCGGCGCAGTGGTCCGAAGTTGCAGGCGGTCGACCTCGAGGCAGTCCTCGAAACCCTGCGCAGCGATTTTACGGATGACATCGAAGATGCCGGCGCCAGGTTGAAGATCGAAGGCAGTGGGATCGTGCAGGGTGATGAAAAGCAGATCCGCCAGGTGCTGTGGAACCTGATCGACAACGCGATAAAGTTCCGTGATCCACTGCGTCTGCCTGAGATCACGATTACGATCGGTGCCGACGCCGGTGATCCGGGACGCGTTGCTGTCAGCGTCAGTGACAATGGCATCGGCATCCCGGAGGAGGCACTCAACTCGGTGTTCGAGGCCTTCTGGCGACTCAATCCGCGCGATGGTCGTTCGGGGATGGGGCTCGGGCTGTCGTTCTGTCGCAAGATTGTCAGCGGACTCGGTGGAGAGATATCGGTGAGCAGCACGCTCGGCGAGGGCAGTCGGTTCGAGGTGTTGCTGCCGCGCGCAGAATGAGTCGTCAGTCGCGCAGGCCTATCGTCTGATCCCAGTAGGGCAGATCCCCGAATCGACCTGCGAGAAAATCGGCAAGCGCGCGCACGCGACGTGATAACAAGCGTCCAGGCGGAAAGACCGCGTGGATGCCGGTCGCAGGCCGGCGGTGTTGTTGCAGTATTGCCACCAGTTCTCCGGCCGCGATCAGGTCGTGCACCAGAAAGCTCGGCAGGTTCGCAATACCCAGACCGGCGACCGCCATCGCCACCAGTGCATCGCCATTGTTCGCCTGTACACGAATGTCCGGGGTCGTGGCTGGCCGATCGGTGGCTGAGTCCAGATGCCAGGTTTCATTCACCGTCACATGGCTGTATTGCAGGCCAGTATGTGATGCCAGGTCCTCCGGAGTCACCGGGGTACCGTGGCTCGACAGGTATCCGGGACTGGCGCAGGTGACGAAGCGCACCGTGCCGAGTCGACGTGCGCGTAGCGTCGAATCGCGCAGGCTGCCGATTCGGACAGCCATGTCGAGACCTTCTTCGACGAGGTTGACCTCGCGGTCATTGAGGTCGAGATCGAGTTCGATCCCGGGTCGCTCAAGCAGAAAATCGCACAGTGCTTTGTTTAGATGCCGCAGGCCGAATGACAGCGGGGCGGCAAGCCGCAGCCTGCCAGTGAGGTCCTGGACGTCGGAACTGACGGATTGTTCGGCCTCGTCGAGTGCGGCCAGGATTCGAGACGCGTGTTCGAAGTAAACCTGTCCGGCCGAGGTCAGTGACAGGCTGCGCGTGGTGCGATGCAGCAACTGCACGCCGAGTGATTGCTCAAGGGCGCTCACGCGCCGGCTGACCAGTGACTTGGCGATACCCAAGCGCTCGGCCGCCCGGCTGAAGCTGGTCGTTTCGACGACGCTGACGAAAGCCTCGATATGCGCAAGCCTGTCCATAACTGTTGCTTAAAACGAAACAGTAAGTTGATTTAAGCACAGTTTATGTAGCCGGTGTTTACAGATAGCGTTATCCACATCGCTGCTTCGGCAGCCGGGAACAGTCCACGTGGAGAGACGACATGCAGAAACACGCCATCAGCAACATCCTGCGCATCGACAGCAGTACGCAGACGGAAGGCTCGATATCACGCCGTCTTGGCGACGAGGTGATCCGCAGGCTGCGACAGGAGAATCCGTTCGCACAGGTCCGACAGATCGACCTTGCCCAGGGCGCGTCGCATATCGATGCGACCTGGGTCGCGGCCAACCTGACCCGGGCCGAGGAACGCGATGCCGGCGCGCGCATACGCCTGGCTGAGTCCGACGCGGCGATCGCGGACCTGCGTGCTGCGGACGCGGTGGTCGTGACGGCCCCGATCTATAATTTTTCCATTCCGTCGACGCTCAAGGCCTGGATCGACCTGGTTTGCCGCGCCGGCCTGACGTTCCGTTACACCGAGGCCGGGCCGCAGGGGCTGTTGTCCGATCGCCCGGTCTACCTGGCCATGGCCTCGGGTGGGGTTCCGTTCGGCAGCGCAGCCGACTTCGCCAGCACCTACCTGCGCCAGGTGTTCCACTTCATCGGCATCGATGACGTACGACTGGTCGGGGCCGAGGGTGTCGCCCGCGGCAGCGACGCTGCCGTGCAGACGGCTTTGGCGCAACTGGATGCCTGGTTGCCGCATCAGCCACACCACAGCGAGGATCGCCAGCATGTCCACACGCGTTGAACAAACGATCGCTCCGCAGCGCACGATTTCACGTGTGGTACGCGGTATGCCGGCCACCGACGGTGCCGGCGTCGAACTGACCCGGGTGATCGGGCAGCCGACACTGTCCATGCTCGATCCGTTCCTGTTGCTCGACGCCTTTCGCTCGGATTCGCCGGACGACTACATCGCCGGCTTTCCCCCGCACCCGCATCGTGGCTTCGAAACCGTGACCTACCTGCTGGCCGGGCGCATGCGGCATCGGGACAACGCCGGCCACGAAGGTGTGATCGAGCCTGGCGGGGTACAGTGGATGACAGCCGCCCGCGGTATCGTCCACTCGGAAATGCCCGAACAGCAGCAAGGCTTGCTGGAAGGATTCCAGCTGTGGGTGAACCTGCCGGCCGCGCACAAGATGGATCCACCCGGCTATCAGGAATACCCGGCGGACGAGATACCGCTCGAGCTTCGCGAATCGGGCCAGGAAATCCGGGTGATTGCCGGACAGACATCGCATGGTACGCGCGGTCCGATCAGCCAGCCCCTGACTGAACCGCTGTATCTGGACGTGACACTGCCGGCCGATGCGCTGTTCGAAGAAGTCGTTCCGGAACGCCACAACGCCTTTGCCTACGTGGTGGCAGGCACACTGGTGATCGACGGCGAAGACACGAGGTTGCAACGCGATGACCTGGCCATACTGTCGCATGGTGAGCGGGTCAGCCTGCGCGCGGGTCCTGAAGGTGGCCGCCTGCTGCTGGTGGCGGGACGGCCGTTGAACGAGCCGGTGGTACGCGGCGGACCATTCGTCATGAACAGTGCCGCTGAAATCCGTCAGGCACAGGAGGACTACGTCGCCGGTCGCTTCTGATACGGGAACTTCGCATCGGTTGGCGGGGTCTATATGATGGGTGAAACCGTGACGTCTCCATTTTGGCCGCCCGCAAGGGCGGCTGTTTTACGTTGCCACCGGGATTGGGTTTGTTTAGTGTCCGGGGAACCGATCCGAACAAGAGGATGAGAAATGCGTGTCACCCGAATCTTCGCTGCTTCGATACTGGGCCTGTCGGCGATCACGGCAAGTGCCGCAGAGCCGGCCGAAGACGCCACCCCGCTCGACCGTGACAGCCTGATCGAACTGGTCAGCGACAAGACGCACGAATGTCGCAAGGAAAAGGATGGCAGCCTGTGCGCCAACTTCTTCAGTGAAGACGGTGTCATCAAGCGCATCATGTACGAAGACAAGGAACGTCGCGATGGCGTCTGGTTCATCGACGATCAGGAACGCCTTTGCATTCTGTGGCAGGGCAAGATCAAACCGCTATGCTTCCTGGTGTACGAGCAGGACGATGGCAGCTACAACATGATCAAGAACGACAAGCACATCTCGACCATCCTCGGCAGCGAGCCTGGTAACAGCAAGAACCTCTGATCATCGTTGTCCGGCGAACGTTGCAAATGGTGTTGCGCGCAACACCGTTGCGGCGATCGACCGGGAGTTTCCCCCGGCTTCCCTCGGTCCTGTCTGACCACCACCCTGGAGGAAGCTCAACGTGTCCGAAAGCAAATCAGAAGCCCGTTCACTGGCGGGTGCCGCGAAAATCGGCGGCATCTCGATCGGGTTGATCATCA
>JAGRHE010000081.1 GCA_020445165.1 Gammaproteobacteria bacterium
TGACGCTTTCGGCATCGGTACCGGCAGCATGCGCGCATCCCGTATCCATACCGTCCAACCGCTGGCAACCGGCGTTGAAGTCGCGCTCGATGCGCGCGCCGCACGCTATATCGGCCAGGTACTGCGGCTGCGACCGGGCGACCACCTGACCCTGTTCAACGGTGACGGTGACGATTTCGACGCAGAGCTTCTGGTTTGCAGCAAGCGCGAGTGCCGGGCGCTACTCCACGACATCATTGGAAGCGAACCGCCGACGAAACTTCAGATCCATCTCGCGCTCGGCATATCGCGTGGCGAACGCATGGATTTCGCGATCCAGAAATCGGTCGAGCTGGGCGTACACTCAATCACGCCGTTGTCGACCGAACGCAGCGTGGTGCAACTGCGCGGTGACCGGCTCGAGCAACGCGCCGAACACTGGCGGGGCGTGGTCGTCAGCGCCTGCGAACAAAGCGGCCGCAATCGACTGCCCACGCTGTCGATGCCACGAACCCTGGCGGACTGGCTGCCGGATGCCGGGCCTGGCGTAATGCTGTATCACGAAGCCGGGCCGAGCCTGGCCGGGCTCGGCGCTCCACAGTCGTCCCTTACCCTGTTGATCGGACCGGAGGGCGGCCTGAGTGCAGCAGAGCGTGCACTGGCTGAACAGTCGGGATTCATTTCCGTGCGCATGGGGCCACGCGTGATGCGCACCGAAACGGCTCCGATTGCCGCTATCGCCGCGATCCAGGCACTGTGGGGTGATTTTCGCTGAGCGTTCGGCTCGGACCCGTCGACGGGCGGCTGGTGCAACGTGCAGCTCAGTCCGCGGCGAGGCCGCTGGACAGCTTGCTGTTGATGTAGTCCATGTCCGGCACCATCAGTGATTCTCCGGCAACCGCGAGCGTCATGCGGATGACTCGTTCACCGGCCGGGCGGGCACTGGCCTGTTCGATCAAGTCGGGCTGGATGTGCAGCAGACGCGGAATTCCTTGTGCAACCAGGCCGAACAATGGCGACGCGAGCCCGGTGCCGGTCGCGTAGCACACGGCAATGCGCTGGCGGATGCCCGCGCCGACCTGCCCCAATCCCATCAGGCGTTCGAAATCGATGACCGGAATCTTGCGCTGGTGCCAGTTCACGGTGCCCTGCAACCAGCCCGGCGCATCGGCAACCGGGTCGGGTGTGCGATAGCCGATCACCTCGGCGACCGCGGCACTGGGCAGCAGCAGACGCCCGTCGTGCAGCGGGATCAGCATGCAGCGGACGTCTCCGGGCCGATCGCTCACAACGAGGTTTCCGCCAGCACCGTGTAGATGTTCTCGAGCAGGTCGGCTTCCTGGTAGGGCTTGCCGAGATAACGCTTCACGCCCAGTTCGAGCGCCCGGTTGCGATGCTTGTCACCGGTACGTGACGTGATCATGATGATCGGGATTGCCTGCAGTTCCGGAGTGCTGTGCATGTGGCGCGCCAGCTCGAATCCGTCCATGCGTGGCATCTCGATATCGAGCAACATCACGTCGGGCCGCACCTCCTGCAACAGGGTGACCGCATCGACGCCGTCTTTCGCCGTCGTCACCTGCATGTTGTGCCGTTCGAGCAGTCGGCTGGTGACCTTGCGCACCGTGATCGAATCGTCGACCACCATCACCGACACGCCCTTGGTCAGCGGCGCCGCCGTCTCTTGGCGCTGCTGCGTCGACGGGTGGGCGATGTCCATGCGGACCAGGCTATTGATGTCGAGGATCAACGCGATCTGGCCATCGGCGAGGATGGTCCCACCGCTGAACCAGCGCACACCGCTGAGCTGTACACCGATCGATTTCACCACGATCTGGCGGTTGCCGAGCAGGCCATCGACATGGATCGCAACCCGGTTCTCGCCTGAACGCACCAGCAGCAGTGGCAACCAGCGCGCACCCTCCGGGATCTGCGGCGCTTGGCCAGCCAACATGTCGCCCAGGTAACGGACCGCATAGTCACGGCCGCCGTAGCTGAAAGCATCCTGCTTGCCGGCATACAGGGCGCGCAACTCATCGGTGCCGACACGCGCCACGCCATCCATGCTGCTATGCGGGACGGCGTAGAAATCGTCACCGACATGCACCAGCAGTGCATCGGTGATCGCCAGCGTGAACGGCAGGCGGATGACGAAACGGGTGCCCTTGCCCGGAGTCGAATCGATCTCCAGCGCACCACCGAGCTGTTTCACCTCGGTCAGGACCACGTCCATGCCGACGCCGCGTCCGGACACCTGCGACAACTCCTGCGCAGTCGAGAAACCCGGCTGCAGGATCATCTGGAACAGTTCACCGTCGCCGACCGCGGCGTCGGCTGCAAGCAGCCCGCGCTCGATCGCCTTGCTGCGGATGCGATCGCGATCAAGACCGCCACCGTCGTCGGACAGGGTCAACACGACATCGGTCCCTTCGCGCGCCAGCTCCAGGGTTATCAGGCCCTGTGCCGGCTTGCCGTTGGCGACCCGCACCTCTTCGCTTTCGATGCCATGTGAAACGGCGTTGCGCAGCAGGTGTTCGAGCGGACCCATCATGCGTTCGAGGATCGCGCGATCCATGTCTTCGTCACCGCCGATCACCTTGAGAGCGGCATGCTTGCCGATGCTGTGACCGGTCTGGCGGACGACGCGTTCCAGGCGCGGTACGCGGCTGGCGAAGCGCACCATGCGGGTACGCAGCAGACCATCCTGCAGGTCGGTGGTGACCCGCGCCTGCTGTAGCAGCAGCGTGTCGGTGTCGCGGCTCAGGTCATTGAGTGACTGGCCAAGGTTGGAAAGGTCTTCGACCGTCTCCGACAGTGCGCGTGAGAGTTGCTGTATGGTCGAGTAGCGATCGAGTTCCAGCGGGTCGAAGTCGGCTCGCGACTCGGTATCGCGTTCGTGACGTGACAGGATCTGTGCCTCGGTCTCGTTCTCGAGACCGCGCAACTGGCTGCGCAGACGATCGATGGTCTGGCGCAGTTCGCCGAGGTTGAAGGCAAAGCTGTTGTTCTGCTGTTCGATGCGGGCACGGTAGATGCTGACTTCACCGGCGTTGTTGACCATCTGGTCGAGTGCCTCGGACGTGACACGCACGCGTTCGCTGCCGACGGCTGCCGTTGCCGGCTGCTCCGGCAGCGGCTTGCGCGGAACGAAGCCATCCTCTTCGCCTGCCGCCATCCCGGCAGTGGCGAGTTGCACGACCGTCTCCGGCTCGACCGCTGCCGGCATCATCTGATCCGAATCGAGATAGTCCGGCTCTTCGAGCAATTCCGAATCGGTCAGCAGTTGGGAGTCGGTCAGGAGCACTGAGTCAGCGCTGTCGCCCTGCTCCGCTGTCGCAGTGCTGTCGGCCAGCATGGCCGAGTCATCGTCCATGTCGTCGCCGGCATCGCCGACGATCTCCAGGTCATCTTCGGCTGGCGACTGCAGAATCTCGCCCAGGTCATCATCGGCCAGCGCAGCAGCGGCTGGCGCAGCCAATTCGGAATCGGCATCGACCGGCAATGCAGCGTCATCGGCGCTCGATTCGGGCTGCCCGCTGCCGATATCGGCGGCCGTGAACTCGTCCATCATCAGCGACGTCGAACCGAACTGCGATTCGTCGTCGATCGCCGCCTCGTCGGCTGCGATATCGTCCCAGTGTTGGCCACGTGCAGCCGCCTCTAGCCGGTCCACCATGTGTGGATGGGCACCCGGCATCTCGCCACGGATCAGGTATTCGATGTCCTGTGCCACGGTGTCGGTGGCGTGACGCACCAGCTGCTTGAGACGCGGTTCACTGGCGATGCGCCGCTCGACCACGCTCTCGAATGCCGACTCGAGGGCATGGCTGAGATTGCCCAGGCTGTCCACGCCGGCCAGGCGCGCGCCGCCCTTCATCGTGTGCAGATTGCGCTGCAACCGGGCAACCGCCCCATCGTCATCGGCGGACTCCCAGGCCGACAATTCGGTCTCGAGTGATTCGAGCAGCTCCTTGGCCTCGTCGAGGAAAATCTCCAGCAGCTCCGGATCGGGACCTTCGGCGGACTGCTCCGACTGCGCCTTCTGTTGTTCGGCCAGGCCTTCGGTTTCGCGCTGCACCTCGGATTGCAGCGCCTCCCAATCGGCAGGCAGGGGCTGGGCGTCCTCGACCGCCAATGCGAGCTGCGACAGGCTGCGATGGCAGCGATTTAGCAGATCCAGTGCCCGCCCATCGGTGGGCTGCTGACTGTTCTGCAATGCCTCGGCATAGTTCTCCAAAGAGCCAGCCAGTTCCGCCATCGGGTCGACACCGGCGGTGCGCGCGCTACCGCGCAGTGTGTGCATCGCACGCCGCACGCCGGCCTCCATCACGCAACCACCCGGGGTGTCCGCGCAGCGCTGCACGTACCCGTCGAGCACGTTCAGGTGACCATGCACCTCGTTAATGAATACCGCGCTGAGGCTGGTATCCATTGCCTGAGATGCACCGTCGAGATCGGAAAACTCCGAATCCTGTACCTCATCACCGGTCAGGATCGATTCGTCGGTCGGCAATGGCGTGTGCCCGCGCGCGGATGCCGGACCCGAACGAGCCATGACACTGTCCAGCAGCAGACTTTCGTCACCGGGTTCACGCAGACCTTCCAGTGACAGCGGCTCCATCTCGACCGGCGCGACTGGCGGTTCGACCTGCGTGATTTCGGGCACGCGTTCGATCTCCAGCGGCAGTTCGTCGCTGGGCGGGACCTCGCCGCGCGCTTCCGGCGCAGCTTCCGGCGCCCGGTCCGTCGTGTCCATCGCTTCGCTATCACGCTGCGAGGGATCGGCCAGCGCGAAAGCCCGCGCGGCCAGGGCACTGACATCGCTCCCCGTGCGGGCACCGGTCGTGCTCTCGGAAATCAGCGTCGGCAGCACGCCGTTGGCGTCGTCGAGCAGGCCCAGCAGCGCGGGCGTGACCGTGACAGTGCCATCGATCACCCGGTTGAGCAGGTTCTCGATCGACCAGGCGAAATCGCCCAGGTTCATCGCGCCGACGATGCGACCACTGCCTTTGAGCGTGTGGAAGGAGCGGCGCATCGTGTGCAGCGATTCCTGGTCGTCCGGATTGCCGCACCAACGCGGCAGGCAATCCTGGATCACCGAGAGTTCCTCGGCCGCCTCTTCGGCGAAGATTTCGAGGATCTCGGAATCGACATCGTCGTCGATCTCGACCTCTTCGGCCTGGGCCGTCGCAGCGTCGTGCGGAACGCTCTCTGCCGGCTCCTGTGTCATTTCGGGCTCAGCCGCCGCTTCAATCGCCTCGGAAGCGGCTGAAGTGTCCTGCATGATCTGCGTTTCGGGCTCCGGCTCCGGCTCCGGCTCCGGCTCGGTCAGCATGACCTCGTCGCCGGCGGCAGGACCGGCAATATCCTGTTCTTCGGCATCGAACGTCAGCCCGGACGTGATGTCCGGCTCCGGTTCCACAGCCACTTCTACCGGCGCGGCCTCGGATGCGGCCTCAGCGACGTCCACCTCCGCTTCGGCCGGCGCACTGTCGCGCAGTCCGAGGCGACGCAGACCGTCTTCGGCAAATGCGAGCAACTGCGCCCGGTCGGCACCGGGCTCGACGATGCTCTGCAGGTACAACTCGGCGCTCATCATGACGTCGGCCAGCGCATCGCGCCCGGCGACGTCTGGCGTGCCACGCTCACCGGCAGCGAGTTCACCGATATACGGCTTGAGATCGTGCAACAGGCGTCCGGCTTCGGGCAGCCCGAGCATCGACATGACACCGGCAACCATGTGCAGGCGCGGCGGTACCGCGGCGATCTTCTGATGCTCTGATGGCTGCGCAAGGTATTCGAGAATCTCGTCCTTGCTCCTGGCCAGTTCGACCATGGCCTCGTCGACCGCGGCACGCTGATGCTGCCGCATCTCGCCTTCAGACAACAGCTGTGACGGCGAGTCATCGGCCGAGTGCCCGGTCATCAGCTCGCTGTCACCCGACGCCAGGCTGGCAAGTGACGATTCGACCAGCAACAGCTCGCCGGCGAGCGTCATCAGGCGCTCGTCATCGAGCAGGCTGCCAGCGGTCTTGGCGGCATCCAGTTCGTCGCAGCGATGCTTGAGTCGGGTGCGCAGATCACCGCGCCCGACCATACCCAGGGTGTCGCCGATGCGGCGTATCGGCTGTGCCAGGTTGGTCAGTCGGTCAATCTGCGAACGGTCACCGCGGATATACAGATCGAGCTGGTCCTTGACGTCACGCAGGTCCTGCGCCAGGGCATCGCCGACGGCGCTGAACAAGGCCCGGTCGGGTGCACCCAGGGCGCCGATCTGGGCGCCGGCATCCGCCTGGTCGGGGAAGCTGTTGACCACTTCCGCGGCCTGCTGGACGGCCAGCACGGCCGGATCGGTCGATTTCGAACGGACGATGTAATACAGCAGGTTCTTCAACAGCTCGACCGGAAAGTCGAGCATCGCGGCCTCTTCACCCTGGTCGATGACGCGCTTGAACTCGCGATCGAGCTTGCCGAACAGGGGCTTCACCGCCAGGGCCGGCGCGCTGTCGTCGTCCAGCAACGCGATCGTCAATGCCTCGGCGGCATCCAGCAGGCGGCGCATGCGTGCGGTGCCGGCCGCGCTGTTGAGCGCGTCCAGCACGTCGCGGATCAGGACGATCGATTCGCGCACCTGGTGGTCGCGGATCCAGCTCAGCAGCCCGCGATGATACTGGCTGCGATGCTGGTGAATCAGGCGTGGCATGTCGCGGTTCCCGCTGCCCGGACGTACCGTCTCCGCGGCGATCACCGCGTTCAGCTTGGGTGCGAACAACGAGGTTTCGGACACCAGCGCCGCATCACGTGCCGCCCGCAGATCATTCATCAGCGGCAGCAGCACCAGCGGAATGTCGGCGCCGCCCGATTCGACCTTCTCCAGGTAGGCAGGCAACTGGACCATGCCCAGCATCAGGGCTTCGGATGCGCCGTCGGGACGCTTGACGGTTCCCGCGGCGAGCGCGCGCGCGAGCTGTTCCATCTCGTCGGCCAGCATGGCGCCGCCATACACCTGGACCATCTCCAGCGCGCCATGCACCTGGTGCAGGCGCTCGGCACAGCCTTCCAGGCGCGCCCCCTCGTGACCTTCGGCAAACTCCTCCAGCTGCGTGCGGGCCTCGCGCAGACTCTGGTCGAGCTCGCCGCGAATCCAGCGCAGTGCGCTTCGGTCCTGTCTGGCTTGTGCATGCATGGCGTGACTTTCCCTGTTCAACCAGCGACGCCGTCGTCATCCGGCAGCTTGAAGCGTGCGACGGTCTGGCGCAGCTGTTCGGCCATCTTGGCCAGGGTCTCGATCGACTGCGTCGTCTGCTCAGTGCCTTCGGATGTCTGGCTGGTGATCTCCTGGATCACGTTCATGGTGCCATTGATCGAGTCGACCGCACCCGCCTGACCCTGCAGGCGCGAGGCGATCTCCTGGGTCGCGGTCGCGATTTCCTGCGATACCTGTTCGATCTTCTGCAGAGCCTCACCGGCATCCTCGGCCAGCTTGGCACCACCGACCACCTCCGAGGTACTCGATTCCATCGAGCTGACCGCCTCGTTGGTGTCGGCCTGGATCGTCTTGACCAGTGCGTCGATCTGCTTGGTCGCGTTGGCCGAACGTTCGGCCAGTCGCTGCACCTCGTCCGCCACCACGGCAAAACCGCGTCCGGACTCGCCGGCCATCGCTGCCTGCATCGCAGCGTTGAGCGCGAGGATGTTGGTCTGGTCAGCGATATCTTCGATCAGTTCGACGATGTTGCCGATTTCCTGCGAGCTCTCGCCGAGACGCTTGATCCGCTTCGAGGTCTCCTGGATCTGGTCGCGGATGTTGTCCATGCCGGCGATCGTGCGCCGCACCGTGGCGCCGCCGGCAGCGGCAATCTCAACGGACTGCTGGGCGATCGACGCCGACTGGGTGGCACCCTCGGCCATGTCGTTCATCGCCTGCGACATCGAACGCACGATGTCGGATGCCTTCTCGATCTGGTTGCGCTGGTGATCCGAGGCCTCTTCCAGACGCAGCGCCGTGGCCCGAGTCTCCTGGGCCGAGGCTGAAACACGCACCGAGGTTTCGTTGATCGTGGTTACCAGGATGCGCATCTCTTCGACCGCCTGGTTGACCGAGTCGGCGATCGCTCCGGTGATGTCCTCGGTAACGGTCGCCTCGATGGTCAGGTCGCCGTCGGACAGGTCGACCATTTCGTCGAGCAGGCGCCGAATGGCCGCCTGGTTGCGCATGTTCTGCTGGTCGGCCTGTTGCGCCCGTTCGCGCGCCTCGCGCAACAGCGCGAAACCGAGCATCAGCACGAGGATGGCGGACACAACGCCGAGCAGGGTAACCAGGGTCGGCCCGATACCGAGGCCGGCAATGCGTCCGACATAGTCGCCGCGGCCGTAGGCTGCGGCCAGCTCGGTAGCGGCACGGTCGAGCGCATCGGAGGCGGGCGTCACTTCACCGAGCGCCTCGAGCGCCGGCAACACGTTCGGAACCAGTTCCACGATCTCGGCAACGTGGTCACTGATGGTACGGAACAGCTTTGCCGCCTCGGCCAGCTTGGCCTCAGCACGATTGTTGTCGACACGCTCGACCTGCAGGCTGCTGTCACCGGTCAACATACCGTTCAGCACGCGACCGAAACGGTCGGCATCCTTGCTGAAACGATCGATCGACAGCGCCGTCTGGGTGCCACCATCGAGCACGCTGTTGACGTTCTCCTGCAGTCGCTGGGCCAGCATCAACTGGCGCGTCGCGACATAGACCTGTGACTGGTCCGCCTTGGCCCGGACCAAAATGTCGACCACCTCTTCGGACACTTCCTGCAGTCGCGGCACGACCCGGTTGATCACATCGACGAACTCGCGGATCGAAAGGATCCCGTTCTGATTGAGCAGAATCTCGTCGACATAGGCGCGCAAGGCCAGCCAGCTGTTCTCCATGTTGCGCAGCGGCTCGGCCATCCGTTCCGGGGTGGGCGGCAGGCCGTCCTGGGGCGCACCATTCTTGAGTTCGTCGGTCAGGGTGATGAAGCGGTCCCGGCTGCTGCGCAAACGCTCGAATGACGCCTGGTCGCCAGCGGACGATTCAAGCGCGTACTTGGCAATCTTCTGCCCCAGCACCTGCTGTTCGGACACGCGTGAGAAATACTGCTCGCCGTGGCCCTCGATCCGCGACACGTAGACGAACGCGGCGATGGTCGCGATCACCGAGATCAGGACCAACACGCTGAGTAAGGGTACGGAGCGGCTCCCGGAGGAGTCTTTCTTGATTGTGCTTTTCATCTGTTGCAGTGTCCCGAGACAACGTCTACGCAATATCCCGGCGCGCATCCAGCTGGGGACGCGGCACCTTGCAGCCCAGCCTTAACGCGCTGCGCCACGAAATTCAGGATCGGCAGCCAGCGCATGCATGTTGAATACCGGCCAGATCTCGCCACCGACATCGAAGGCCTCGTAGACATAGGCCCCCAACACACCCTTCATACGTGCATTCGGCAGGCGGTCGTCCAGACTGAAGTGCCGCATGCCCTGAACCGACGATACGACCAGGCCGACGACCAGGCCGCGCAGGCGCAGAACCAGGATGCGCGCCGATTTCGAGGGAACCAGGGACTTCATGCCAAGAAACGCCTGCAGATCGATGACCGGCAGCAAACTGCTGCGCACATTGGCCAGGCCAAGCACCCACGACTTGGCGCCCGGCACATGGGTGATTCGTTCCTGAAAGGGTAGCATCTCGCTGACTTCGTTCATCGCCGCGACCATGCGCGTGCCGGCGACATTGAAAACCAGTCCATCCCACACATCGCGGGTCTGGCTCAGTTGCGGGAGACGGGCGGCCGCGGCCCGACAGCGCTGCTCGGTTTCGGCCAGGATCGCCACCGCGTCCTGCGTCGAAATCACCTTTCCGCCGAGTGCGATTACCTCGATCAAGCCAGCAGTTCGCCCAGTTTCTGCAACAGTTCGCGCCCGTCCACGGGTTTGATCAGGTACCCCTTGGCACCCTGGCGCATGCCCCATTCGCGGTCGGTGTCCTGGTCCTTGGTGGTCACCATGAGGACCGGGATGTGGCGTGTCTGCGGATCACGGCTCAGCTTTCGGGTCGCCTGGAAGCCGTTGATCCCGGGCATCACCACGTCCATCAGGATCGCATCGGGTGACTGGGCCTGGGCGGCGGCGATACCGGCCTCACCGTCGCTGGCAGTCAATGCCTCGTGCCCGCCCTGCTTCAGGATCTTGGTCAATACGTGCAGCTCGGTCGGGGAATCGTCGACTATCAGAATCTTTGCCATATATCGCGATACTCAACGTCGGGGGGTGCCGGTCTTCATCAGGCGGCTTTCCGGTTTGCATGCCGTCGGATCGCACCCAGCAGCTCGTCGCGGGTGAAAGGCTTGGTCAGGTACTGCTGCGACCCTACGATGCGCCCGCGGGCCCGGTCGAACAGGCCGTCCTTGCTCGACAGCATTATGACCGGAATATCACTGAACAGCTCGTTGTGCTTGATCAGCGCACAGGTCTGGTAACCGTCGAGACGCGGCATCATGATGTCGACGAATATGAGATCCGGATGATTGTCGGCGATAATCGACAGGGCCTCGAAGCCATCGGTCGCCGTCAACACCTCGCACCCGGCTTTCTTCAGCAGGGTTTCGGCGGTGCGACGGATCGTCTTGCTGTCGTCGATCACCATGACCTTCAGTCCGCTCAATTCGATCGCGCTGTCACTGCTCACACACTGTCTCCCAGCGTTGCATGTACGTTGACGTCACTGGCGGGGCACAATCGTGGTCAGCCCCCACAGCTGCCACATCTGCATCCCGCCACGGTAATACTTGATCTTTTCACTGGGATATCCCGCATCCAACAGGCCGCGGATCGCCCGTGGCGACTGGCCGCAGGACGGTCCGTTGCACCACATGACAAGTTCCTTGGCATCGGTGAAATCCCAGCGATCGGTCATATGACGGTTATCGACCCATCCCCAGTCTTCTAGAATTTTTTCCACCGCCCCGACTTCTTCCCGCTCCCTTGCGCCGAATTGCTTCAGCGTCTCGATCAGCTCCGGGTCGTCGAGCGGCTTACTGAAGATCGTGAAAGGGTAGTTCACAGAGCCCGGAATGGTGCCTTTGCGAAACCAGGATACGGTGCGTGCATCGATCAGCAGACCGGTACCGTCGCGCAGGTTGGATTCCATGAAATCGAACACCTCGATCTCACCGACCGTCGCCACGCCCGCAGCCGGCGTCGCCGGCTGGATGCAGAACGGCGGGCACTTGCGCACAGTCCTGGCGAAATATCCCTTGAGCTCGTAGTCAGGGTCCTGCACCCGCTGCACCTTGACCGAGCGACCCTCGTGAATGACGTGCAGGTAGGGCTTGCCCTCGTACAGCGGGACAAAGCTGCCTGTCTGCCCGATCTGCAGCGTGTCCTCGGCCTGCGCGGTCACGCAGACACCGAACAAAAGCACGAGCAGTGTCGCTGCAAACGAACGGCCAATGGACGACCGGACCTGGTGTCCGGATCCTGCGAACCAGCGTGTCATCACGGATGCAAATACCTGTCTATGATCTTTCCGCGCAGTACCTCCATTGAGGCACCACTGCGGTAATCGAGATACACCTCTTCCCGGCTGCGCTCTGGCAACCGCCGGTAGAAGCTGTACGTGCCGACATGCTGTCGTCGCAGCAACGTCTCGAAGCTCTCCTTCGACGCCACCGGACGCGATGCATCGTTACCGACCACACCCCGGCCTTCATCGACTGTATCGGACGCTACCGGCTCGACCTTAGTGACCTCGCGATCGAGGAGTTCGAGGTAGGGGTCGTCGGCGGCAAGAGCAGGCGACACGGAATATCCCGCCGCGATTACGCCAAGCAGGCGCAGCAGGTACTGGCAATCG
>JAGRHE010000082.1 GCA_020445165.1 Gammaproteobacteria bacterium
TGCCATCGAAATAGCGTACCGGACGCAGGCAGACATAGAGATCGAGTTCCTGGCGCAGCGTCACGTTGAGCGAACGGATACCGCCACCGACCGGCGTGGTCAGCGGTCCTTTGATCGACACCACGTATTCCTTGACCGCGGTCAGCGTCTCTTCCGGCAGCCATACGCCCTCACCGTAGATGCGGGTCGACTTCTCGCCGGCAAAGATCTCCATCCAGGCGATCTTGCGCTGCCCACCGTAGGCCTTGGCGACCGCCGCATCCACGACCTTCATCATGACCGGGCTGATATCCACGCCAATACCGTCACCCTCGATGTAGGGGATGATCGGTTGGTCGGGCACGTTGAGCGAAAAGTCTGGGTTGACCGTGATCTGTTCGCCGCTTGCCGGAATCTCGATTTTGTCGAATGCCATAGAATTGGGTCCGTTCGCCTTGGGTGTTGGAAAGCGCAATATTAGCATCGAGCTACCGCACACTTCATTTTATGGCTCAATTAATACTGTTGAATAAACCCTACGGCGTGCTGTCGCAGTTCACCGACCGCGAGCAACGTCCTACCCTGGCCAGCCATATCGACGCGGACGGCGTTTACCCGGCCGGCCGGCTCGACCGCGACAGCGAAGGCCTGCTGTTACTGACCGACGACGGCGCCCTCGCCCATGCGCTGACGGCACCGCGCAAACGGACCTGGAAAACCTACTGGGTGCAGGTTGAGAACATCCCGGAAGAACCTGATCTCGCCAGGCTGCGCAAAGGATTGGAGCTCAAGGACGGTCCTACGCGACCGGCCAGGGCGCGGGCCATCGAACCACCGGCACTTTGGCCGCGCGACCCACCGGTCAGGTACCGCGCCAACATCCCCACCCAGTGGCTCGAAATCGCCATCCACGAGGGACGCAACCGCCAGGTTCGACGCATGACCGCGGCGATCGGTTTTCCGACCCTGCGACTCGTGCGCTACGCGGTCGGCGATTGGACCCTGGGTGATCTGCAACCCGGGCAGTGGCGTGCGATCACGGTCGATCCGCCGAAAGTGCCGCATCCCGGCGGCACGGCCAAGCGGCGCGGGCGGGCGCGGCGCGGTGATAAACTGCGCTGATGCGCTGGTCTCCCTCTGTTACCGTTGCCGCCGTCATCCGGCGCGATGATCGCTACCTGATGGTGGAAGAACGGCCGTCGTCCGTGCGCGTCATCAACCAGCCGGCCGGCCATGTCGAGTTCGATGAAAGTCCGCTCCAGGCCGTGCAACGCGAGGTACTCGAAGAGACCGGGCGATCATTCACCGCACAGTCGCTGCTCGGGATCTACCAGTGGACCGTGCCCGACACCCAACGCACCTACCTGCGATTCTGTTTCACCGGCACGGTCGGCGAGTTGCTGCCAGACGCAACCATTGACCCGGACATCCTCGGCCAACATTGGCTGACCCGGGAGCAGGTTGCACATGGCGCCCTGCCGCCGCGCAGCCCGATGGTCCTGCGCTGCATCGACGACGCGGCCAGCGAGACGGGCATTGCACCGGCCTTCATCCATGTCCTCGGATAAAGTCATTGTCGGCCTGTCGGGTGGGGTCGATTCGTCGGTGGCCGCATTGCGCCTGTTGCAGCAGGGCTACCAGGTAGAGGCCCTGTTCATGAAGAACTGGGAGGAGGACGACGAAGCGGGCTATTGCGCCGCGGCCGAGGACCTCGCTGACGCACAGGCCGTTGCCGACCTGCTCGGCATACGTCTGCACGCGGTCAACTTCGCCAGCGAATACTGGGACCGGGTATTCGCCTATTTCCTCGATGAATACCGCGCCGGGCGAACACCCAACCCGGACGTGCTGTGCAATCGCGAGATCAAGTTCAAGGCGTTTCTCGATCACGCCCTCGATCTGGGCGCTTCGCATATCGCCACCGGGCACTACGCCGATGTCAGCTGTAGGCCTGAGGGCTGCGAGCTGCTGCGTGCCGCCGACGACAACAAGGACCAGACCTACTTCCTTTACATGCTGGGACAACATGCCCTGCGTCACACCCTGTTCCCGCTGGCCGATCTCGAAAAACAGGCCGTGCGCGAGCTGGCCCGCAATGCCGGCTTTCCCAACCACAAGAAGAAGGACAGCACCGGCGTGTGCTTTATCGGCGAGCGACGCTTCAGTGAGTTCCTCGCCCGTTACCTGCCAGCCAATCCCGGCGACATCGTCGATACGCAAGGCACCTGCATCGGTCGCCACAACGGCTTGATGTTCTACACCCTCGGGCAACGCCAGGGGCTGGGCATTGGCGGTGTCACCGGGGCGCCGGACGAACCCTGGTACGTGGTGGACAAGGACCTTGCCAACAATCGCCTGATCGTGGCGCAGGGTCATGACCACCCGAGGCTGCTGCGCAACCGACTGAGTGCGAGCCAGGTCCACTGGATCAGCGGTACAGCACCGCCGGACGGAGTCAGCCTGCTGGCACGTTGTCGTCACCGGCAGCCCCTGCAGGCGTGCACGGTCGCGTTTGACGACGAGCAGCTCGAAGTGGCCTTCGAACAACCGCAACGCGCAATCACACCAGGACAGTCCGTAGTCCTGTACGATGGACGCAAATGCCTCGGCGGCGCGATCATTGATTGATTGAGATGGCAAGCTACGACGACACGGATCGCATCATCTCCCTTGCCGGGGTCTTCCAGGGCGCACGCCTGGCACGCGATATCGCCCGCAACGGTGTCAGTGACGCACAGGCGTTCCAGGTCAGCCGGCAGACCCTGTTCGATTTCGAGCCGGAAAGCGTCGAATCGATCTTCGGGGGCATCACGGGTGTCGCTCATGGATTGCGTACCCTGTACCGTCAGATCGAACAGCCGGCGCAACGCGACCTGGAAATCGCCCGCTACGTGATCTCATTGATACACCTTGCAGACCGATTGCTGACAAATGGCGAGGCGATGCGCGGCCTGCATGACGCACTGACCGCGCTGACGCGGCGCATCGATCATTTCGAACTCGGCGACGCGACTGTCAACGAACAACTCGCTGCCGCATACCAGGACCACATCAGCCCACTCGGTCCGCGCATCCTGGTGCGTGGAGAACCGCTGCACCTGCAGAATGCCGACAACGCCGGGCGCATTCGCGTCGCCCTGCTTGCCGGAATTCGCGCCGCAGTGCTCTGGCGCCAAGCGGGTGGAAAGAAGTGGCACCTGTTGTTGCGCCGGCGTTCGATCGCCGCCAAAAGCCGTGACCTGATCGACAAAATGCAGGACTGAGTTGCTTGCATGTTGCGACCGGTAATGATTGACTTCCGCCCCAATATCAAACGTGCTGGAGAGAACCAATGAAATTTCAGAAACTTGCCATCGTCATTCTGCCGCTGGCGCTGGTCGCATGCAGCGAGTCGGACAAGACGACGGCAACCGAGGCGCCGAAAGATTCGGCGCTGACCGAACAGGCCAAGACCGTGACCGAGGAAACCAAGAAACTCGGTCAGGAGGCATGGCAGTCGACCAAGGATGCGGCGAGCAATGCCGCCGATAAGAGCAAGGGCTACCTGGAAACCGCGAAGGAAAAGACGGCCAATGCTGTCGAGGCAACCAAGGAGAAATCGGCCGAGCTGTACCAGTCCGCCAAGGAGAAAGGCGGCGACATGATGGACGCAACCAAGGAGAAGGCGGCCGACATCTACGACGCAAGCAAGGAAAAAACCGGCGAAGTCTACGACGCAACCAAGGAAAAGGCGGTCGACCTGTACGAGGCCGGCAAGGAGAAGGCGGTCGAGGTATACGACGCGACCAAGCAAAAGGCGAGTGACCTGATGCAGTCGGCCAAAGACACGCCGGCCGAGCCTGTCGATACCATGGCGCCCTCGGCTCCTTCGATGGAGAACATGCCGAAGCCGGGCGAGTAACGCCCTACCCGGCCCACCACATCGAGCCCGGCCCAGCGCCGGGCTTTTTGTTGTCCGCGCACAGACCCTCGCAGCGACGACAACCACGTATAATTGCCGGTTTGCATCACCGGAGACGCTCACCCATGGATCTCAACAGCCTTACGGCGATTTCGCCCATCGATGGCCGCTATGGCGAAAAGACCCGGCAGCTGCGTCCACTGTTCAGCGAGTTCGGCTTGATTCGCAGCCGGGTCGTGGTCGAGATTCGCTGGCTGCAGTCCCTGGCACGGCACCCTGGAATCTCCGAGGTCCCGGGGTTCAGCGCACAAACCGACGCCCAGCTCGACGCCATCGTCGACGACTTCAGCGAAGCGGATGCACGACGCGTCAAGGAGATCGAACGCACGACCAATCACGATGTGAAAGCCGTCGAGTACCTGATCAAGGAAAAGATCGCCGGCAACATCGAACTCGAACGGATCAGCGAATTCGTGCATTTCGCCTGTACCTCGGAAGACATCAACAACCTGGCTCACGCACTGATGCTCAAAGACGGACGGGACCAGGTCGCGCTGCCGCAGACCACGCAACTGATCGCCGCGATCCGCGAGTTGGCCCACCGCTTCGCCGACCAGCCGATGCTGTCACGCACGCATGGTCAACCGGCTTCTCCGACCACGCTCGGCAAGGAGATGGCCAACGTGGTCGAACGCCTGCAACGACAACAGCAACAGATCGCCGAAGTCACCCTGCTGGGCAAGATCAACGGTGCGGTTGGCAACTACAACGCGCACCTGGCGACCTACCCGGATATCGACTGGGAGGCCCACGCGCGCGACTTCGTCGAGTCGCTGGGCATTGCCTGGAACCCGTTCACAACGCAGATCGAGCCACACGACTACATGGCGGAACTGTTTGACGCGCTGGCACGCTACAACACCATCGTCATCGACTTCTGTCGTGACGTGTGGAGTTACATCTCGATCGGTTATTTCAAGCAGAAAACGATTGCCGGCGAAGTCGGCTCCTCGACCATGCCGCACAAGGTGAACCCTATCGACTTCGAGAATGCCGAGGGCAATCTCGGCATCGCCAATGCACTGTTCGATCACCTGGCAGGGAAACTTCCGGTATCGCGCTGGCAGCGTGACCTCACCGACTCCACGGTATTGCGCAACATGGGGGTCGGCATCGCTTATTCATCGATTGCCTGGCAATCCGCCATGCGCGGTATCGGCAAGCTCGAAGCCGATGGTGGACGCATGGATGCCGACCTGGACGCAAACTGGGAGGTACTGGCCGAACCCATCCAAACCGTCATGCGGCGGTATGGCATCGAACAGCCCTACGAGAAGCTCAAGGCACTGACCCGAGGCCAGCGGGTCGACCAGGCCGGCATGCAGGCGTTCATCGACACACTGCAGTTGCCGGACTCGGTCAAACAACAACTCAAGGCCATGACGCCGGCCAGCTATATCGGCAACGCGGCGGAACAGGCTCGTCGAGTCTGATGCACGCTGCATAAGTCCGGAGTGGCCGCACACGCCCGCTAGCCAACCGGGCGGCCGCGAGCAAAAAAAACCGCGCCCGAAGGCGCGGTTTCTTCGCTCAACACCAGCGTGATACTTACTTGGTGATGATCTCGACGCGACGGTTCATCGCACGACCTTCGCGGGTGCCGTTGTCGGCAACCGGCGAGCTCTCGCCCATGCCCTTGACGGTCATGTTGCCGGAGCTCACACCTTTGCCTGCCAGGTAATCAGCGGCAGCCTGGGCACGACGCTCGGACAGACCCTGGTTGTAACCTTCCGGACCCGTGCTGTCGGTATGACCGACGATCTCGAGCATCTCGTCACCACGCGAAGCGTTGACCTTGGAGGCAACGCCATCCAGCTCGGATTCCATTGCCGGCTTCAGACGCGCGCTGTCGAAGTCGAAATGATCGGTGGTGGTGTTGATGGTCACGTTGCCCATGATCTGGCAACCCTTCGCATCGACCTTGGCACCTGCCGGGGTTCCCGGGCAGTTGTCTTTGAAATCGGGCACGCCGTCGCCATCACTGTCCTTCGGGCAGCCATCGGCATCCACCGGTGCGCCTTTCGGAGTATTGGGGCAACGGTCCTTGCTGTCCGGCACACCGTCGCCGTCCGCATCGCCGTCAGCCATCATGTCGCCGCCGCACGGAGCCACGCCCGTCATGCCGCCGACTGCGTTCCAGCACTCGCCATAACCCGTCTTCACGCCTTCACCGAAGCCGCTGGTGGCGAACGGGCCGTGGTTGTCTGCATGCGCCACACCCATCGAAAGGCCGATGACCAGACCCACAGGTGCCAGCATCACTGCAACTTTATTCTTACCCGCATTATCAAACATGGATTCCTCCCCAGCTTGTCGAGATTTCGCGGAAATACTGTACAACGAGAATCAGCCAACGCATGGTTCCGGGATTGGCCTGAGATAACTGACTCTAACGGGCGCATTAAACCAGCAATTGGCGGAACTTCAAGTCCCGTTTGATAAAATTCCAAAATGAAGCCGAATATCCACTCCATCTCGCCATTTTTCGACCCTTTTTCGGCACAAAGCAGCGCTGCAGGGGACATTTCAACTTGCTGAAAACAGCCAATCTGCCGGACCGGCTCTGGCAGGGTGCATTACTCATCGCCACTGCCGAACTCATGTTCGCGCTGATGGGGGCGAGCATCCGCGTGCTGTCCGCAGACCTCAACAACGGCATGATCGTGTTCGCCCGCAACATCGTCGGACTCGGTCTGCTGCTGGCGTTGACCCTGCATCCGTCGCACCGTGGGCTGGCGACCCGCGTACCCCACCTGCACCTGCTGCGGGCACTTGCCGGGCTCGGCGCTATGTACTGCTTTTTCTACGCCATCGCGAACATGCCGCTGGCCAACGCGATGCTGCTCAAACTGACCGCGCCGCTGTTCATACCGCTGGTGGCCCTGGCCTGGCTGGACGAGCGTTTCACCTGGCACGTGGTGGCCGCGCTCGCCATCGGCTTCAGCGGCGTCGGGCTGATCCTGACCCCGGATTTCGCACAATTCGCGCCGGTCACCATGGTCGCCCTACTCGGCGGCGCGTTGGCCGCGGTCGCGAAAGTCACTGTGCGTCGCCTGTCGCGGACCGAACCCGCGGCACGCACGGTCTTCTATTTCGCCGCCATCGCCAGCGCGGTCTCGCTGCTTCCACTGCTGTGGATGTGGCAGACACCGACCCCGCGGATGCTGGGATGGATGCTTATTCTTGGCATTCTCGCTACCGCAGGCCAGTTCCTGCTGACGCGCGGCATGGCCTGCGCGCCGGCGGCCCGACTCGGCCCTTTCGCCTTTCTGTCGGTGGTGTTCGGCGCGCTGCTCGGCTGGTTTTTCTGGGATGAAGTCCTGTATTGGTCAACCGCTTTCGGCGCCCTGCTGGTCCTCGCCTCCGGCCTGATCGCCAGTGCCGGACGGCAGCCGCGCCGGCCGGAGGTCGGCACACCACTGGAGCAAACCGGCACTTTGTGACCGACAACACGCCATGCATCGGATTCTCCACCTAAGGTTGCCTGTGTTCCGACGGACGACGCGGCGCCCGGGCAATCGACCGGCCGTGCCGACTCCCGATGAGCAACTCCCACGTGGACTGTCTCCGCATCGATGCGGAACAGTCCTTTTTTCGTTGTACCCGAGCCAATCATGAAACGCCCACCCCGCCTCGATCTGCCCGCGTCGATCGACGCGGAGACCTTCATGCGCGACTACTGGCAGCAAAGGCCACTGCTGATGCGTGCCGCCCTGCCGCCGGAGACGTTCCCTCTGCCGGCCGAAGAATTGGCCGGCCTGGCGTGCGAAGCCGAGGTCGAATCGCGCCTGCTGATCACGCACTCGGCAAGCCGCTGGAGCGTGCGCCACGGTCCTTTCGATGACGCCGATTTCGCGGCCCTGCCAGAACGCGACTGGACCCTGCTGGTACAGGACGTGGACAAGTTTTTGCCGCAAGTCGCCCGCATCATCGAGGCCTTCGACTTCGTCCCGAGTTGGCGCATCGACGACATCATGATCAGTTATGCCGTCGACGGTGGCGGCGTCGGGCCGCACACCGATGCCTACGACGTGTTCCTGATGCAGGCGCAGGGGCGGCGGCGCTGGCGCCTGAGTTACCGCGACTACACGGACGCCGACCTGCTGCCCGGCATCGAACAACGCATCCTGGCCCGGTTCGAAACCGACGAGGACTGGCTGCTCGAGCCGGGCGACGTGCTGTACCTGCCTCCGGGAGTCGCCCACTGGGGAACCGCCGAGGGCGAATGCATGACCTACTCGCTTGGATTTCGTGCGCCCAGCCAGCGCGAGCTCGCTGCCGACTGGTTCCAGCACCTGGTGTCGCTGTGTGATGACCGCCGGCTGCAGGACCCGCACTGCCAGCTTCCCTTGCAGCCATCACACCTGACCGCGCGTGCCTGCACAGCGGCCGCCGAAACGCTGACCGGGCTGCCGGGGCCCGGTTCGTCCGAATTCAATCACTGGTTCGGCTGCCACGTGACCGAACCGAAACCACAGTTTCAGATCCTGCCCGCCGAACCTGAGTGGCAGCCCGAAGACCTGGCCGCCTGGCTCGACGGCACGGACGACCTGGTCCGGCATCCGGCCGCACGCATGGCCTGGCGTGAAGACGGCGACGGTGTCTGGCTGTACGTCCAGGGCGAGGCACGCCGACTACCGCAAAGCCTGCGCGATGTCGCACGCACGCTGGCCGACGCGCGCCGCCTGACGGTGGAACAACTGCGCCAGTTGCTCGCCGGACACGAGCACAGCGCCGACCTGCTGCTCGACCTGCTCAACGAAGGCATCTTCGAAGTGGAGGATGATGACTGATGCCGGTCGATATGCAGCGCGCCGACTGGACCAGGGACGCACGACGACTTCTGGCAATCCGCATCGAGGTGTTCGTCGAGGAACAGGGTGTGCCGCTGCAACTGGAACAAGACGAGCACGATGCCGGGGCGCTGCACTTGCTGGCGCTCGTCGATGCTGAGCCGGTCGCGACGGCACGCATGCTGCCCGATGGCCATATCGGGCGCATGGCGGTGCGCCGCGAACATCGCGGCCGCGGCATCGGTGGCCAGCTGTTGCAGACACTGATCGAGGAGGCGCGCTCGCGCGGCCTGGACGAGGTGTTTCTGCATGCCCAATGCCAGGCGGAAGAATTCTATAGGAGGCACGGTTTCGTCGCCCGCGGCGGAACATTCCTTGACGCCGGCATCGATCACCGCACGATGGTCCGTCGACTGGTCCCGCCGAAGCGACCATGAGCCGTGCTTCGCTCACCTACACTTGAAACAGGAACACCGCCGGAGTCATCCAGGATGAAAGCCGTACTCACCGCCCTGCTGATACTGATTGCGATGCCGCTCGCGGCAGACCAGGCAAAGGTCGCGACCTTTGTCGTCAACAGCCAGCCGGCTGCCGCCATGGTCGAGGTGGTGCGCCCGCTGCTCGGCTCGGAGGGCAGCGTGTCCGCGTTTCACGACAAGCTGATCGTGCGCGGCACGCCACAACAGATCACCGAGGTACGCCGCCTGCTCGAACAGGTCGACCGCCCGGCACGCCGCCTGCTGATCGAGGTACGCCTGGCCGGCAGTCATACGCTGTCCGGCAGCGATGTCGGTTACGGCGCTGCCGGCGACTCGGTACGCCTCGGCGATGCGCCACCGGGCACGGGGGCACAGCTCTACTACCGCAATCTCGAGACCCGCGCCCGTGACCATGGCACGCAACGGGTGCAGGCCCTGGACGGCCGCCCCGCGCTGATCCGCACCGGCCAGTCGGTACCGGTCTACCGGGCACACCAGCAGGTCATCGGCAACAGCCTGGTGCAGGGATTCGACGTGAGTTACCGGGATTCACTGAGCGGTTTCTACGCCCTGCCCCGTGTGCACGGTGACCAGGTCACCGTGGAGATCTACCAGCAGCACGAGCGTGCGGCGGAGAACGGCCGTTTCAACCTGCAACATGCATCGACCGTGCTGCGCGGCTCGCTCGGGCAGTGGTTGCCACTGGGCGCAACCGGTGGCACGCAGAGCGACGGCCGCGACAGCTTTGGACGGCATGTGCAAACGCGACGCGCTGACGATCGCCAGATCGATCTGCGGGTGATTGCGGTCGACTGACTCAGCTCGGCTGCCAGCCCCAACCCCGCAGCAGCGACTCGCGGTTCGCCTGCAGCCACTGCAGCGTGATGATCACGCTGGTCGTGTTCAGCCGCTTGAACAGCTCGTCGACGGCCTGTGCCCGCGGCATCGTCACGACACGTATCTCCTCACCCTCGTGCGCAAGACCGTGGATTCCATCGGCGGTGGTTGCGTCCACCCAGCCGCAATACAGGTCGATGCGTTCAACCGTCATACCGGGACTGACCTGGAAAGCACCGATCGGTGTCAGCGCCTTGAGCTCGCAGCCGGTCTCCTCGACCACCTCGCGCCGTGCCACCTGTTCCGGCTTTTCATGCTCGGTATCGCAGAAGCCGGAAACCGTCTCGACCGCCCACGGCGGCTCGACCTGGCCCATCATGCCGACCCGGAACTGCTCGACCAGCACCAGTTCGTCACGGTCGGGGTCGAACAGCAGGACCGATACCGCGGCCAGATGCTCGATCCGTTCACGCACGATCTCGTCGCACCAGCCACCCTCGAAGCTGGCATGCCGCAGGCGATAACGGTTCAGGGTGAAGAACCCGGCCGACAGGGTCTTACTGTCGAAAATTTCGTAGTCCTTGCTCATCACTCGCAAAAAAAAGCCCGCTCAAACGAGCGGGCTTCGATTATGCCTCAGACGCGAACTATCAGTTCAGCGACTGGTAGTACTCGATCAGGATCTGCGCAACCTCGGGGCGCGAGAACTCCTTTGGCGGAGCTTCGCCATTGCCAAGCATCTCGCGTACCTTGGTGCCGGACAGCAGGATGAAGTCTTCCTTGGTGTGATCAGGCGCCTCACGCATCATCACGACCTTGTTCAGCTTCTTCGACCAGGCGGTGTGATCGGCCTTGAAGATCTCGATATCGAGCGCGCCGGCCGGCACGTCGGTATCGAAGATCGTCTGCGCATCGAACGCACCGTAGTAGTCGCCGACACCGGCGTGATCACGGCCGATGATGAAGTGCGTCGCACCCATGTTCTGGCGGAAGTATGCGTGCAGCACGGCCTCGCGCGGACCGGCATACAGCATGTCGAAACCGTAACCGGTGACCATGGCACTGTTCGGCGGGAAGTACAGCTCGACCATCTTGCGGATGGCGGCATCACGCACCGGTGCAGGGATGTCGCCCGACTTCAGCTTACCGAGCAGCATGTGAATCACCAGGCCGTCACAGCCGAGGCGATCCATGGCCATGTGGCACAGCTCTTCGTGCGCCAGGTGCATCGGGTTACGCGTCTGGAACGCGA
>JAGRHE010000083.1 GCA_020445165.1 Gammaproteobacteria bacterium
CTCAAGCATCTGGCGCATGGAAACATTGCTCATTTTTGCTCCGAAACAGGTTGGGTTGAGCCTCCACGCACCCCGATGACCGACCCGGAATTACCGGGCACCCAGGCACCTGGTTGTGGTACGTGTGTGTCGTTAAAAAACCCCAAAAACGGGGCGCCAAGACGGACGTTGCCGCAAAGCGGCGCGTTTTATACCATAAGGCTTCCCGGCGCTCAATCCACCTGAACGCCAAGACGTTGTTTTTTTAATCAAATCCCAGCCTTAGGCCCAGCCAATGCCCGTAATCATCAAAACGCCGGACGAAATCGACAAAATGCGCGTCGCCGGGCGACTGGCCGCCGAGGTCCTCGAAATGATCGGGGAGCACGTCCAGCCCGGGGTCAGCACCGACGAACTCGACCGGATCTGCCACGACTACATAACCAAGACCCAGAACGCGATTCCTGCCCCGCTCAACTATCGTGGTTTTCCAAAATCGATCTGCACCTCGGTCAATCACCAGGTCTGCCATGGCATACCCGGGAACAAGATTCTCAAGGAGGGTGACATCGTCAACATCGACGTCACCGTCATCAAGGACGGTTTCCACGGTGACACCAGCAAGATGTTCTTTGTCGGCAAACCGACGATCCTGGCGCAACGCCTGGTCGATATCACGCACAAGGCGATGTGGCGGGGAATCGATCTGGTTCGCCCCGGCACCAGCCTCGGCGATATCGGCCATGCGATTCAGAAATTCGTCGAATCCAGCGGCTACTCGGTCGTGCAGGAATACTGCGGTCATGGGATCGGCCGGGGGTTCCATGAAGATCCCCAGGTACTGCACTACGGTACGCCCAATACCGGCCTGACCCTGCGGGCCGGCATGACTTTCACGATCGAGCCGATGGTCAACGCCGGCAAACGCAACGTCAAGCTGCTGCCGGACGGCTGGACCGTGGTCACCAAGGACCGCAAGCTGTCCGCCCAGTGGGAACACACGATCCTGGTCACACCAAACGGCTACGAGGTGCTGACGCTGCGCGAAGAAGAACGGCAGGCAGCAGCTGGCTGAACCGATTCAGCACATGTCCGACTCGATACTCGCGGTACTGGACCGGCAACTCGCAGCCGGCGACCCGGCGATGCCCGCCTTCAAGCAGGCCGTCAAGCAGTCACGCAAGCAACTGGGCGAACGCTTCGCCGCCGGCGCCAATGCACGCGAACTGGTCAACGACGGGGCCCGCTTCGTCGATGAACTGCTGGTTCGTGTCTGGCGCCGGATGATCCCGGACGGCACCTCCGCCTGCCTGATCGCGGTCGGCGGCTATGGGCGCGGTGAACTGCATCCGGGATCCGACATCGACCTTCTCATCCTGACCCCGGACGACCCCACGCCACTGGCCCCGCAGCTGGAACCAATGATCATGCTGTTGTGGGATATGGGGCTCGAGGTCGGTCACAGCGTGCGCAGCCTGGGCCAGTGCGTCGAAGAGGCGACAAAGGACATCACCGTCGTAACCAACCTGGTCGAGTCGCGCCTGCTGGCCGGCGACGACGAGTTGTTCGCACGGCTCGGCAACGCCACCGGCCCCAAGCGGATCTGGTCCAGCCGCAAGTTCTTCACGGCCAAGGTCGAGGAACAACGTCGTCGACACGCGAAGTTCGACGACAGCGGCCAGAATCTCGAACCCAACCTCAAGGAAGGTCCGGGCGGTTTGCGCGATATCCAGACCATCGGCTGGGTCGCCAAACGTCACTTTGGCGTCAGCACGATGCGCGCGCTGGTCGACCATGGCTTCCTGACAGACGCCGAATACCAGCAATTGCGCGCCGGCGAAGAGCATCTCTGGCGGGTGCGATTCGCACTGCACCTGCTCACCGGGCGCCACGAAGACAGGCTGTTGTTCGAATACCAGCGCACCCTGGCGAAACAATTCGGCTACACAGACGAAAGCGCCAATCTGGCGGTCGAGCAGTTCATGCAACGCTATTACCGGCGGGTCGTGGAAATGCAGCGACTCAACGAGATGCTGTTGCAGTTGTTCGACGAGGCCATCCTGCACGACAACTCCCCCGGCGAACCGGTGCCGATCAATCGCCGCTTCCAGGCACGCAATGGCTATCTCGAGGTGGTCAACTCCGGGATCTTCGCCCGCTATCCGCTGGCCATGCTGGAAATGATCCTGATCGTTCAGCAGCACCCGGAACTGCATGGCGTGCGTGCGAGCACGATCCGGCTGATGCGCGCCCATCGCCACCTGATCAACCAGCGTTTTCGCGACGACATCCGGGCACGGGCACTGTTCATCGAGATCTTTCGCGAACACAACGGGCTCACCCATGCGGCGCGAAGAATGCATCGTTACGGCATCCTGTCGCGCTATCTGCCGGCTTTTCATGCCGTCACCGGCCTGATGCAGTTCGACCTGTTTCACGTGTACACGGTCGACGAACACATCCTGATGGTGATCCGCAACATGCGCCGGTTTGCGCTGGCAAAACACCAGGAAGAGTGCGGTCGCTGCAACGAGGTGTACGCGCGCCTGCCGAAACCCGAACTGCTCTATCTCAGCGGCCTTTTCCATGACATCGCGAAAGGCCGCGGCGGCGATCATTCAGAACTCGGCGCCGAAGATGCGCGCGCGTTCTGTCTGCGCCACGATCTTTCACGCTTCGATGCCGACCTGGTCGCCTGGCTGGTCGCCAACCACCTGAAGATGTCGTATACCGCCCAGCACGAAGACATCGACGATCCGGACGTGGTCCAGGAATTTGCTGCCAGGGTCGGCACACGCATGCGCCTCGATTACCTGTACCTGCTCACCGTCGCCGACATGCGCGGCACCAATCCGGCACGCTGGAACTCCTGGAAGAACGCATTGCTCGACCAGCTGCACGATCGCACCAGCGAGGCGCTGGAGCGTGGACTCGATCAACCGCAACTGCAAAACGAGGTTATCGAAGAACGACAGGCAGCCGCTCGCAATGCACTTCTCGAGAAAGGCTACGACAACGACCAGCTCAACCTGCTATGGATGACACTGAGCACGGATTACTTCATGCAGAACTCGGTCGAGGCAATCACCTGGCACACTGAATTGCTTTGGCCGCCGGGCCGCAAGGTGGAACGCATGGTGGTGCAACTGCGTGAGGACAGAATACTCCGCTGCACCGAGCTGTTCGTTTATGGTCCGGACCGCGACAACCTGTTCGCGCACAGCACTGCCCTGCTCAACCAACTGGCGCTCAACGTTCTCGCCGCGCGCGTACACACCACGGACGAGGGCATGAGCATGAACACCTACCTGGTGCTCGAAGACGACGGATCGCAAATCACCGACGATGCCCGCCTGGAAGAAATCCGGCTTTATCTCGAACAGGGCCTCAACGAGACCGACCTGCCACAGACCCAGCCGCGCATTCCTCGCCGCCTGCAAAGCTTTCGGATGCCATCTGAGATCTCGTTCGAGCAGGACGAGAACCGCATCGTCACCTGGCTGAATATCAAGACCAGCGATCGCCCGGGCCTGCTGTCGATGATTGGGCAGGTTTTCGCCGCCAATCGGCTGCGCCTGCACAATGCACGCATTACAACTGCAGGGGCCGAGGCGCAGGACAGCTTCGCGATCACCGACCGCGAAGACCAGCCGATCAGCGACCCGGCAAGACTCGAACAGATCGCCGCGGCGTTGCGCGAAAAACTCGACGACTGATTGACGCAGCGCCTTCTCAGCCCTGTTCGATCAACTCCCAGGCATTGCCATCCGGATCGCGGCAGAAAAGCGCTGCACGTCCGGAACGGCTCATGCTGTAGTCGATCCCGGCTGCTTCCAGGCGTCGCCGGAACCCATCGAGCCCCGTGACACCCACCGCGGTGTGCCGGTCGCGTCCACCATGTGCCGGGCGCCCGGCGACCGGGTCGGGATTGGGCAGTTCGAGCAGGTGCAACTGGCGATCACCGATACGCAGCCACACGCCCGGGAACGCAAGATCTGGCCGACCCGGGTCGATTTCCAGCCCCAGAATGCCCTGGTAGAAGTCGAGTGCACGCCCGGTATCGGACACCACCAGGCTCACGTGATGCAGTTCGTGAATCTTCATCGGTCCGGACCCTCCCAGAAAATCGCCACCAGCGCCGCGGCCATGATCAGACCGCCACCGACCCACTCCTGTGCCGTCACCACCTCGCCGGCCAACCACCAGGCCGACGCGGCACCGACCACCAGCTCGAACAACATGATCACGGAAGACCGCTGGACGGGCATATGGGTCACCCCGTAGACCACTGCCAGGGTCGACAACAGGAAACCGAAGAGCCCCAGGCATATCGCCCAAAACCACGCCAATGCGGGTACCTGCGGAATCTCCGGCACCAGCAGCGCGATGTATGCGGTCGATACCATGACAACACCGAACCACGACAGCTGGGTCTTGGCTCGGACTCCCATGGCGGTAATGCGCCTTGTCATGACGTTGTTCAGCGCGAACGCGAATCCGGCACTCGCGGCAAACAGGTCAGCTCGGTTCAGCGGCACCCGCCCGAGCGCCGGATCCCACAGCATGACCAGAGCTCCCCCCAGGCCCAGGCCAAGCATCACCAGCGTTCGCAGACCCAACGCCTCGCCGAGCAGCCAGCGTCCGAACAGCGCGGTCCACAGCGGCGAAAGAAAGAACAGCAGCACGACGCGGACCACTTCGCCCTCGAGCACCGCGAGCACGAACGCCACGTTGGTCCAGCCGGCGGCAATCACCAGGCTGACCGCATCCCAGGGCTGCGCCGCCAGTCCGGCGCGCTGCAGACGCGCAAAGGGCATGAACACCAGGAACGCCGCACCGTAGGCGACCAGGGTCAGCCAGGCGCCCTGCAGGCCGGCCTGTTCGAGCAGGCGGCTCGGGTACCACACCAGTCCCCAGAATATCGCCCCGTAGAGCAGTCCGAGAGTCGGCCAGATGCGCTCGCGCACAGCATTCACGTCATTGATCGCCTATAATCGGCCGCCCGAATCACGCCGCTTGCCGCATGAATCCCGACCTGGAAAAACTTCAGCCCTATCCGTTCGAGCGCCTGGCCGAGCTAAAAGCGGGGATCACGCCGCCGGCGAAATCCCATATCGCGTTATCGATCGGCGAGCCGAAGCATGCCACACCACCACTGATTGCGGCAGCGCTGCAGGCACACCTGGCCAGCGGACTGTCGAGCTACCCGTTGACCCGCGGGATACCTGAGCTACGGCGTGCGATCACCGACTGGTTGCGCAGACGTTTCGACATTGCCGAAGGAGCTCTCGATCCCGAACGCCACGTACTGCCGGTCAACGGCACGCGCGAAGCCCTGTTCGCATTCGCCCAGGCCGTGGTCGACCGTAGCGGCAATCCCCTGGTCGCAATGCCGAATCCCTTCTACCAGATCTACGAAGGAGCCACGCTGCTGGCCGGCGCACGCACGCACTTTCTCGCCTGCACCTCGAAGAATGACTACCTGCCCGACTTTGCCGGGGTCGACGCTGCGACCTGGCGTGACTGCCAACTGCTCTACCTGTGTTCGCCAGGCAATCCGACCGGTGCCGTGATGTCACTGGCGCAACTGCAGGAACTCATCCAGTTGGCTGAGAAACACGATTTCATCATTGCCTCAGATGAGTGCTACTCGGAGATCTACTTCGACGAGGAACAGCCACCGGCCGGCCTGCTGCAGGCCGCGGCCGCGATGGGCAACAACGGCTTCGAACGCTGCGTGGTGTTTCATAGCCTGTCCAAGCGTTCCAACGCGCCAGGTCTGCGCTCCGGTTTCGTCGCCGGCGATGCCGCCGTGCTCGAACGCTTCCTGCGCTATCGGACCTACCACGGCTGTGCCCTGTCGCTACAGCATCAACACGCCAGTATCGCTGCCTGGAACGACGAGGAACATGTGCGGGAGAACCGCCAGCAATACCGCGCGAAGTTCGATGCGGTACTCGACACGCTCGATGGCTGCCTGGATGTTGCCCGGCCGGACGCCGGCTTCTACCTGTGGCCACGCACGCCAATGGCCGACGATCGGTTCGCGCGCGAGTTGTTCGCGCAACAGAACGTCACCGTGCTGCCAGGCCGGTACCTTTCACGGGAGCAGGACGGCAACAACCCCGGTGCCGGCCATGTACGCATGGCGCTGGTGGCAACGCTCGATGAATGCATCGAGGCCGCACTACGCATCAAAGATTTCGTACAAAGTTTGTAAATCCGTATTCAGTCAGGAGACACCCCATGAGCGACATCCAGTCCGTCATCGTCGACGCCTTCGAAAAGCGTGCCGAGATCACGCCGCGTACCGTCAACGCCTCGGTCCGCGACGCAGTGATGGAGGCCATCGATCAACTGGACCGTGGCGAGATCCGGGTGGCCGAGAAGCGTGACGGCAACTGGATCGTCAATGACTGGGTGAAGAAGGCGGTACTGCTGTCGTTCCGCATCAATGACAACGAGTTCATCAAGGGCGGCTTCACCAATTACTATGACAAGGTTCATTCCAAGTACGCCGACTACAACTCGCGCGAATTCCGCGAGTCGGGCGTGCGCGTCGTGCCGCCGGCAACCGCACGCAAGGGCTCCTACATCGCGTCGAGCTGCGTGTTGATGCCGTCGTACGTGAACATCGGCGCCTACGTCGATTCCGGCACCATGGTCGACACCTGGGCCACGGTCGGCTCGTGCGCCCAGATCGGCAAGAACGTGCACCTGTCCGGAGGCGTCGGTATCGGTGGCGTGCTCGAGCCCTTGCAGGCCGCGCCCACCATCATCGAAGACAACTGTTTCATCGGCGCGCGCTCAGAGGTTGTCGAAGGCGTGATCGTCGAACAGGGATCCGTAATCTCGATGGGCGTCTACATCGGCCAGTCGACCCGGATCTACGATCGCGAGAACGACGAGATCATTTACGGCCGCGTACCGGCGGGATCCGTGGTGGTGTCCGGCAACCTGCCGTCCAAGGATGGCAAATACAGCCTGTACTGTGCCGTGATCGTCAAGCGCGTCGACGAGAAGACCCGTTCGAAGGTCGGCATCAATGAACTGCTGCGCGATATCTGACAAGGCTTGGGACGCAGAGAACACGGAGGAGCACAAAGGACGCAGAGGGGCTTGGGGCTTCTTCTGCCGGAGACCATGTGCGACCGGGTCTCTCCTCGCGCATTGACGAGCACGCTTTCCACGCAAGAAGCTTCTCTGTGTACTCTGCGAACTCTGCGTCCATATGGCAGGTGAATAATGGTCACGCTCTACGGCATACCCAACTGCGACACGATGAAAAAGGCGCGCGCCTGGCTGCAGGAGCATGCGATCGACTATGACTTTCACGACTACAAGAAGGCCGGCATCGACGAAACGACCCTGCGTGGCTGGGTCGCCGAACTCGGCTGGCAGCCACTGCTCAACACCCGCGGCATGATGTGGCGCAAGGTGCCACAGACCGTGCGTGACGCGATCGACGAGGAATCGGCGATTGGCCTGATGCTCGAAACACCGAGTATCATCAAGCGACCGGTACTGGTGCACGGGGGACAACATTTTGTCGGCTTCAAGCCGGAACAGTACGCGGCAATCTTCAAACCTTGAGCACGGAAGGACATCCTTCCCCGGCAATTGCCGGTAAGCTGCACCGGAAGCCGTCCAACAGAAGTATTGACAGATGAGTGCAACACTCGACCTGGCCATTGACCTGATCAGCCGCCAATCGGTCACACCCGAAGATGCCGGCTGCCAACCGCTGATGATGCAGCGCCTGGCTGCACTCGGCTTCCAAAATCAGCCTATGCGCTTCGACGATGTCGACAACTTCTGGTCGCGGCGTGGTGATAACGGACCGGTGTTCTGCTTTGCCGGGCACACCGACGTCGTACCGACCGGGCCGGTCGCGCGCTGGCAGGTAAATCCGTTCAAACCCGAGATCCGCGACGGCATGCTGTTCGGTCGCGGTGCCGCCGACATGAAAGGATCGCTGGCGGCAATGATCACCGCGACCGAGCGCTTCGTTGCGCGCCACCCCAACCATCGCGGCTCGATTGCCTTCCTGATCACCAGCGACGAGGAAGGCCCCTCAGTCAACGGCACGGTCAAGGTGGTCGAGGCGCTCGAGGCCCGCGGCGATAAGATCGACTGGTGCCTGGTCGGCGAACCGTCGTCGAGTGAACGGGTCGGCGACGTGGTCAAGAACGGACGCCGCGGTTCGCTCGGCGGAATACTGACCGTCAAGGGCGTCCAGGGTCATGTTGCCTACCCACACCTCGCACGCAACCCGGTCCACGAACTGGCCCCGGCCCTGGCTGAGCTGGCCGCGACCGAGTGGGACCAGGGCAACGAGTTCTTTCCCAAGACCACGTTCCAGGTGTCCAACATACACGCCGGCACCGGGGCCAACAACGTGATTCCCGGTACCTGCGAGGTGGTGTTCAATTTCCGCTATTCGACCGAGACCGATGAACAGGACCTGCGCCAACGGGTCGAATCGGTACTCGACCGGCATGGGCTCGACTACGACATCGACTGGCGGCTGTCCGGCCTACCCTTCCTGACCGAACGCGGCGCACTGGTCGAGGCGGCTCGCGAGGCGATTGAGCACGAAATGGGATTCGCGACCGAGCTGTCGACGGCGGGTGGCACCTCGGACGGCCGCTTCATCGCACCGACCGGTGCCCAGGTACTGGAACTGGGTCCGCTGAACGCCACCATCCACAAGATCGACGAGTGCGTCAGCGTCGACGATCTCGACCGGCTGTCGGCGATGTACGAGCGCATCCTGGAGAATCTGCTGACCTGATCAGGCTGGTGTTAAGCCGGTCCTGGCGCAGGCAACCCCGCGACACCTTGGGCAGTTGACCGTCTCAGCCGGCGCGACGCGGCCGATCGGCCATCAGGCGGGTACCTGCCTCGATCGCCCAGGCACCCAGCTTGCCAAGCACCAGCAACAAAAGGATCACGGCCACCCAGGACACGTAGTGTGCAAGCCCCTCACCACCGCTCTTGACGTAGCTGTCGATCTTGGTGGTTTCGAGGAAATAGCGGGCGAAGTACGCGATAGCATCGGGATCGCGAAACAGTTCCCAGGCGGCGTAGATCGCGCCACCGAGTGCCCAGAGGCCGAAACCGATCAGCACCACGCCGAGCGACAGCACGAAAATCCGCCAAACCCGGCGGACGGCGCTTTCTTCGTAGATTTCCTGTTCCGTTTCCATTCCCGCCATCCAGTTCGCTGGTCACCGGTCCGCATTCCACCCGGATCCGTGACCGTCATTCTTTCAACTTGACCTTGAGAGATCCTTCCTCGACGCGAATGTTGTCCACGCCATCGGCGAAACTCTTCCAGAATCCATCGCTGTCACCGAACTCCCTGACCAGGTCGATATTCTTGAGCCCGCCCAGCCAGGCATTCGGAATCGGGATCCCCATGATGCTGACACCCTTCAGCACGACGATCGGCCGTGCATCGCGATAAGCCAGTTCGACCCCGGTCGACAGCCGCAGTGTCTTGCCGCCGAGGATCGGAAAATCGGGATCGAGCGGCACCAGCAGGCGCGCACTGACCAGGTCGTCGGCGAGGTCGACTGCCAGCTTCTTCGCCAGGTCCTGGTTCTTCGCGACCATCGCGTTGAGCTCGCGCTCGCTGAAGCTCACTTCGCGCTTGGCACCGGCCTCGCTGTAGCGTTCCGGACGTAACCATCGATCATCACTCTCCTCGCCCGGCGGTGCGCCCTGCGAAGCGGCGGGTTCGGGCTGGTAACCGAGAATCCGCAGCTTTGCATCCAGTTTCTGCTGCTCGACAGCACTGAGCTCGACCGGCTCGAAATCCTTGGCGTAGATATAGGTACGTACGACCCAGTAGGTCACGGCGACCGTAACCAGTACCGTCGCCAGGACGATCCATACGACATGGCTGGCCCGCAGGCCGCCCTTGCGTGGTGCGGCCGCGCTGCCCGTAGTCTCGATTTCTGATGTCATTGTCAACCCGGCACTGCGAAACAAGTCTCACGACCTGCTTTGTACACCAGATCAGGTTCCCGGGTCGACCCGGTCCGGTAAAGGCGCACTCAGCGCAGATTGCGTCCTGCGACCGGGCGTCTCGATTTTCCACGCTGGTAGCGATTGGCCTGTTTCTCGCGTTCCTTGGCACGGACAATCATGCGGGTTTGTGAGCCGGTCTCCTCGGCCTCGTTGCGCGGCATTCGCTTCTCGTAGCTGCCGTCGGATGCCATCTCCCAGCCATTGCGATAATCGGCCAGCTGGCTGTCGATCATGTAGCGCAGCTCTTCACGCAGGCTGTCGCCGATCACCGGCGTGACGACTTCGACCCGCGACTCGAGGTTGCGCTTCATGCAATCGGCCGAGCCGATGAAATACTCCTCGTCACCGCCATTGTGGAAGTAGTAGATACGCGTGTGTTCGAGAAACCGGCCGACGATGCTGATCACCCGCGCCGAATCCGAAAGACCGGCGACTCCCGGCCGGAAGCGGCAGGTATCACGCACGATCAGGTCGACCCGCACCCCGTCTCGGCTCGCCTGGTACAGCGCACGCGTAATGTCGGCATCTTCGAGTGCATTCATCTTGAATTGGATCAGGCCGGGTTTCTCCGCCGTGTGCAGGCGACGCTCGCGCTCGATCCGCGCCAGCAGCGCCGCCTTGAGTACCTTGGGCGCCGGCAGCAGTTTGCGGTAGTAGCGTTCCGGCGTGTAGCCGGTGGTCAGGTAGTTGAACAGCTCGGTCGCGTCACGCCCCAGGTCCTGGTCGTTGGTCAGGATGCCCAGGTCCGAATACAGGCGTGCGGTTCCGGCATGGTAGTTGCCGGTTCCGATGTGCAGGTAACGCTTGAGACCGTTGTAGTCGTTGCGCACCACCAGCACGATCTTGGAATGCGTCTTCAGGCCGATCACGCCGTAGGTGACATGGATACCGGCCTCTTCCATGCGCGCCGCCCAGCGGATGTTGGCGGCCTCATCGAACCTGGCCTTGAGCTCGACCACGACGGCGACCTGTTTGCCATTGCGCGCGGCCCGGATCAGGTTATCGATGACCTGGGTGTCGCTGGAGGTGCGGTACAGGGTCATCTTGACGGCGCGCACCTTTGGATCGAGCGCCGCTTCCTTCAGGAATCGTTCGACCGACGTGCCAAATGACTCATAGGGATGCTGCAACAGGATCGCACCACGCTCGCGGATCTGGTGGAAGATGTTCGACTTGCCGCTCAGCAGCGGGTGGTCGAAGGGCTGAAAG
>JAGRHE010000084.1 GCA_020445165.1 Gammaproteobacteria bacterium
CCAGATCTGCGGGGTCGGCAGTGCGACGTTGAATACCCAGGCATCCATCAGGTTCTCGAGCCAGTCTTCGTACTGCCACAGGCCGAGCCCGCCCTTGCCCCAGCGTTTGCCCCAGGAGTTCTGTATCCAGAACCCCTTGCGGTTGTACCCGACGATCGCAAAGGCGTGACCACCGTCGCGGCGATCGACAAAGGGGATCAGCCCGGTGCGGGCTGCCGGGCGCCGCCAACCCGCGTGGGTATGCGCCGAGCAGAAGATGGCCCCGGCCTCGTTGAGCGCGGCATGGAAGTCCGCGATCCGCGGCTGCACGCGGTAGTAGGCACCGATCGTCGTCTGGCGTGCCTGTTTCGCGCGCGCCACCGTGAGGCCGCCGCGCCTGCCCGGCTCGTAGGGCCACTGCGCCTCGCTACAGACGCCCATGTTGAACCAGCCCTTGATCGCGCCGCGACAGCTGGACCCCGCCTCGTCCTCGCCCGGCCATTCGTCGTGCAGACGGGCCATCTCGTACAGCATGCGCGGACTGACGCGCACCTTGCTGCCACGTTCACGGTTGAGCAGGTTGATGACCGCGGCCAGGCCGAAGCCGGTGCAGGCGCCTTCGGTCTTCTGATCGAGGATCTGCAACCCGCGCGGCACGGTGATGTAGCGGCGAAGCATGCGCAGCGACGGCTCGAACGGCCAGTCACGCAGGTCGGGAACATCCTGGACCGCGGTCAGCGGGCGTTGCGTCGTTTTGCCTGAATTGCCGGTCGGCATCGGCGGCTCCTTGCTCGACGGGAGTGGCCTTCAGTATAGGCCACTGCGATCGATCCACTTTTCGTCATTCCCATGAAGGCGGGAATCTGTGATCCAGTGAAGATCCTGGACCCCCGCCTGCGCTGGGATGGCGGTTTTCTTGGAGATTCAATGGTGTCGGACAGGATTGACAGAAGGCGCGATCAGGCGTCAGCGCTCACGGTTTCGGCGTCAGTCCCAGTCGCTCTGGCGCAGTTCGAGCACCGGCTGCCCGGCGCCGTCGAACACGACCAGCTTGGCACCGTCGCGGTGGTAGGTACGTGCTTTCTCGAGCGCGCTGGCCAGGGCGGCTTCGCGCGTCATGACTGCGTCTTCGCAGGCCATTCGCGTGGCCGCGACCGGGCCGACAAAGATGTGGCCGTCGCTGGCCTCGTACTCGGCAAACAGGCGGTTGCAGCCGCTGTGACCGACCAGGCGCTGTTTGCTGTGAAAACGGATGAAGATGCCGCTGTCGGCGGGTACCGATTCATCGTGTATCTGCAGGGGCTGCCATTCGCTGCCCTGCAAAGGCATCGTGTGCACGGCGCTTGCCAAGCCCGTCAATAAAATGCCTGTGACGGCTTGAGAGATTCGCCGAACTGCCAACATCGTAGGATTCCGCTCGTCGCCCGGCTGGGCATCGGTGGGCGGAATTTAACATGCCGCCGGAGCGGCGGCGAATCGCACCACCGCGCCGGCCCGCGGCCGGGATTACTTCCTGCCGAACTCTATCGCCTGGTCTGGACTGTCGTCCTCGGTCGGCTCCAGTGACAGACCACTTCCCCAATCGGTCGCCGAGGTCGAGGAAAGACGCTTTCCGGCATCGCCGGTCTTGATCTGGATCTTGACGTTGCTGGCCGAATCCGCGTACTCCATCGCTGTCTCAGCGGTGATGCGACCTTCCTTGTACAGGCTGACCAGGTGCTGGTCGAAAGACTGCATCTTGTATTGCCCGCCGCGCTCGATTGCATCCTTGATGCCGCCGATCTCACCTTTGGCGATCAGGTCGGAGATGTAGCCGGTGTTGATCATGATCTCGACCGCCGCGACCTTGCCACCCTGGGTGCCCGGCACCAGCCGCTGGCAGACGATCGCGCGCAGATTCTGGGCGATGCGCTTGGCCTGCGCCTCGATGCCATCCTTCGGGTAGAAACCGAGGATACGCTCCATGGTCATGGTGGCGTTGTTGGCGTGCAGCGTCGACAGCGCCAGGTGGCCGGTGTTGGCGAACTTGAGCGCGAATTCCATCGTTTCCTGGTCGCGGATCTCGCCCATCAGGATCACGTCCGGCGACTCGCGCAGCGCGGCCTTCATGCCACTGCTGAATGACATGGTATCGGTGCCGATCTCGCGTTGGGCGACGATCGATTTCTTGTGTTCGTGCATGAACTCGATCGGGTCTTCCAGGGTCAGGATGTGACCGCCGGCATTGCTGTTGCGGTGATCGATCATGGCCGCCAGCGTGGTCGATTTGCCCGACCCGGTGGCGCCCACCACGAGGACCAGGCCGTTGCGCTGCATGACGAGGTGTTCCAGCACCTTGGGCATGTTCAGGCTGGCGATGGTCGGTACGTTGGTGTCGATGTGGCGCAGGACCAGCGCCGCCTCGCCACGCTGGCGGAAGGCGTTGCCACGGAAGCGCCCGATGCCGGCGTACGACAGGGAAAAGTCGACCTCGCCGTTCTCTTCGAACTGCTTGAGCTTTTCGTCGCTGAGGATCTCGCGCACCGCGCGCTCGGCATCACCCGATTGCAACGGCTCGCCGAGTTGGGCGAACCCCTTCTGCGTCTTCATTGAGATGCGCGCGCCGGTGTACATGAACACGTCGGCCGCATTGTTCTTGACCATGACCTGCAGGACCTGGGGGACGTCGATCTGGGGCATTGGATTGCCGCTCCTGGTGATGGGGTGACCGGCGAACCGGTCGTTGCACTACCAGGATGTAGCGGTCACGGCAGGATAAATCTTGATAAGCGGTGCGAACTCAGGAACCTAATGCACCCTCATGGCCCGTAGCGGGTGGGATCAGTCGTAGGTCAGGCTGTGCCTGACGACCGAACGGCCGGCACAGCCGGCCCTACGGCAGGGCGAAGATGGGCGGCTCAGAACTTGATATCGACGCGTGGCGCCGCCGCCTCGGATTTGTCCATCGACGGCCGGCACTTGCGCAGCTGCTGCGCGCTCGCGCCCTTGCCTTGCATATAGCTGCGCACGGCCTCGGCGCGTTTCTGGGCCAGGTCCAGGGCGTCACTTTCCTTGTCGGTGTACTCGCCCTTCTTGTTGCGTGGCCGTTCCGCGTCGGCCACGACGCCGCACAGGCGCACGCGCAGCTTGGGCTTCTCGCTGAGCTTGCCGGCCAGCTGGCCGAGGTATTTGCGCGCGGCATCATCAAGCTGCGTGCTGCCGGCAGCGAACTTCGCCGGTTCGAAGGTGACCTTGAGCGCCTGGTCGGCCAGCAGGCTGCCGACCAGCAGCACCGAGCCGAGCGGCTGGATCGCCAGTGCCGCGGTGCCGGCGACCGCCTTCATGATGATCGGGTTGAGCGCACCGAGCACGCGGAACTGCGGATCGGACAGGTCGCCGGCAACCGGCACCTCGAGCTTGATGTTGCCGTCACGATCCTCGAGCAGTGCCACCGCGGTGTTCAGCGGCGGGCCTTTCTTGCCTTCGATCTCCTCGACCTCGAGGCTGGACAGCGCCAGCGCGTTGGCCATGTCGAGCTGGTTGTTCTCGATCGTGATGCGGAAATCGTTGTCCAGCTGCCCCTGCAGGAAGCGATGACCGAGATCGTTGGCGATCAGGCCGTTGACCGTGGTCAGGCCGAAGCCGTGCAGATGGCCGTCGGCCTTGAGGTAGAGCTTGTCGGCCAGCGGGCGGACCACGCCGTTGATGCGGAACTCGGAGTATGGGTCGGGCCGGAAGGCGACGTCGAACGGAGTGTCCTTGCCGGGCGCTTTGCTGGACAGTGCGCCGACGTTGATCTTTTCGACCTGGTACTCGATCGGCTGCATCAGGTCGTTTCCACGGTCGTTGAGCGTGATGTGGCTGTCGCCCTGCACACGCACACCGCCGATGCGCCAGTCCAGCGCCTGTTCCTTCGCCGACGGCTCGACCGCTACGGTCGGCGCGCCCTTGGCGGCCGGCGCGCTGCTGCTCATCACGTGTTGCCAAGCGCCCTGCTTGTCACGGATGACGCCGGTCTGCAGGCCGTCGATGACGATCTCGCCCAGCGCGACGCCGGCGTCGGCGGCATAGCTGCCGCCCGCGAGATCGACCGCGGCGATCGTCAGCGCGGTCTCGGGGATCGCCGCCGGCAGATCGATGCCCTGCAGTCGCAGATGGGCGAATTTCGTCGTGCTCCCGGCATCGAGGCCCTTGAGGCCGACGCTGGCGATGGTCAGCGGACCGTGCTGCAGGGCCGGCGCGGCGGCACTCAGGCCGCGCAGATCGATATCGCCGGCGAGACTGAGGTCAGCGGCGATCCGGCCGCGCAGCCCGGCATCGATCGCAGTCCAGCCGAGCGTGTTCGGCCCCTGCTCCGCCTTGCCGGCACCGACCGACAGGGTGCTGGCCAGGGTGCGATCCGTGCCACTGTCGCCCGCCTCCAGGCCGAGACGGTCGATGCGCAGATCGGCCAGATCCACGCTCAGCGCCTGGGCAGTGTCGTTAAAGCCGAGACCGGCGAGGTTCGCATTCAGCTGCAGGGTCGGCAGGCCGGCATCGCTGGCCAGCGCCTGGCGCACGCTGCCCGTCAGGCTCACACCGCTGAGCCGGGCGTTGCGCTGCGGGTCGCGCCAGGCCAGGTCAGCGGCCGACAGGTCGAGTGCGCTGATTTCGACGGCGTCGCCGCGGTAATCCACCTTGCCGGACACACCGACCCGCGCGAGGTCGGCGCCCTGCCCGCCGCCATCCCAGTTGGCTGCCGCGAGGCGCAATGGCTGATCCAGCACCAGCGCGGCCGTGACCGACGGTGCGGTCTGCAAGTCGAGGCTGAACGCGGGAATGGCCAGCTCGCGTAACGAGGCCTTCTGCCCGGCCGCGGCATAGTCGAGGGTCGGCGCGGCGATCGCGCCGCTGAGTGTGAGCGTGGGCGCCTTCCAGTCGAACGGCCCGGCGTAAGAGATTTCGCCGCGCGCGACCGGATCGAGGCGCGCCAGCTGCTGCGCCCGGCCGATGTCGAGCAGCTCGGTCTCGATCCGCCCACTGGCATTGACCGCGTCCGCAGCCAGCATGACCTCGGCCTGGCCGACGATCGCCCGTCCGTCCCAGCGCAGCGAAAGATCAACCGGTACCGTCTGTTCGTCGGCACGAAGTGAGTAAGTACCAACTTTGACTTTATCGACGTAAATATTGGATGCCAGCTCGCCATCGTGATACTCGACAGTGATCCGGTCGAGATCGATACCGGCGATCGTCAGGTCGATCGGCTCGCGCTCCGCCGGCGGCGGGCCGGCGTCGGTGCCGAACGGCGGCAGGCCGAGGTCGAAGCTGCCATCGTTGCGCCGGGCGATGCGTGCGTAGGCCTGGCGCAGCACCGCGCGCTCGACCAACACCGTGCCGGTCAACAGCCGCCATGGGCTGACCTTCACATCGAGCTCGCCGAAACGCATGCGGATCTGGTCGTCCTGGCGCAACTCGAAGCCATCGATCTTCAGCCCGCCGGTGAACAGGTTCAGATGAACCTCGCCGATGTAGGTGCCCTGCGGCAGCGCCGGATGCAGCTCGCGTTCGACGAAGTAGCGCAATATCCATACCCCGGCCAGGTGGATCAGCAACATGAATAGCAGTACGCCGCCAACGATCATGATCAGGCGTGGTGGGATTTTGGAACGCGGGGCGGCCATGCTTGCTTTGAGTCCTGTCGGGCGGGTTCGGCGGTTATACCGCCCGATTCTAACGCCTGCAGCGGTCAGACCCGTAGTACCTCCGCAGCAGTGCGGCGCGACCCGGCTGATCGGGCAGGCCGCGTGCCCGTGGCGTTCGTCTGACCTCGCCGGCTGCAGCCGGCCCGACGACGGCGCCCAATCCGGCACATGGCACCAACCGCGCCGTCAGATTTCGCGCAGGCGTTGACGGATGCGGTGCAGACGGATGGTCATTGCGTTGCGGCTGACCCCGGCCTGAGTCGCGATGTCGGCCACCGGTACACCGTCCACCACCTGCAGCAACAATGGCTCCCGTTCGGCCGGCGACAGGCGCCCCAGAAGCTGGCGCAGGTAGATCCCCTGCTCCGGCCGGCTGACCCGCCCGAGTTCGGGGTTATCCTCGGCGAAAGCGACATAATCCAGTCGTTTGCGCTCGAACAGGCGCGCGTGCTCGCGCTTGAGGATAGTGATCAGCCAGGCCTTCGAAGCGGCGACATCGTGTAACGAATCCAGGGCACGCCAGGCGCGCAGCCAGGTCTCCTGCAACAGGTCGTCGGCCAATTCAGGATCGGCGCACAGCATGCGCGCGAGGCGGCGCAGGCGGGCGTGGTTGTCGGCGTACAGGGTGTCGAAACAGGGCTCTGCGGAAATCCCTGGCAGGGCTTGGGCCATCGTACGACTCATGCTGCATCTTCCTTCTTTACAGAGGGGATCAAAGTTAGTGAAGACTTACTCTTTTCAACATCGACGCGATCGCGGTCGGCCAGCAGGATGCCGGCATCGGTGGGTCGCGAGGTGGCGATCGCCGGGGTCGCCAGGTAGCGCATCACGTGATCACCCAAGGTTGCATGCGCTGGGTCAGTGGTATGCGCGGCCAGTGCATACAGGAAGCGCGCGGCGTGGATGTTCTGGTCGAGCTGGGCGACCGGCTTGACCGGCGTGCCGTTGTCAACGGCGGCCAGCAGTCCGCCCCCGGGCTGGCGGAAATTGTCGCCGATATATGTCGCGGCCGCTGCCGCCTGGTCGCGCCAGGCAGGCTGGCCACTGGCCTCGTAAAGAGCCAGGAAAGCGCGGCCCATGTACAGCGTGTCGGCCAGGTAGGGACCGGCACTGTCCTGCGCCGCATGTCGGTAACCACCCTGCCCGTTGCGCCGGTTGCGCAGCACCCAGTCGAGCGCGCTGACCGCGCTCGCCAGGTAGCGCTTCTCACCGCTCACCCGGAACAGGGTCACCAGGCCCTCGATGGCCATGCCGTTGATGTCCGCGTATTGATTGCGGTCGATTCGCGGCAGGCCGCGCTGCAGGCGTTGGTCCCGGTCCAGGGCGAAATAGTCGTGCGCCTTGCTGCCCTGCTCCAGGTCGGCGTCCTGGCTGGTGGCAAAACCACCGTTGTCGGCCTGCATGAAATCGGCCAGCCATGCGGCGACCCGGTCACCGGCGGCCAGGTAGCGGGGATCGTCGAAATGGCGATAGCCAAGGCTGTAGCTGCGCAGGTACGCCAGCTGGGTGCGCATGATCTTCTCGTAGTGCGGGTGCTGCCAGTCGCCGTGGGTCGAGTACTGGTAGGCACCGCCGAATGCCGGATCGATCAGTGCCAGCGCGGCATCGAGATGCCGGCGCGCACGTTTCTCGGCCTTGCCATCACCCTGCTGCGCGAGCTGCAGATCCCACTCGATCGTGTCGGCATCGAGAAACTTCTGCATCAGTCTCAATCCTCCGTGCTCCGGATCGTCGGCGGCCAGGTGGCGCTGTTGCAGGGTGTCGCGCAGGTCCTCGCTCAGTTCGGAAGCGGTGCCCAGCTGCCGGGGTTCGGACGCGATGGTGTCGTCGGAAAGGGCCGTGCGGGCAGCCGTGCGGAGCAAAAGCTCGGCCATTTCGCCCGGCGCGATATAGCCGGCGCGCTTGACCAGTTCAGTGCCATCGGAACGCAGGATGATGGTCGCCGGCCAACCGTAATCACGGTAACGCTCGGCCAGGTCGGGACGCGCATCGTGGTCCGCCTGGACGACAACATAATGGCGCTCCAGGTGCTCGCGCACGACCGGGTCACGATAGGTCGTGGCCTCCATGACATGGCACCAATGGCACCACACGGCAACCAGGTCGAGCAGGATCAGCTTGTTTTGCGCCACTGCCGCCTCGAATGCGGGTGGCCCGTAGTCCTGCCAGGCGGGGCCGCTTTGCGCTGGCTGCGCGGCAATAGCCGGGGTCGTGAAGACTGTGGACAGCAGTATTAGCGACAGAAAGATTGTGTTCGGCATGGCGCTCTCCCGGGCGTGTTGACCAGGAGATACGCAGCCCGACGACTGGCGGATGCGCGGCGACTGAAATTTCTCAGCCGGAAACCGGGGCGACGTGCAGCACCGGTCCGGTCGGCAGGCCGGTCGGCGAGCCGCCGGCCGGTTCGAGGCTGACCGCGATGGCCTTGGTGTTGTGCCAGTCGGCACTCGCTGGCAAGGTACCGCTGATCGAATCCAGATCGATCAGGCCGAGCGACATCGGCGCCCCGTCGTCGGCCGGCAGCAGCCAGAGTTCGTGCGCCTTGCCGGCCGCCGGATCGGTCGCAGCGACCCGGGTCACGGCATATTCCCGTGAACGCCAGTCACAGACCACCGCCCACAATGGCTGCTGGTCGGCAGCGCGCAACACCAGGTTGTAGACCGGCGGTTGTTCGGGCAGCGTCGGCGGGGTCAGCAGCGGCGGCAGCACTACCGCCAGCAACGCCAGTACGGCCGCCGCGGCGACGGAACGCCACAACGCGAGCGACCGCCACCAGCCCGCAGGTTCATCCGCACCGTCTTCAGGGGCCGGTGCGATCGCGTTCTCGACCGCCAGCCACACGCGCTGCGGCGGCTGCACCGGCGCCGTTGCATCGTTGAATCCGTCCAGCCGCTGCTCCCAGGCGGCCACGGCTTCACGCAAGGCCGCGTTGTCCTGCATGACATGTTCGAATGCCTCGCGCTCGACGCCATCGAGCGTGCCGAGCACGTATTCGCCGGCCTGCACGATCATTTCGTCGTCGAGCCGCTCAGCCATCGGCGCGCTCCAGGCAGGATTTCAGCGCGAGCAGGCCGCGTCGGATCCAGCTCTTGATCGTACCCAGCGGCGACCCGACCCGCTGGCTGAGCTCGTCGTGGGTGTAACCCTCGCAGTAGGCCAGCACCAGGCAGGCGCGGCGCTGGGCATCGAGTTCGTCCAGGCATGCCGCCAGGCGTGCGTCGTCGGATACGCGGCAGGTACGTTCGACCGGATCGCCGTCGCGCGCGGGATGGCTGTCGAGCGGCCGCTGCTCCTCACTGACGGTCTGCACGCCGGCACGCGCCCGACGCAGCATATCGATCGCCCGGTAGCGCGCGATGCTGATCAGCCAGGTCATCACGGTTCCCTTGCCGGCATGGTATTCGCCGGCCCTGTGCCAGACCTTGATGAAGACATCCTGCAAAGCGTCCTCCGCCATTTCCTCGTTCTTGAGCATACGCAGCAGGACGGCAAACAGTTTCGCCGACGTCGCACGGTACAGGTCGGCGAATGCCAGGCGATCGCCCAGAGCGGCGCGGGCCAGCAGGTTGGCGAGCGCATCGGCGGCGGCTGTGCCGGTCAAGGCAGGGGTAACTGACGGTTATCCATGCGCAGCAGCCTACGCCGAGCACACGGGCTCCTCAAGCAGGCACTGGTGGAGGTGTGGTGGAGTCAACGGTTCAGGGATTCTGTTCCCAGTGGCGCTGCATCTCGTAGAACAGGAAGGAGGCACTCCAGGTGATCAGGACCAGGCCGGTCAGCGATTCCATCCCGACCAGGAAACGCAACTGCCCGTGCGGCTCGATGTCGCCGAAGCCAAGCGTGGTGAAAGTGGTGAACGAGAAATACACGCAGTCGAGCAGGCTGCCTGAGAAATTGCCGGCCAGGTGACCCCAGTCGCCGCTCCAGTGGACCAGCCAGTAGATCAGGCCGAAGAACCAGATCTCAACGGTGTGCGCGATCAGCGCCAGGTACACGCCGAATACGATGCGCAGGCCGCGGCGACAGCGCATCCGCGGCACTGCCCGGGATGCCTTGCGCAGGAACTCGTAATGGATCATTACCGCGGCGGCGACGGCCAGACCGTTGATCAGGAGCAGGGCGAGCATGGGGCAGGGCTCAGGTGCGCAGTGGTTTGTTCATGCAGGTGTTTGCGGCCTGCCCGCGGCCGGCTTGAACGCCGACTTCAGCTCCGCGCGCAGGTGTTCAGGAACATGTTGCAGGTCGATTCGATGATCGCTGCCCGGGTCGCTGCATCCGGAGCCGGCTGGCCACCGAGGATCTGGGGCCAGAACGCGAATGCCTTGATCATGCCGAGAAATTGGTCGGCCGCCCAAACCGGATCGTCGATCGTGACCCGGCCATCGGCGGCCGCGGCTTCGAGCCAGTTGGCGACCCCGGTCTGGCGCTGGCGGAACAACTCGTAGGTGTTTCGCCCCAGATCCGGCGAGCGGATCAACTCGACCAGCGTGACCCGGGCCAGGGTCATGAACGACGGCGAACACAGCATATCGACCACCTGGCCGGCGATGATCTGCAGCTGCTCATCCAGCGGCCGCTGCGGGTCGTAGGGCAGGGCGCCTTCGTAGCGCCCATGTTCGACCAGGCGCTCGGCGATGGCATCGAACAGGGCCTGTTTGCTGGCGAAGTGGTTGTACACGGTGCGCTTCGACACCCCGGCGCTGGCGGCGACCCGGTCCATGCTGGTTTCGCGGAAACCGCATGCCTCGAATTCACGTAGCGCCGCGGCCAGGATAGCGGCGCGCTTCTGTTCGCTCTGTGTCGTTTGCGGCTGGCTCATCCGGCGTTCGGATTCTTATGTTCAGTTGAGGGATATTTCATGATGCCAGATCCGGCGAATCAGATACACTGCACCGTGTAGTTTACTTTTTTCGTGTGCCAGCCGCGCCACAATTGATACCAACGAGCGCTCGCTGTTGCCAAGGATCCTTCCATGTTTGTCCGCATTCTTTTTGTCGTCATATTACTTGCCGCCATCTTTGGCGGCATTTTCGGCTGGAAACACCACATCGCAGAGCGGGCTGCAGCGCAGGCCGGCGGACCGCCGCCGGCGGTGATCGCAGCCGCCCAGGCACGCAGCGAAACCTGGCAGTCCTACCTGCAGGTGGTTGGCAGCCTGGCAGCGGTCGCCGGCATCGAGGTGACCAGCGAGGT
>JAGRHE010000085.1 GCA_020445165.1 Gammaproteobacteria bacterium
GAAAAACGGAATCCACGTTCCGGGTCGAATTTCTCGACCGCACGGATAAGGCCCAGATTGCCTTCTTCGATCAGGTCGAGCAGTGCGAGACCGCGATTCATATAACGCCGGGCAATTTTCACAACCAGGCGCAGGTTGCATTCGATCATCCGCCGCCGAGCCGCCGCATCTCCCTTCTGCGCGAGGCGGGCATAGTGGACCTCCTCTTCGGCCGTAAGCAGCTTCGAGAAACCGATCTCGTTCAGGTACAGGCGCGTTGCATCGAGTTGACTGTCCGGAATCTCGCCAGCCGCATACTTGTGGTCGGGATCATCTTCCTTGCGGGCGTCAACGGCTGTCTTGGAATCATCGTCATCATCGTCGTCGGCGTCTGTCTCATCGTCGATCTCTTCGAGATCTTCGTCGAGTTCCGCATCGATTTCCTCGCGCTTCGCGGGCATGTACCCCCCTCAATCACACCTGTAAGAATTGTCGGAGACCCGCCCTGTCAAGGCGATCAGCGTCTCGGCAACAGCTGCATCGGATCAACAGGTTTCCCGTCTCTTCGAATCTCAAAATGCAGTAGCGGGTTACCGTGATTGGTAGCGCCCATCTCTGCGATTTTCTGTCCTTTGGTGACCTGGTCGCCTTCGCTGACCAGGATCTTTCTGTTATGCCCGTAGGCGCTCAGATAATTATCATTATGTTTGACGATGATAAGCCGGCCGTATCCGATCAGTCCACTGCCGCTGTAAACGACCTTGCCGGACTCGGCTGCGTTGATCCTGTCGCCTGCTCGACCGGCAATTTTGATCCCACTGCGCAGTGAATCGCTTTCGTTGAAGGTACTTGCGATCCGGCCGCGCACCGGCCAGTCCCATGCAAGCGATCGTTGCACCTTGGGCATGCTGGGGCGGACACCGGACGGGGTGGTCGGGCGCACCGTCTTGCGCGGTGCGGCAGGCGTCGATGGCGGTGGAGGTACACGACGTTGCGGCACAGCCTTGAGACGCAACACCTGACCCGCGTAGATGCGGTACGGTGGACGAAGGCCGTTCCAGCGCGCGATTTCGCGATAATCGATGCCACGCGACCAGGCGATCTGGTAAAGGGTGTCGCCACGGCGCACGCGATACTCGTCGGCTGCAACGACCGGCTGTGGGATGGCGCGTGGCACAACCGCGGGACGTGCCGGTGCAGATAACGTACGCCCGCGCGTTTCAACCGGCGCACGCCAACTGGCCGTGCAACCAGCCAGCAGCACGAGGGTGACCAACAGCACCGACAACCGGCTCGCGCGTGTCAAAAGGACAGCAATGGAACCGGATACTCGCTTGCGGTCATCGTGGTACGCCAAGGTTGCCGCCGCTTTCTGTTCATGGGTCAGAATTGGTAGATCGCCACTATGATCAGCAGCGCCGCCACCGTCAACCAACCGAGCAAATCGATCCAACGATGCAGGCGCGCCTCCATCGCTTCGCCACCCCAGGCCATCAGCATGCTGACCAGGTAGAAGCGCAGGCCTCTGCCGACCAGCGAGGCCAACACGAATGGCAGGAATGCCATGCCCAGCATACCCGCGGTGATAGTGAAAACCTTGTACGGAATCGGCGAGAAGCCCGCCGCAAAAATGGCCAGGAAACCCCAACGCTCGAACCATTCCTGGGCTGCCGTGAACGGACCTGCGTAGCGGCTGCTCTGCAACAAGGGTTCGACCATTTCAAACGCAAACGCACCGATAAGATAGCCGAAGATGCCGCCCAGCACCGAGGTGATCGTGGTCAGGGTGGCGAACCACATCGCCCGGCGCGGTTGCGCCATGCTCATCGGCGCCAGCATCACGTCCGGCGGTATCGGGAAGAACGAGGACTCGGCGAAGCTCAATCCCCCCAGGTACCACGGTGCTCTCGGATCGCGTGCCCAGCGCATGGCACGTGCGTACAACGATGAAAACAGCTTCACTCAACAAACCCCGCCAAGCAGCGGTACGAAACTCACCCGCTCGAGCATCTCGTGCTCGTAGCCGTCTTCGGTCCGACGCACCCGCACCAGCACCTGCTCTTCGCGTCGCCCAACCGGCAGAACCATCCAGCCACCCGGGCTGAGCTGTTCGACCAGTGCCAACGGAATCCCCTCCGGGGCCGCCGTGACGATGATGCCGTCAAACGGTGCATATTCCGGCAGCCCCATGCCACCGTCCGAGTGCTTGGTGACGATGTTGCGGATATTCAGCGCCTGGAAACGCCGTCGCGCCTGGTCGAGCAGGACCTTGATGCGTTCCGTCGTGTAGACCCTGCGAACCAGCGGCGCCAGCACCGCGGTCTGGTAACCCGAGCCCGTTCCCACCTCGAGCACGCTATCCAATGGTCCGTGTTCGAGCAGGGCCTCGGTCATGCGAGCGACGATATAGGGCTGCGATATCGTCTGGCCATTTCCGATCGGCAGGGCCGTGTCCTCGTAAGCGCGGCTCGCCAACGCTTCGTCCACGAACAAGTGGCGCGGCGTTTCGCGGATGCGCTCGAGCACGCGCCGGTCACGGATGCCGCCCTCGCGCAGGCGTTCTACCAGACGCTCACGCGTGCGCGCCGAGGTCATGCCGATACCTGCGTGGCGCGGCGTCACTTGTCGCCCCCAAGCCAGGCCGCCAGGGCCGGCAGGGCCTGGTGCCGGGTGAGATCGACCTGTAGTGGCGTGACCGAGACGTAGCCATTGCGCACGGCGTGAAAATCAGTCCCCGGTCCGGCATCCTGTTCCGCGCCTGCCGATCCGACCCAGTAGATCGGCCGTCCGCGCGGATCCTCGGCCTTGACCACCGGCTCGGCCTTGTGCCGATGTCCCAGCCGGGTCGCCACGATGCCCTGCAACTCGTCGAACGGCAGATCGGGGACGTTTACGTTGAGTATCGAATCCGCCGGCAGCGAATGGGCTCGCAGGCGGCGCACCAGGTCTGCCGCCACGCGCGCCGCCGTCGGCAGGTGTGCCGGCGTGTGCGAGGCGATCGAAACCGCCATCGCCGGGTAACCGAGAAAGCGCCCCTCGGTGGCGGCCGCCACGGTGCCGGAATACAGCACGTCATCGCCCATATTGGCACCGGCATTGATGCCGGACACGACCATGTCCGGTTCATCCTGCAGCAGTCCAGTGATCGCCAGGTGGACACAATCGGTCGGCGTGCCCTCGACCCTGACGAACCCGTTCTCCGCCGTGATCGCCCGGATCGGTTGCTCCAGGGTCAGGGAATTGCTGGCACCACTGCGATCACGGTCCGGCGCCACGACCACGCATTGCCCAAGGTCCGAAAGCGCCTCGTACAGCGCCTTCAGGCCGGGAGCCAGGTATCCATCATCGTTACTCAGGAGGATTCGCATGCCGATTAGGAGAAAAGACCGGCACGAACAGCCGCCCGGTTCAGCGGTCGCCGATGATACTGCAAACCGGACCCGCCCTCACCTTGAACTGCGAACCGGAAGCCGCTTCAATCGCCTGATGGGCACAGACGATGAGCACCAGGAAGACGACGAGGGCGCGTTCCGTGCCGCAATGGAGGGTGTCGAGCCCATCAAGCCCGAACGCGCACCGCCCTACCGCCGTCGACGCCGTCCCGAGCCACTGCACCTGTCCGATGGCGATGCGGAAAGCCAGGCGCTTGCCGACCTGTCGATCGAGACACCGGATTTTTTGGAGTTCCGCCGCCCCGGCATCCAGCACCGCGTGTTCCAGGACCTGCAGCGCGGCGTTATCGAGGCACAGGGTTCGCTCGATCTGCACGGCCTGCGGGTACGCGAGGCCGGTCCCGCCCTGCTGCGTTTTCTCGACTACAGCCTCTCGACCGGAAGACGCTGCGTGCGGATCATCCACGGCAAGGGGCGTGGATCCGGCCATCAACAACCGGTGTTGAAACAGAAGGTCAACCAGTGGCTGCGCCAGCGTGACGAAGTGCTGGCTTTCGTCAGCGCACCGCGCTGGGATGGTGGCAGCGGTGCCGTCTACGTGCTGCTATCAGGCAGATCCCGTCGTGCACGCCGGGAACCATGACAGCCGTCAGGTGACGTCCATCCCACCTTCGAGGGCAATCACCTCGCGCAACACCGACGTCGCAAAAGCGCCTGACACCAGTCCGAAACGCAACACCAGGCTGTCGTCGTTCCATTCCCACGCAAGATCGTGGACCACCAGGCGCGACGCGCGACGGTCGCTTTCCAGTCCAAACCGGGCGAGTCCGTCGCGCCATTCGGTCCAAGGTGCCAGGATCGCCTCTTCACGCGCGTGCAGTGGCTCCCCGGGGACCAGGCTCCGACCGGCACGCCCGCACAGCGGCACACTGGGATGGACATCCAGAGCCGCGAGGCGCTGCCCGATCGATGCATCGGCCGGATCGTAGAGGAACTGCCGGCCGGCACCGGCGAGCAACAATACCTCCCCGTCGACGGCGACATCCCAAGTCGCGTCGGCAACGCGCTCGGCAAGCACCAGGTTGAACAGCTGCGCACGCGCGGCCGACAACAAGATCCCGCGCAGTTCGCGCTTGGGCTTGCGTCCACGCCCGGCGAAGAGATCGTCCGCCTGCTGCAGGTTGCCACCGTCGCGGCCGAAGCGCTGGTTGCCGAAATAATTCGGCACACCACGCTCGCGAATCACAGCCAGGCGCTGCTCGGCGGCATCGCGGTCACCGTCCAGCTCACGTATCCGGATCTCGAATCGGTTGCCACGCAGACTGCCGCGCCGAATCTTGCGGCCATGCCGCTGGACATCGAGGATCTGCAGTGACTCGTCCGCCAGCTGGTTCCAGTCCGGCGCGTCACGCCCGGGCAGCTGAACGGTAAAACTCTGTGTCGTCACGGCCTGGCGATCCTTCAGGCCGGCATAACCGACCGCGACCTGGGCCACGCCTGCCAGGCGGGCCAGCGCCCGGGCCACGTCATGCGTGTTGCGACCGATCTTGCGAACGGTCATAAAGACATGCTCACCGTCACCCGTCGGCGTATAGCCGAGATCTTCCTCGACCACGAAATCGGCCGGTTCGACGCGTATCCGCCCGCGCAGCGCTGGCCCGCCATGCGCAAAAGGCAGATCGCGGGTCGGATCACCCTGCCCCAAATCTGTCTCCATCAGATCGCCGTCAACAGCACCACGGCATGCGCCGCGATACCTTCTTCACGACCGGTGAAACCCATGCGCTCGGTCGTGGTTGCCTTGACGTTTATCCGCTCGGCCGCAACACCGAGGTCCGGGGCAAGATTGGCCACCATGGCGGCGATGTGCGGACCGATGCGTGGCGCCTGGGCGACGATCGTCGAATCGAGATTTTCGACCCGCAGGCCACGTTCGGCGAGATTGTCGCGCACCTTGCGCAGCAGGATCCGGCTGTCGATGCCGCGGAACTGCTCGTCGGTATCGGGGAAATGCCGACCGATATCGCCCAGCGCCGCCGCACCGAGCAAGGCATCGCAGATCGCGTGGATCAGCACATCGCCGTCGGAATGCGCCTCCAGCCCCCGGCTGTGCGGGATCCGCACGCCACCCAGGGTGACGTAATCGCCCTCACCGAAACGGTGGGCATCATAACCATGACCGATGCGCATGTTCGTGGACCAACTCCAGGCCGTGAAAATTCGTCACGATCTTAACATTCGGGATACCCTTTCCTGCGCTGACCGGCAAACCCCGCCATCATCAGCGGCAGGCCACCCGGAACAGGCACACTCCCGTTCGTTCAGGCAGAGGTTGATATCCGGACATGATGCTGTTCGATTCACATTGTCACCTCGACGTCGAAGAATTCGATGCCGATCGCATGCAGGTCCTGGCGCAGGCGCGCCAGGCCGGTGTTGACGAAATCCTGGTCCCGGCAGTCAAACGCAGTACCTGGTCACAGCTGATCGCGTTTTGCTGCGACGATCCACACCTCTATCCCGCACTCGGCCTGCACCCGGTGGCATTGGCGGAACATTCACAGGACGATATCGAAGCACTCGCTGCCGCGGTTGCACAGACGCGTCCGGTCGCAATCGGTGAAATCGGTCTCGATTGGTACGTGCCCGGGCTGGATCGCGAAAAGCAGCAGCAGCTCCTGGAAGCCCAGCTCGAGGTCGCAGCAACAGCGGAACTGCCCGTCGTCCTGCACGTACGCAAGGCGCACGATGCGATGCTCCTGACCCTGCGCCGTTTCAAGCTGCGTGGTGGCATTTGCCATGCTTTCAATGGCAGCCAGCAGCAGGCCGAGCGTTACATCGACATGGGGTTCGGGCTGGGCTTCGGCGGCATGCTGACCTACGAACACTCGAACCATCTACGCCGGCTTGCAGCGCAGCTGCCGCTGGAATCGATCGTCCTGGAGACGGATGCACCCGACATGACGGTGGCATCACATCGGTTCGAGCGAAACAGTCCGGCCTACCTGCCCGAGATATGTCTCGAGCTGGCCGCCTTACGTGGCGAGAGCGTCCAACAGGTCGCCGATACCACCACGGCGAACGCGCGCCGGCTCCTGCATCTTGGGTGACACTCAACCTGGTTGGCCAAAGAGCTCTTGCTGAGCGAGGTAGTGAGCGGCAAGTCCGAGATCCTCGGCACGGGTGATCTTGATGTTATCGGCGTGCCCCTCGACCATGACCGGGCGCTGACCTTCCCACTCGATGGCACTCGCCTCGTCCGTCACCAGGACGCCGGCCGCCAGGGCGCGCCCAAGGACGGTGTACAGGGAGCCGAAACGGAACATCTGCGGCGTGAATGCATGCCACAGGTGGTTGCGGTCCACGGTCTCGACCACCCGCTCGTCGGCATCGCAGCGCTTCATGGTGTCGCGTACCGGCATGCCGAGCACGGCACCGGCATCACTGTCGATTGCGGCATCGATCAGCCGGTCGATGTCTGCGCGCCGCACGCAGGGACGGGCCGCGTCGTGTACCAGCACCCAGTCATCGTCGCTCGCACGTGCGCGCAAGGCCTCGAGCGCATTGAGCACCGAGTGGCAACGTTCGGCTCCACCGGAGACAGTCACCAGGTCCGGATGCCCGGCGAACTCGGTGTCCTGCCACCAGGCGTCCGCATCACTGATGGCCACGCAAACACCATCGACACGTGGGTGCAGCAGAATCCGTTCGATCGAATGATCGATGACCGCACGACCGGCAAGTTGCAGGTACTGCTTGGGAACCGCGCTTCCCATGCGCCGCCCCACCCCCGCCGCTGGGATCACCGCCCAGTAGGCAGCTTCACTCATTGCTGCCACCGGGCGGTGCCAACAGTTGGAAATAAGTTTCGCCGTCGCGAATCAGGCCGAGCTCGCTGCGTGCGCGTGCCTCGATCGCGGCCAGCCCCTGCTTGAGGTCGTCGACCTCGGCCTGCAAGGTGGCATTGCGCTCTTCCAGGTCGGCCAGTTCGGCACGCTGTGCAGCCAGCTGTTTCTGCAGGCTGGCCACCTCGGCAAAACTGCCGTCACCCACCCAGAGCCGGAACTGCAGCCCAAGAAGGACCAGCAACAGCACGGCGAACACGAGCTGAAGCCGCCAGTTCACCGTGCAAGCCAGCGCTCAGCGAAAACAGGGAAAAGCCGATTTACCAGCATAGATCGCATCCGAGCCCAACTGATCCTCGATCCGCATCAACTGGTTGTACTTGGCGACACGATCGGAACGCGACAACGAACCGGTCTTGATCTGACCGGTGGCCGTCGCGACCGCGAGATCGGCAATCGTGGTGTCTTCGGTTTCGCCGCTGCGATGCGAAATCACGGCACTGTAACCGGCATCGTGTGCCATCGTGATCGCGTCCAGCGTCTCGGTCAGGGTGCCGATCTGATTGAACTTGATCAGGATCGAGTTGGCGATGCCGCGATCGATACCCTGTTGAAGGATCCGGGTATTGGTGACGAACAGGTCGTCTCCAACCAGTTGCACACGCGAGGCCAGCTTGTCGGTCAGCAGTTTCCAGCCATCCCAGTCGCTCTCGTCCATGCCGTCCTCGATCGAGATGATCGGATACTGATCGACCCAGTTGGTCAGGAAGTCAGCGAAACCAGCCGCGTCGAACGACTTGCCCTCGGAGGCGAGTACGTACTTGCCGTCCTTGTAGAACTCCGAGCTTGCCGCATCGAGACCCAGATAGATGTCCTCACCGGCCTTGAAGCCGGCCTTGCCGATCGCTTCGAGAATGACCTCGATCGCCTCTTCGTTGGATCTCAGATCAGGGGCGAAACCACCCTCGTCACCAACAGTGGTCGCCAGTGAACGCTTTCCGAGCACCGATTTCAGCGCGTGAAAGACTTCAGCGCCATAGCGCACCGCTTCACGTATCGAACCGGCATTGACCGGCAGAATCATGAATTCCTGCAGGTCGACGCTGTTGTCGGCGTGTTCGCCGCCATTGATGATGTTCATCATCGGCACCGGCATGCGGTAATTGCCATCGCCGAGCGATTGGTAGAGCGGCATGGCCTTTTCCTGGGCGGAGGCATGTGCACATGCCAGCGACACTGCCAGTGTTGCATTCGCACCGAGTCGTGACTTGTTGTCAGTCCCGTCCAAATCGATCAGGCGCCGGTCGATCGCTTGCTGGCCTGCCACTTCCTGGCCGAGCAGTGCGTCGCGGATCTCACCGTTGACGTTGGCGACTGCGGTCAAAACCCCCTTGCCGAGGAACCGCGACTTGTCGCCATCACGCAGTTCGAGTGCCTCGCGCGAACCGGTCGACGCTCCGGATGGCGCGACTGCGCGACCAATCGCGCCGTCGTCGGTCAGCACGTCAGCCTCAATGGTCGGATTGCCGCGCGAATCGAGGATCTCGCGAGCGCGGATATCGATGATCTCAGACATGGGTACTCCTGAAAAAAACTGGATTCGTAATCGACGACGGGCGCAACTGCGCCCGACTGTCGACCGGTGTCACGCATGCCACGGCATAAACCATCGGCACGCGCCCACGGTATTTCCTTACAGTGTCTGCTCGATGAATCCGCTGCGTTTCGCGGTTCTGTCGAGCTCGACCAGGGTTTCGAGCAGTGGCTTCATCTTGTCGAGAGGCCATGAGTTCGGGCCGTCCGACATCGCGTTTGCCGGATCCGGATGGGTTTCCATGAACAGGCCGGACACGCCAACCGCTACCGCCGCGCGTGCCAGCACGGGCACGTGCTCGCGTTGACCGCCGGACTTGCCGCCAAGTCCACCGGGCTGTTGCACCGAGTGAGTTGCATCGAACACCACCGGGCAGCCGGTCGCTCGCATGACCGCGAGTCCCCGCATGTCGGATATCAGAGTGTTGTAGCCAAACGACACGCCACGCTCACACACCATGATCTGCTGGTTGCCGGTCGCGCGCGCCTTGTCGACCACATTGCCCATGTCCCAGGGTGCGAGGAACTGGCCTTTCTTGATGTTGACCGGGCGTCCGGCGCGCGCCACATTTTGGATGAAGTTGGTCTGGCGACACAGGAAAGCCGGCGTCTGCAGCACATCCACGACAGCAGCAACCTCATCCAGCGGGGTATCCTCGTGGACATCGGTGAGTACCGGCAGGCCGAGATCGACCTTGACCCGCTCGAGGATCCTCAGACCCTCTTCCATCCCCGGCCCGCGCGGGCTGTCGTGCGAAGACCGGTTGGCCTTGTCGAACGAAGATTTGTAGATGAACGGAATACCCAGTTCGGTCGTGATCTCCTTGAGTTGCGACGCGACATTCAATGCATGCGCTTCACCCTCGATCACGCAGGTACCCGCTATCAGGAAAAACGGCTTGTCCAGGCCGATGTCGAAACCACACAGGTTCATGCTGTTGCTGCCTCTTTGATGTTCTTGCTGCGATGCGCCAGTGCGGCCTCGACGAAACCGCGGAACAGTGGGTGGCCGTAACGCGGGGTCGACGTGAATTCGGGATGGAACTGGCACGCGACGAACCAGGGATGCGACGGAATCTCGATCATTTCGACCAACCGACCGTCACTCGATGTTCCGGCAACCTTCATACCCGCGTCTTCCAGTTCCTGCCGATAACTGTTGTTGAACTCGTAGCGATGACGATGGCGCTCGCTGATCACGTCCTTCGCATAGAGCTTCCGTGCGATCGTGCCTTTGGCCAGCTTGCATTGCTGCGCGCCCAGCCGCATGGTGCCGCCGAGATCTGAATCGGCAGCGCGCTGCTCGACTGAACCATCGGTGTTGACCCATTCGGTGATCAGGGCGATCACCGGGTACGGCGTGTTCGGGTTGAACTCGGTGCTGTGCGCCCGCTCCATGCCTGCGGCGTCACGGGCGAACTCGATCACGGCGACCTGCATGCCAAGGCAGATACCCAGGTAGGGAATGCCGTTCTCTCGTGCGTAGCGCGCAGCGGCAATCTTGCCTTCGACTCCGCGCTCGCCGAAACCACCCGGCACCAGGATCGCATCCATGTCCTTGAGGCTGTCGGGACCACTCTTCTCGATCACCTCGGAGTCCACGTAGTGGATCTTCACCTTGCGGGCGAGCTTGATCCCGGCATGCACCAGGGCCTCGTTAAGCGACTTGTAGGATTCGGTAAGGTCGACGTACTTGCCAACCATCGCGATATCGACAGCTCCCTGCGTCTTGTCGAGTCCATCAACCACGGCCTGCCATTCGCTCAGGTCTGCCGGTGGCACATCCAGTTGCAGTTGTTCGACGACAATGTCGTCTAACGACTGGGCATGCAGCAACAACGGAATCCGGTAGATGCTGTCTGCATCGATCGCAGAGATAACAGCACGCTC
>JAGRHE010000086.1 GCA_020445165.1 Gammaproteobacteria bacterium
AGCGCAGCGCTTCACCGGCCTCGTATACCATGACCGGCACGTCATGCTCGGATGCGGCGCCACGCAGGGATCCGGACGGCGCTGCCGAATGCAGCAGCACCGGTGCGCTGAATGCACGTGCCAGCGGTTCGAGTATCGGATCGTTGATGTCGGCGCGGATCTGCGGCAGGTTGTCGCGGTGGATCGCCGCGGTGTGCAGGTCGATGCCGACGTCGCTGCGCGCGATGATCTCGGTGGTGAATACATGCGCCAGGCGGCCGGCCATCGAACCGGCCATGCTGCCCGGAAAGCTGCGGTTCAGGTCGCGCCGGTCGGGCAGGTAACGGGAGCGGTTGTGGAATCCGAACACGTTGACGATCGGCACCGCGAGCAGCGTGCCACGCAGGCGCTTGACCTGCGGCATGCGCAGCAGGCGACGGATGATCTCGACTCCGTTGATTTCGTCTCCATGTACGGCGGCGCTGACGAAGACCACCGGGCCGTCCTTGGTTCCGTGCAGCACCTGGACCGACATCGATACCGGGTCGTTGGTGTACAGGCCGGGCAGTTCCAGCTGAACCGACTGGCGTTGACCCGGTCGCACCAGGCGATCACCGATCTGGAACGCAGGTCTGGTCTTGCTCGACATGCTTCGTTGGGCTCCCGTTTGCAGATCTTTCTGCCGTATCGCCGGCGTTATGCCGTGGTTGCGCGGTCCGGTCAGCGCGGTCAGCCCTGGCCGCGGGTCTTGGTCCGGTTCGGCTTGTGATTCTTCTCGATGAACTGGATGATCTGTCCGGCGATATCTTTTTCGCTGGCGCCCTCGATACCCTCCAGGCCCGGCGACGAGTTGACTTCCATGACCACCGGCCCGTGATTCGAGCGCAGGATGTCGACGCCACATACGTTCAGGCCCATGATCGATGCGGCACGCACGGCAGTGGAGCGTTCTTCGGGGGTCAGCTTGATCAATGACGCCGTGCCGCCGCGGTGCAGGTTCGAGCGGAATTCGCCTTCCTGTCCCTGGCGTTTCATCGCTGCGACCACCTTGCCGCCGACCACCAGGCAGCGGATATCGGCGCCGCCGGCCTCCTTGATGAATTCCTGGATCAGGATGTTCGCTTTCAGCCCCATGAAGGCCTCGATCACACTCTCGGCTGCCTTCTCGGTTTCTGCCAGCACGACGCCGATACCCTGCGTGCCTTCGAGCAGCTTGATCACCGCGGGGGCACCGCCGACCATCTTGAGCATGTCCTTCACGTCGTCCGGCGAGTGTGCAAAGCCGGTCACCGGTAGGCCGATGCCCTTGCGCGCCAGCAGTTGCAGTGAGCGCAGCTTGTCGCGCGAACGGGTGATCGCGACCGACTCGTTGAGCGGATACACGCCCATCATCTCGAACTGGCGCAGCACCGCTGTGCCGTAGAAGGTAACCGAAGCGCCGATGCGCGGGATCACCGCATCGAACCCGGTCAGGTCCTCGCCCTTGTAGTGGATCGAAGGCTTCATCGAGGTGATGTTCATGTAGCAGCGCAACACGTCGAGTACGCGTACCTCGTGGCCGCGCTCCCTGGCTGCTTTGACCAATCGGCGCGTGGAGTACAGCTTCGGGTTACGTGACAGAACGGCAATCTTCATGGGGATCCTCGACAGCGTTAACGCCCCGCCAGGTAGGATGCGGACGGGTCGACGGTGAAACCACCGACCGTCATCGCAGTGCGGCCGAGCAGCATTCGAAAGCGCATGGTATCGCGATTGGTCAGCGTGAGTTCGACCAGGTCATCGAAATCGAGCAGTTGCAGCCGGGTTTCAATGACGTAACGCAGCTCGCGGTGACCGCCCGAGTCGGACACCTGGCGCTGGTCGAGTATCCTCGACTCGCAGTGCAGTACCTCGCTGTCGTCGCGCTGAATGGGGTGCACGCCGAAACGAACCCAATCAGCACCGGCACGGCGGAAGCGCTCGACGTAGAAGGCGTGCAGGCAGGAGGTACGCGCGCCGGTATCGACCTTGGCCTTGATCCGGCCGATACCGATATCGGGCAGTGCCAGCCATTCGCGCCAGCCGAGCAGGCGCTGCCGGTGCGCATCGTTCATAGATCCTTCTCCTGCCCCGCACCGCGGTCGGGCGTCGTTACATGGTGCATAACGCGCTGTGGGAACGGGATCTCGATCCCGGCTTCGCGGAATGCGTCATCGATCGCGAACATGATGTCACTCCGAACGGACAGCTTCAGGTCGACATTGCGAATGAAGAAGCGCACTTCGAAATCAAGCGAACTCTCACCGAATGCCATGAACAGTACGCGTGGCGGATTGACCTCGGCGTCGTGTATCACGACCAGCGGATGGGCACGGACCACCTTGTTGAGGATGTCGCGTACCTGGCGGGTGTCCGATCCGTAGGCCACGCCAACCGGGATGATGACCCGGCCGAAGGTGTCCGACAGCGTCAGGTTGGTCACCTGGTTCGAGATGAGTTCCGAGTTCGGTACCAGCACATCGGCGCGATCGAAGGTCTGGATCAGGGTGTAGCGGATGCTGATCTTGCGCACGTAGCCCTCGGTGGCGCCGACCACCACCCAGTCACCCGGTCGTACCGGCCGTTCGAACAACAGGATCAGGCCGGAAACGAAATTGTTGACGATGTTCTGCAGACCGAAACCGATACCGACCGAGAGTGCACCGGCAACGATGGCGACGTTCTGGAAGCTCAGCCCGGCCATGCTCAGGGCCAGCATGATCGCCACGCCGATGATCGCGTAGGTGGTCAGGGAGACGATCGACTGGCGGGCACCAGAGTCGAGCGTGGTACGGGTCAGCCAGCGCTCGCCGAGCTGGACGCGCAGCCAGCGTGCCAGCGTCAGCAACAGGAAAAAGGCGAGCGCCGCCAGCACCAGTTTCGACGGCACGATGTGTACCGAGCCGATATGGAATCCTTCGTGTACGACATCGCGCAGGGCGGCGGTGTCCGAGTCCGAGACCTGCCAACTGAACAACAGCCAGTAGCCGAGCCCGACCAGTGCCAGGATGCTGATGAGCCACTTGGTCATCCCGACACCGGGAACTTTTTCGCCCGGTGCATAGCCGAGCGCTTTGCGCAGTGGTGACTGCGATTCCTCGTCAGTAGCGCGCAGCTGCTCGGCGATCTGTCCGAGCGAGGAAAGGAACAGCCACACCAGCAGGATGCCGGCACCACTGCCGTAGATGCCCAGGGTCAGGAACTGGCCGAGGTTGTGATAGCCGATCCAGTCCGCCACCGGTCCGGCGAGAAGTGCGAGGGCGATCGGCAGGCGCAATCCGCGCAGCGTTTCCAGGTCTTCGCGCCTGCTCAGCCGAAACAGCAGCCACAGGGCGACGACGGCGATCACCAGCAGGTAGGCGGCGCGCAGCAACGCGTTGGCCTCGGGGGGTACGAAGCCTTCTGCGTTCACCATCAGCGATGCGCCGGCGATCAGGACCAGGTCCATCAGCAGGCGCGCCGGCATGCCCTCGGCGCAACGCAGCTGGCCCTGGCACACGAACAGCTGCACCAGCGGCGCGACCACGGTCGACAACAGCAGCGCCGCGCCGACGGCCGCGTAGGGTGTCGCGCCACCGACATACAAGGTCACGATCATGACAAAAATGGCGGCCAACCAGGGTGCACGCCGGGCATACATGCGGGCCAGCACCGTATGCCGCTGTAACGGTGCCGCTTCATGATTGGCCGGCACGTCGAAGCGTTCGCGCAGCATCGATCCGGCCACCAGCGCGATCGGCACCAGGACCGCCAGCAACACCAGGCCGATGCCGGTCGATGGCCATGGCGAGAAGTGCAGGATGCGTGGTGCATCCTGAGAAAAGCCGTTGACGATCACGTCGCTGACCGCCAGCCACACCGGCTTGTCTCTTGCCAGCAGCTGTTGCGACAACATGTCACGGCGTTGCTGCGCGATATTGTCGCGCACGTCGCGTGCGCCGATCGACAACAGGCGACAGACAGCCAGCTGACGTTCGACTGCCTTCTGTTCGTCCTGGAACCGCTTGCGCGCGTCGCGGATATCACCCGCCTCGGTCGCCGAGGCCTCGCCCAGGGCGGCCAGGCGCTCCTGCACGCCGGCCAGGCGCGCATCGAAACCGGTGACGCAGCTCTCGGCGCGGTCGCGGATCTTTCCGACTTCCTCCTGCACCGTGAGCATGGTCTTGTCGTCGGGCGGCGCCTCCTCCCAGGAGCGGGTCGTCGCTGCCAGCGCTTTCAGGCGCACGGCAGCCTCGTCCGACCAGGCCTCGGTTTGCCCGTCATCGGCAGCACCGGCCGCCGGCAAAGCCGCGCCGGGCAGCAACAGCATGGCGAGCATGAAGAACAAGAATCTGCTCATCGACAATCCATTCATCGATCGGGTCGGTTGGTTTGCAAAAGCTAACTGATGGGGGATAACGGACGCCGCCAGTATCCGCGATATCATGGACCCATGGAAACACACCGCGCGAAGTGCCACCAGCTGCTGCCGTTCATCTTCAGCGCGGTCGTGTTTTCGACCGCTGCCGTTGCCGACGTCTACCGCTGGACCGACGCCAAGGGGCAGGTGCATTACGGGCAGCGTCCGCCGCATGGCCAGGACGCGCGCAGGATGGACCTGCCGGCCGGCGACGATGCACCGGTCGAGCAACCGGATGCCGCTGCCCGGCGCGAACGTCGCCAGCGCGTGCTCGACGATTTCGAATACCGCCGTCAACGCAAGCGCGAAGAGGCCGCGCACGCGGAGCAACAGCAGGCGGAAAAGGCCGCCGAGTGCCAGCGCCTGCAAGGCCAGTGGCGCCGCCTGACGCACGCCGGTCCGATCTATTACCGCCGGCCGGGCGGGGAGCGTGAATACATCGACGACCGCGAACGCGAGGCGAAAAAGGATGCCCTGCGCCCACTCTACCGGGCCGCCTGCGGCGCGGCGCCATGAGTGATGCGGCTGGCGCACGGGCCTGGGTGATACTGCTGCACGGCATGGCACAGACCTCCTGGTCGATGGCGATGCTGGCGCATGATCTGCGCGCGCAGGGCTACCAGGTGCGCAATATCGGTTATCCGACCAGGCCGTACGACGCGGCCGAACTCACGTCACGCTATCTGGCACCGGCCATCGCCGCCTGCGGTGATGCGCAGCCGGTCCATTTGGTCACCCATTCGCTTGGCGGCATTCTTGCGCGCTGCTACCTGCAGTCGGCGCGACTGCCGCCGAGCAGCCGCATCGTGATGCTGGCGCCGCCCAACCAGGGCAGCGAGGTCGCTGACCACGTGCGCCACTGGCCGCTTTATCGCTGGTGGATGGGGCGTGTGGGTCAGCAACTCGGCACCGGGGCGGACAGCATCGTGCACCGGCTGCGCCCGATCGATGCCGAGATCGGCGTGATTGCCGGCAATCGCACCCTGCAACCCTGGTTCTCGTGGTTGATCCCGGGCGAGGACGACGGTGCGGTGTCGGTCGCCAGCACGCGCCTGCAGGAGATGCGCGATTTCGTCGTGGTCGGCGCCAGTCACACGGTGATCATGTTCAATCGCGAGGCGCGCGCGCAGGTGCAGCACTTTCTGGCGCGAGGCGTGTTTCGCCACTGAGCCACATCGCCAAGGTCAGCATTCGGCCAGCAGCGTCTCGATCATGTGCTCGGCCTGGCGGCCGTAGCCACCGCCGAACAGGTTGAGATGGTTGAGCACGTGGTACAGGTTGTACAGGGTCTTGCGTACCCGGTAGCCCTGATCGAGTGGCCAGGCTTCGTTGTAGGCGGCATGGAAGTCGGCGCCGAAACCACCGAACAACTCGGTCATCGCCAGCTCGGCCTCGCGGTCGCCGAAATAGGTCGCCGGGTCGTAGACGACCGGTGTCCCATCACGCGTGAACGACAGGTTGCCGCCCCACAGGTCGCCGTGCAGCAACGAGGGCTGTGGGGCGTGGTCGATCAGGCTGGCGAAACGCGACAGCAATTGTTCGCCGCGTCGCTGCAGGCGGCCAACATGTCCATTGCGTGCGGCAAGCTCGAGCTGGTGGCCGAGCCGGTGGCGGCGCCAGAACCCGATCCAGTCGCCGTTCCAGCTGTTCGGCTGCGGCGTGGCGCCGATCGTGTTGTCGCGCTCCCAGCCGAACGCGTCGGCCGTGTGGCGATGCAGCGCGGCCAGTTGCCGGCCCGCGGTGCGCCAACCCGCGCTGTCGCCGGCGCCGAGCGCGAGGTACTGCAGAACGATAAAGGACGTATCGCCGCTGATCCCGGTGCACAGCGCACGCGGTGCCAGCAGGGTCCTGCTGTCGGCCAGCGCGTTGAGACCGGCAGCCTCGGCATCGAACATGTCCAGCAGCGCCGCCCGGTTGGTCTTGACGAACCAGTCCCGTTCGCCGTCGCCAAGGCGGAATGCGCGGTTGATGCAGCCGCCGCCGACGTCACTGGGGGCCGCCGGCGCGAACGGCCGGTCGCCGGCGTCGCTGATCGCCTGTGCGATGTCGTCCCACAGGCTCACCGCGGGTCGGCCGGGTGACCCTGCAGACGTTCGCGCAGCGGGCTGCTGCGCGGGAAGTGGGCGCGGAGAAAGGCCATCTGGTCGGCCAGCACGTTGCGGCCCTGCAGGTAGATGTACTCGGCATGGGTCGGCGCAAAGGGTACCGCGAGCAGTTGCATGCCGGCCTGTTCCGGGGTGCGTCCGGCCTTGTGGTTGTTGCAGCGCGTGCAGGCCGTCACCACGTTGGTCCACAGGTCAAGCCCGCCCTGGCTGATCGGCGTGACATGATCGCGCGACAGCAGGCCCCGGCTGAACGTCTGGCCACAGTAAAGGCACAGGTGGCCGTCGCGCTGAAACAGGGTGCGGTTGCTCAGGGGCGGCGTGTAGCCGGCATGGGTCGGGTGATTGCCGTGCGTGGCGACGATCGAATTGATCTCGACCTGGCTGCGGCGCCGGGTGATGGCATTGATGCCGCCATGCAGCGTGAACAGCGGCTCGCCGCACACGTAGGCGATCATGCCGAGAAAGTGCAGTCGAGCGACCTGGCGAAAATCGATCCACTCCAGCGGCATGCCGGATGCGTCGGTACGCAGGATCTGTTGCGAAAGGCCGGACACCTTCATCCTCCTCGTCGAAACTGCGCCGGTTATGTCATGAATGGACGCGTTTTTTCAAGCCCGCCACGTGCGTGCTTCAAGGCGGGCCGCATAATGGCCGGCCAGGCTGGCGTACATTGGCGGTTGACTTATGCACACAGTGCTGATCGGCCTCGGAATATCCCCCGGTCATGTTGCAGCAATTTTTCAGTATTTTAGTGAATTCCATAAATACATGTTTTTAAAAGAAAAATGTCAACTGTCGTTTTTTTGCTCAAATCGCAGCATTGCGCCCTGCCGGGCGGGATTGGGGGCGATCCCCAGCGTTCTTCCACAAAGTTATCCACAGGTCCTGTGGAATGGCGGCTAAGCGCTTGATTGCACAACCGAACCCGGCACTGGTGCGGGTCGCGGTCGCGGTTCCTTTGGCCGGTCTGTTCGACTACCGGCTGCCGCCGGCGCTGAGCGCGCAACCGGGTTGCCGCGTACGGGTCCCTTTCGGCCGCCGCCGCGAGATCGGGATCGTGGTGGATCTGCCGGCCGCCAGCGAATGCCCGCCGGGGCGACTGCGCGAAGTCGAAGCCGTGCTTGACGAGACCCCGTTGCTGGGTGCTGACGACATCGCTTTTCTGCGCTGGGTGGCTGCTTACTATCACCATCCACCGGGCGAGGTTCTGGCCAGCGCACTGCCTCTGCGCCTGCGCCACAACGAGGACGCAATGCTGCCGGACGAGTCCGGCTGGCAGTTGACCGCCGAGGGGGTTCGGCATGCGGCATCCCCGCCGGCGCGGGCACCGCGCCAGGCCGAGCTGTTGCGCTGGCTTTCCACTCATCCACGCGGACGCGCGCCGGCCAGCCTGTTGCGCGCTGCACTGCCGGGATCGGCCGCGGTTCTGCGTGCCCTGCTCGAGCGTTCCTGGGTGGAACGGGTCACGCTGCCGGTCGAACCGGACCCCGTGATCCCGGGTCCGGCACCCGAGCTGCACCCGGAACAGGCCGCGGCGCTGTCAGCGTTACCGGGACCCGATCGTTTCGCGGTCGCGCTGCTCGACGGGGTCACCGGCAGCGGCAAGACCGAGGTCTATCTGCGCGCTGCTGCCGACACCCTGGCACGTGGTCGCAGTGTGCTGATCCTGGTGCCGGAGATCTCGCTCACGCCGCAGTTGTACCAACGCTGTCGCGAGCGTCTCGGCGACACGGTGCGTGTGTTGCACTCGAGCATGGCCGATGGCGAGCGCGAGCAGGTCTGGCACCGGATCCGCCTCGGCCTGTCGCGCGTGCTGCTCGGTACCCGCTCGGCGGTGTTCACGCCCATGCCTGAATTGGGCCTGATCGTGGTCGACGAGGAACATGACGCTTCGTTCAAACAGACCGAGGGCTTTCGCTACTCGGCACGCGACATGGCCGTCACGCGCGGCCAGCGCGTGGCCTGCACGGTGCTGCTCGGCTCGGCGACGCCGTCGCTGGAAAGCCTGCGCCACGCCCGCGAGGGGCGCTACCTGCATCTGCGACTGCGCCAGCGTGCCGCTGGCGCGCAGCGGCCGCGCATGCGCCTGCTCGATATCCGCGATCAGCCGTTGCATTGCGGCATCAGCGACCCGCTGCTGGCGCGGGTGAGCGAGGTGCTGGCGCGCGGCGAGCAGGCGATGCTGTTCCTCAACCGGCGTGGCTATGCCCCAGTGCTGGGCTGCTTCAGCTGCGGCTGGTTGTCCGACTGCCCGCGCTGCGACGCCCGCCAGACCCTGCACCGCGCCAGCGGCTTGTTGTGGTGTCACCATTGCGGTGCGCAGCGCCGCGTGCCGACGCGTTGTCCGGAGTGCGGCGCAGAGGACCTGCACCCGATCGGTCGCGGTACCGAGCAACTGGATGAATTCCTCGCCGCACGTTTCGCCGACGTGCCGCTGATCCGCGTCGACCGTGACGCGACCGCGCGCAAGGGCAGCCTCGAGGCGAAGTTGGAACGCCTGCACGCCGCCGATGCGGCACTGCTGATCGGGACCCAGATGCTGGCCAAGGGGCACCACTTTCCGCGCGTGACCCTGGTTGGCGTGCTCGACGCCGATGGTGGCCTGTTCAGCGCGGATTTCCGCGCCACCGAGCGCATGGCCCAGCTGCTGACCCAGGTGGCCGGGCGGGCCGGACGCGGTGAGCGGCCGGGTGAGGTCCTGATCCAGACCCGGCATCCGGATCACCCGCTGCTGCAAACCCTGGTCCACGACGGCTACGGTGCTTTCGCCCGCCAGGCGTTGGACGAACGTGCCGCAGCCGCGATGCCGCCCTTTACCTACCAGGCCCTGCTACGCGCCGAAGCCGGCAAGCAGGCCGACGCGGCGACGTTCGTCGACGGCGTGGTCGAGGCGGCACGTGCGTTGCGCGTGGCCGGAGTCGATCTGTGGGGGCCGGTGCCGGCGCCGATGACGCGCCGCGCCGGCCGTCACCGCGTGCACCTGCTGCTGCAGGCGGCGCAGCGTGAACCGTTGCACCGGTTGTTGCGCGGCCTGATGCCTGCCGCTGCGGCCCTGCCGCAGGCGCGCCGGGTGCGCTGGAGCATGGATGTCGACCCGATCGATCTGTATTGAGCCGCCAGGTTGTTGCTCCTGACCGTTTGCACAATACTTGCTCCCGCAGTCACGAAGGACTGCCAACAACAAGGAGAAATGTCCATGGGGAGAAACTCTTCGCTCAAAGGGATCAGCATTGCGCTGATGACATGCATGCTGAGTGTACCGGTCCACGCCGCCGGCTGGATGTCGGGGGCCGAGATCGAGAAGCTGATCAGTGGCAACACCACCTACGGCAAGCACGAGTTGAAAGGCTTCACGTCATATTCGTACAACCGTCCGGATGGCACTGCCGTCGGGCGCAACACCAAAGACGGTGACACCTCCGGTACCTGGCGGGTGAAAGACGACATGATCTGCCGCACGCGTGATGGCGGATCCGGCGAGTTCTGTAACAAGGTCAAAGACAACGGCGACGGCACCTATAACCGTTACGCACCGGCGAAGAATGTCATGCGTGGTGACATCCACGTCTTCACCTGGACCAAGGTGGTACCGGGCAATCCCGAAAACCTGTAGCGCACCGTCCATACCCGGACCCGCAGGGGCGGCCGCCAGCGCGCAGTCGCCCCTTTTCGTTGGGCTTCCTGCTATTCTTCGCCGCCCGTTCTGCGCCGAATCCAACTGTAATGAAAACGCACATCGCCGATCTCGTTCACCAGGCCCTGGCGCAACTCGCCGACCAGGGCGTGTTGCCTGCCGATGCCGTGCAGGTGCCGGTCATAGAACGCACGCGCGATGCCAGCCATGGCGACTTTGCGAGCAACGCGGCGATGGTGCACAGCAAGGCGGCGAGGATGCGTCCGCGCGACCTGGCGGAAAGGCTGGTCGCAGCACTGCCGGCCTCCGATATCGTCAGCGCGGTCGAGATCGCCGGCCCGGGTTTCATCAACTTCCGCCTGGCCGGCAACGCCTATTTCGTGCAGATCCCGGAGATCATGCGCCAGGGGCATTCCTACGGCCGCAGCAATCTCGGCGCCGGCAAGCGCGTACAGGTCGAGTTCGTCTCCGCCAACCCGACCGGGCCGCTGCACGTGG
>JAGRHE010000087.1 GCA_020445165.1 Gammaproteobacteria bacterium
GAGCCCCCACAGCTGGGGGCTTTTTTGTGTCCTGGAGATTCGACATTCGAACCCTCGATTCGAAAAAGGGTGGTTCGACGAAGCGGTCGCAGGCCGCGGAGAACGCCGGCAATATCCGATTTTTCGGCATCGACCCGATTGACAATCCCGACGAAACCGCCCACAATTTGCGCCTTGATTTTGCGCATGTAGCTCAGCTGGATAGAGTACCTGGCTACGAACCAGGCGGTCGGAGGTTCGAATCCTTCCATGCGCGCCATAAAATCGAAAAGGCTCAGCTCCGGCTGGGCCTTTTTTGTTGCACCAAAGGTCAAAGGGATTCGAACCTCCGACATCAAAACCCGTTCGACAAGCGCCGAAGGCGCGCAGAACGGCCGCAGGCCGATAATCCTTCCATGCGCGCCATTTCGAACAAAGGCTCAGCGGTTAGCGCTGGGCCTTTTTGTCGCTTGGTGGGCCGGGGCGGCCTATGCGTCTGATGATTCGAATCAGGCAGACGTGGACAGTAAATCTCTGACGGCACGTGTTGTTTTTCTGAACACGCGGTCGACATCTGCCGTGCTCAATTCGCTCAGCGGCTGCTCAGGGTTGCTGACGGCTTGCAGGTGTTCGAGCGGGCTGCCCTGAACGTCGATCAGTCGCACCGGGATCCACAAGATACGCAGCCCCTGGTCCTGTGCCTTCAGGATCATGGGGAGTTCTTTGTTCATGATGAAAGACGACGCCAAGTAGGCGGGGCTCACGAGAAGAATCGCGATGTCGGCCTCAGCGATTGCCTCTTCAATGCGCTCCAGCCACCGCTCCCCGGGCTGGATGTCGCCATCCGTGAAGTAGGGCGATTCGGCAACCTGGTCCTCTCGCGCGAGGTGAGAGGCGCTCAGCCAGGTCTTGGTCTCGTCCAGCCAGCGTCGCTCATCCCTGTGGCTGTAGCTGATGAATACCCGCGAACCCAGACGGAGTTCGGATGGAATCCGCCGATGGTGAGTCACTTCGGCAGATTGCGTGGGTCGAGTGGCAGTGTCAGCGTGGCCGGACGCGATGGACTCTTTGGGAATGTCCTCGGCTTCCTGCAGGTCGGTGAGAAACCTTGTTGCCGCCTCGTTGCCCATGTTGAGCAGGAATTCCTTCGAGTCATGCGAGATGTTGAACTCGAAGAAGCCGATATCGCCGGTATCGATCTCGATCTCGAACGTGTTGGGGGATTTCGCCAACAGGTAGGCATCCCTGCTGGTGCCACCGAGTTCGAGTACGGTCGCCATCCATTCGCCGATTCCGGTCTGTTTCACCCGCTGTGCAGGGATGGTCCTGGGCCTGACGGCCAGGATCGGATACTCGGGCTGGTTGAATACCTCGCGTGGCATCCAGATGGGGCAGGCTGAGGCAAGAGCACCGTCAACGATGAGCTTGCCGTCTTCCTCGTGCGGGGGATACAGGCCTGGCATCGCTGTCGCGATCTCGATGACCGAAGAGACTGGCAGGTCAGGGTCAGATCTGCTCGAGAAGATCTGAAACTGCTTGGTGACGAGGTCTACGCCGAGCGTGGCGAATGGAATTTCGAGGTCACCGAGTTTCCTTCCTGTTCCCAACAGTTCGTTGATGATCTTCGAGACACCCGCCTGCTCGAAGGTCGATCGCGGCCAGCCGAACAGGATGGCTAGCGGGCCGCCAATCCGCATTTTTCCACGGAACTCTGAGGTGGTGAGCCTGTCGACCGTTTGCTTCAATATATCGAAGTCGATATTTGCACTGACCGCGGCACCGACGAGAGCGCCTGCCGAACAGCCGGTGACGCTTGCGAACTCGATGCCGTGTTCGCGCAATGTCTGAAGACAACCGATATAGCTGATCGACTTCATTCCGCCACCGGCCAAGACCAGGTGGAACTTGTTGTGGGTAGCCATGCCGGTCGCCCTCGACGTCGTCAATGTTGAGCTGCCATGTGCTCATGATGGACCGATTCTGGATCCGGTCGCATCGGTAAATGCGCAGGCAGTTGCCGTGTCTCAAATTGTCCCGGCGAATCGGGGCCGCTGTTGTCAGGTAGCGCAAGGTGCAGCCGACTGCGTCCATTGGCCGGATCGCACACTTTGCGTGTCAGCGTGTAAGCTTCTGTCATCCGTGACATACAGAGTCTGATAGAAGGACCATGTCAGCGATATTCCTCAGTTACCGACGTGATGACGCTGCCGGGTATGCCGGTCGCCTGTTCGCCGACCTTTCCGAGCGGTTCGGTCGCGAATCCGTGTTCATGGATATCGAGAACCTGGAACCGGGGATGGACTTCGTCGCCGGGATCGATCGCGCGATCGAGGCGTCGGGTGCGGTGATCGCCCTGATCGGCCCCAACTGGGTCAACGCCCAGGACGGGCAGGGGCGGCGCCTCGATGATCCGAACGATTTCATCCGCCTGGAGATCAATTCGGCGCTTACGCGTGGCGTGCGCGTGATACCTGTGCTGGTGCATGACGCGCCAATGCCGCGCGAACAAGAGTTGCCGGAACCGCTGCGCCCGATGTGTCGTCTGCAGGCGTTCGAGATCAGTGACAAACGCTGGGAATTCGATGTGACCCGGCTGGGCGACGTACTTGAGCCCTTGATCTCGGATACCGAGCGTCGTGTGGCGCCCTCATCGGCGCATGCTGGAAAGGGCGGGCGTACCGGTGTTTTGGCGGCAATTGCCGCGGCAGTGCTGCTCGCTGTCGGCGGCGGCTTATGGTGGTTCACGCAAGTCTCGGCGCCCGGGGTTGGCACCAACGCCTTGTCTGGAGGGCGACAGGAGCCTGCGCCAGCTGAACCGGTTGCGCCGGTGGATCCACGTCCGGCGCCAGGCGCGGCGACGGTCACGCCGACATCAACGGTAAAGGTTGAGCCGACCGCGCCCGTCGCAGAGCCGCAGTCTTCGGTTGGAGACGCCGGGGTGCTGTCCGGCGGCCCGCCGGATGACCGTGACCTGCCATCGGCGAGCATTGACCGGCCAGCAGCCGTTCCGCCACCCGAACCAGTGGCCGAGCCAGCGGTACCCGCCGTGCCGGAGCCGGATCCGATAGTGGTCCTGCCCAGGACGCCGGGGCAGTCGCCGGTAGACGGCGTAACGGCTGCGCCCTGGACCGCTGCGCCACCGGTGGTCCCTGAACACGATGAGCGCCGAGGGCGTGAGATTGCGGAGTTGCTCGATCTGGCACAGGCCGATATCGGAGATCTTCGCTTGACCCTCCCTGCGGGCAACAACGCCTTCGAGCGTTATCAGCGTGTGCTCGAACTCGAACCGCGCCACCCAGCAGCGTTGCGTGGACTCGAACAGATCGTCGATCGCTATCACGGCCTGGTCGAAGAGGCGCTGGCACAAGGGTCACTGGCTACGGCTCAGCGCCGGCTCGATTCAGCAAGATCGGTCGAGCCAGGGGCAGGCTGGATTGAGGATGTGCAACGTGAGATCGACCGCCGCCGGCATACGCTGTCGCCAGGTTCAGATGAGGGGCGATCCGCCGGCGACGCCGCGCGCCGGCAGGCGAATTGCCTGGCGGCGTGCGCGAAGGATTACGAGTCATGTACCTCGGCGACCGGGCCGCAACCGGGGCCGGACTGTCGCGCTCGTGGCGAAGAGGAATGCGAGGCGCGCTTCCAGGCGTGCATGTCAGACACGAGCAAGATGTTCCTCGGGCCTGTCTCGCATGAGTCCGAATGTGCCGGCGTGCATGCCCGCTGCATGCGTGAAGTGGCCGGCGATTGTGAGACAGCTGCCGGACCCGGCATGGCCCAGTGCGATGCGCGTCTGGAGGAATGTAACGCGAATTGCCGTCGCTCTAACTAGTGGGCCAGGTGTTTTCTGGCCTTGAACGTCAGATGCGGCATCGCCGGCCTGGTGTCACGGCGCCAAGATCAGGTCGGCAGCTTCCATCGTCACCGGCAGATCGATCTGCCGCATCACGGCAGGCAACTGGCCGATCAGGGTCGTCCAGCCTTTCCGGTCGAGCCGCGCCAGATGGGGAAGTGTCAGCTGCAGCGCGTTACCGGCCCCCAGTGGGAAGAGCGTGACATCGGGCCCATTGATTCGCCGCTCAGTCGCCAGGCGCTGCCAATCAATGGCATGTCCGCGGTCCGCAATCTGCCGCAAGGCGTCGACAAGCGTCGACGTTTCAGATCCTGCCGCTTCACACGCGAGCTGCTTGGCGCCGCGGTCACTCAGGTCGCGAAACGCGCAGCGGAAACGGTTTTTCAGTTCATATCCCGGTGAGCGACGGTCGCCCAGGCTCCAGGTGCCCGCGGGCCTGTCCGCTGCGATTTCGCCGGGGGTGATGGCGAGCGAGCTGCAGTCGTTGAAGCCGCAGTAACGGGAGATTGCGGCATTCTCGAGCGCTTTCTCGGTACCCGGCCGGGGCGTGGAAAAGGCAACTGCGACATCGTTGATGAACAGCAGCACCTGGTGCTGTGCGTCGACTCTGATCAGCACGTCGGCTCCCTCGCCAAGCTGCAGCCGCGCTTCATACAGCCGGTCGAGCAGCACCTGTGTGGCGCGACGCCAGCTGAGCAGCTTGGCGCGACGTGCATCAGTTGTCGCCTGAGCATGGCTGGATAGCGCGAGTTCCTCCTCGTAGCTGTGTTGCAGCACTTCGATCAGGGCATCGGCAAACTCGAAGCGTTGCAAGGGGTCTGCGTCGTGCAGGCTGCGGGCCAGGCGGGCAAGGTCGGAAGGCGGCTGTGCCAGGGCGAGGGCGTCAAAAGAGATCATGCCCGCAAGACAGCATGCCACGATATTTGGATACAGGGTCTTGCGTCTGCACGATTCGGCGCGCGGGAAAGGGATGAACCAGCGGTACATGCCGCGCATGATAGCGCCATCGACTGCCGCTGCGTTGCTCGAGGCAGTGCTATTCTCACTGGCAATGCATGCGTCCAGTTGTCCGAACAGGGAGACTGCTTCTTGAGCATCAAGCCACACGCATTCGTCGCCATGCCATTCGGCACCAAGCCCGGGCCGAATGGGGAGCCGGTTGACTTCAATCGTGTCTACCAGGAGTTGATCAAGCCGGCACTCGAAGCCGCCGGCCTGATGGCGTTCCGTGCCGACGAGGAACTGCGTGCCGGCGATATCCGGGTCGACATGTTCCAGGAGTTGCTGATCGCCGACCTGGTCGTGGTCGACCTGACCATCGACAACCCGAATGTCTGGTACGAGTTGGGCGTGCGCCATGCACTGCGCGCGCGCGGGGTGGTCCTGGTATCAGGTGGTGGCGCGAGCAAGGCATTCGACGTCTATACCGACCGCAAGGTCAGCTATCGACTGCGTGATGGTGGCCCTGATCCGACGACAAGCGAGGAGGATATCCGCCTGCTCGCAGACATGATCAGCAAAACCATGGAATCCTGGCATGGGCGCAAGATCAGCCCGGTGTATGCACTGATTCCGAGTCTTACCGAGCCCGATTGGCGCAGCCTGCGCGTCGGCGGCCTGCGCGAGTTCTGGGATGCCTATGACCAGTGGGAGCAACGCCTGGTGCATGCCCGGCGCCGTGGGCGGGTCGGCGACATGCTTGTGCTCGCCGACGAGGCGCCAGTGGCTGCTTTTCGAGCACTGGCCTGGATCCGTGCCGGCAGAGCCCTGCGCCGCCTCGGACATTACCGTTTCGCGCTGGAGCAGTTGGAGAAAGGGCTTGCGATCGAACCGCAGAATGTCGAAGGCATGCGCGAAAAAGGCATCTGTATACAGCGCCTGGCCGCACGCGGTGAGCGTGGTTTCGATATCGAGATGGCACGCAGTCACTATCACGCGATACTGCAGCAGGACGATGACGATGCGGAGACCTGGGCCTTGCTGGGTCGGGTTGAAAAGGATGCGTGGGTCAGCAGCTGGGACCTGCCCGGTGCCGATGCGAGCAAACGCGTGGAGGACGCGCAATTCGAGGTTGCCCGTCTGCGCGAAGCGATCCGCTGTTACGAGAAGGCATTCCGCAGCGATCCGAAGCACTACTACTCGGGCATCAATGCACTGACGCTGATGCACTTGTACCGGCATCTGACCGATGATGATTCGTACAATGATCGCCTGCCGACCTTTGCCGGTGCCGTGCGTTTTGCTGCCGAATGCGAGAACGATCCGGAGGGGTTGTTCTGGGCGCGTGCCTCGATGGGTGACCTCGAGGTTCTGGCTGGATCGGTCGACACTGCCCGCCGGGCTTACCAGGATGCGGTTGCGATAAACCGTGACAACTGGTTCGCGCTCGATTCCTGCCGTGATCAGTTGCGCCTGTTGCGCGACCTGGGATTTGCCGTGGAGCGTACGGATGCGGGTCTGGCCGTACTCGAACGTGCAATCGCCCGCTTGCCGATCCCGGGCCGCGAATGGGAGCCCCGACGTGTCCTGCTGTTCAGCGGTCACATGGTGGATGCCGCCGATCGCGAGCAGGAACGCTTTCCTGAGCGCCATGTCGAACGCGCGGCGCAGCAGATTGCGCAGCGGCTCGACGAGTTGGGTGCCGGTCCGGAAGATCTTGCATTGACACAGGGCGCATGTGGAGGCGATCTGTTGTTTGCCGAGGCCTGCGTGGCGCGCAAGGTACGTATGACCTGGTTGCAGCCGTTCAATGAACCTGACTTCATACTGCGGTCGGTGGTGCGTTGCGGCGAGCACTGGAGGCAGCGTTACCTCGATGTGCGTGCCGCGCTCGACAATCCGATCATGTCAGCTCCGCAGGAACTCGGACCTGCGCCTGCGCATGCAGGCAAAGGCTACGCCTACGAGCGGTGTAATCTGTGGCTGCTGTATACCGCGCTCGCCTGGGGTGTCGACAAGGTGCACTTCGTCTGTCTCTGGAACGGCGGTGGTGGCGACGGGCCGGGAGGTACGGCACATATGTACGACGAGGTGGCCAAGCGTACCGGGCAGGTGCACTGGATCGATACGCGCGCACTTTGACCAATAAAGAATCGAACCATCGGGGAGGGGAATGTGATGCAAAAGAATCTGCGCCAGCGGATCGAGGCGGATGGACCCAAGAAGATTCTGGCCTGTGACGGCGGCGGAATACTCGGACTGATGACCGTCGAGATCCTGGCTGCGATCGAGGCACAACTGCGCGAGCAGACCGGCGACCCCAGCCTGGTGCTGGCCGACTGGTTCGACTTCACCTGCGGCACGAGCACCGGTGCGATCATCGCGGCCTGCATCGCGTGCGGTATGTCGATCGACGAGATCCGCAAGTTCTACGTCGACAGTGGTCAGCAGATGTTCGACAAGGCATCGCTGCTCAAGCGCCTGCGCTACAGCTACAACGACGAGCCACTGGCGAAGAAGCTACAGGAGGAACTCGACAAGGCACTCGGTTACCCGGCGCCGTCCGGCCGGCGTAAACCGAAGGCAACGCTGGGTGACGAGAAGCTACGTACCCTGTTGATGATGGTGATGCGCAATCACACCACCGACTCGCCCTGGCCGATCAGCAACAACCCCTATGCCAAGTACAACCAGCCGGATCGCGCTGATTGCAACCTGCGCCTGCCTTTGTGGCAGCTGGTGCGGGCGAGCACGGCTGCACCGACCTTTTTCCCGCCCGAGGTGGTCACTTTGGGCGAAGGCTCGGACAATCCGTACAGCTTCATCTTCGTCGATGGTGGTGTGACCACCTACAACAACCCGGCCTACCTGGCCTACCAGATGGCGACCGCAGCTCCCTACGGTATCAACTGGGAGACGGGCGCGGACAAGATGCTGGTCGTCTCCGTAGGCACCGGGCGCAGCCCGAACGACCGGCCGAGCCTGAGCGAGGGTGACCTGTGGCTGCTGGATCATGCCAAGAACATCCCCTCGGCATTGATGAATGCCGCGGCCGATGGTTGGGACATGAGTTGTCGCATCACCGGCGAATGTCGCTTCGGTGATGTGATCGATCGCGAGATCGGCGATCTGGCGGTGAAGAAATCGCAATGGGGCAAAGACGATCGGCGGCACTTCGCCTACGTGCGTTACAACCCCGATGTGACCGCGACCGGCCTGCGCAAACTCGGTCTCGGCAAGGTCAGCGCCGATGCCATGCGCGAGATGGACAGCGTCGACAACATACCCGACATCCAGCGCGTCGGTACGGCGTATGCGGACAAGCATGTTGCAGTGGGCCGGCACTTCGCCGGATTCATTGCGAAATAGCGCCCGCGGGTATTACCGGCCTGGTGCGGTTAGAATCCGGTTCGGGGCGCCGGGCGCGTACCCGCTGAAAACAACTCACAAGCAGAGGAGCACACCCATGGGCCTGTTCGATTTCGCCAAGGACCTTGGCAAGAAACTGTTCGGTGGTGACGATGATCCCGCCGAGAAGATCAAAGACAGTATCGTTGCCGCCAACCCCGGTATCGAAGATCTCGACGTCAAGTACGAAGATGGCGTCGTACACCTGGGCGGCAAGGCGGCTACCGCCGAGGCATTGGAAAAGACCGTGTTGATAGCCGGCAACGTACAGGGTGTCAGCGAGGTCAAGATCGACGCCGTCGATGCGCCGGCACCGGCGCCCGAAGTCGAGTACTACACGATCGTGTCCGGCGATTCGCTGTCCAAGATCGCCAAGAAGTACTACGGCAACGCGATGGACTACCCCAAGCTGTTCGAGGCCAACCGCGAAGTGATCAAGGATCCGGACCTGATCTATCCCGGGCAGAAGATCCGCGTTCCGCCCAAGACCTGGTAAGTGCTCTGCCGCGCCGTGTCGTCAAGCAGGCGACGCGGCGCCTTCCTCATCGGGTGTGTACTCGCGCATACCCTCCAGCCAGTAAGGTTCCGCCTCACACGAGCAGCAGTCACAGGAAACCTCGACCCCGTTGTGCATGCTGCAGCTTGCGCCGCCATTGCGTTCCGCCGGCGTCTGGCACCGTTTGTCGCGTCCTTGCGGACCAGACGCGTCGGCCACGATCGTCACAGAAATGTGCGCGCACCGACCATGCGCTCTCGCCAGTAGGGGTTGTCGAGCGAAGCGCGACTGACGCGCTTGCCGCTCGATGGTGCGTGGATGAAGCGGCCGCCACCTTCGTACACACCGACATGGCTGGTCTTGCTGCCGTCGATGGCGAAGAACACCAGGTCACCCGGTACCAGGTGCCGGCGCCGTGGCGTTCGTGAGTGTCGCCATTGTTCGTCCGCTGTTCGCGGCACGTCGATACCGACCGCGCGATGCACGTACTGAACCAATCCGCTGCAATCGAAGCCGCGGCGGCCGTTGCCGCCGTACTGATACGGTGTGCCAATCTGGCGAGCCGTTACCCTTATCAGGTTGGCTCGTTGTGCTGAAACCGGCGCGCTGGCTTGTGCCAAATAGCTGCCGCCAACCGGCGCAGGAATGGTCGAGCGCGATAAGCAACCGCCAAGCATCACGCATGCGGCGAGCGAAAGCATGGCGGACCGGGAAAATGGAATTCGGCGTCGAAGCGCGTTGCCTTGCATGGTATCCGGATGACAGTCTGACCCTTGAGAGCATAGTCGGCATTTCTGCCACCCGCTTGAACAGGCAGACGATGTGACCCGCAGCCAGCCTCACGGCGGGCGTTGGTCGATTTACTTGCGGATCCCTTCGATCCCCAGCGACGAATACATTTCCTGTGATCCCGGCCCCGGATTTTTCCTGATGCCGGAGTCGGTCAGTGCAAGCTTTGTCCTGCCTTCGCATCCACGACGACAGCCAAACCGGGGATCCGGTACGGCACACACCCGTACCTGCGGTTGTCGTTGTCGAGCCCTTTGTCTGGACAAGCCATTGCCGGTCGGGCTGTTTGTCCATTGCACGTCAGTCCGGCTCCCTAGGTCGAAGTCGTCGATTCCGGAGCATGCCGCAACAGCAGGCTCAGGATCGTGAGTGCCACGCCGAGCAACAGCAGCAGGGCGATGAAGGCATGCCAGCCCCAACCCAGGTAAAGAAAACCGGGCAGATAAGAGCCCAGTGCGCCACCCGTGTAGTAGGCGGAAACGTAGAGACCGTTGACCAGGCCCTTGCGTTCACTTTCCAGGTGGTTGAGGAAGGCCGACAACACGCTGTGCAGGGTGAACATCCCGGCCGCGAACAGCAGCATCGAGAAATACGCGAGGTGATTGCCGGGCAGTGCGAATGCTGCCGTGCCGGCCAGATAGACCAGGCTGCCGATCACCAGGGTGCGACGCTCGCCGCCCAGGCGCTTTACCAGCCGCAGTGACGCGAGCGAAATGACGATGCCGACCAGGTAGCCGGTGTACACGAAGCCGATCTGGCTCTGCGAGATCTGCGGATCGTTGTCGCGCATGTGAAACGGCAGAAAGTTGAGCATCGCGGCGAATATGAAGAACAGCAGAAAGGCACTGGCCAGGCCCTCGGCATAGACCGGTCTCTGCGCGAGGGTACGGATCTCGGCCAGTTTCACCTTGCCCAGGCGCAGGCGCGGGTCCCGGTCCAGCCGGGTGGTGAGCAGGGTCGCGAGCATGGCGGCGACGGCCCAGAACAGGAATGCTGCCTGCCAGTCGAACAGGTCGGTCAGGATCGCGCTGAGCACCCGGCCGCTGTACCCGCCGGCGATGGTCGCGGCAATGTATACGGTGATGTTGCGCCGCGTCTTCTGCT
>JAGRHE010000088.1 GCA_020445165.1 Gammaproteobacteria bacterium
CGGCCCGTGTGACGAGGACAAGGTGTCGCGTCGTGTCATCCGGCTGGGAGAAATGCTCGACGAGCCGCATTTTCGCGAGCGTCTGCGCGAGGTGATGGATTATCACAACTTCGCGCTCGAGCACTATTTCAAGTTCGAAACCGTTGACTACCAGCAGGTGCTGGATGAAGCGCTGGCCCAGGCCGAACAAATACGGCCGATGATCGCCGATGTGCCGGGCGTGCTGAACGACCTGCGGCGCCAGGGGCGCAGCGTGATGTTCGAGGGCGCCCAGGGGGCGTTGCTCGATATTGACCACGGCACCTATCCCTACGTGACATCGTCCAACACCACGGCCGGCGGTGCATCGACCGGTACCGGGGTTGGACCTCGCGATATCGATTACGTGCTCGGCATCGTCAAGGCCTACACCACACGCGTCGGATCCGGTCCGTTCCCGACCGAGCTGTTTGACGATGACGGTGAGCACCTGGGAGTAAAAGGACATGAGTTCGGTGCCACAACCGGTCGCAAGCGCCGCTGCGGCTGGCTGGATACCGTTGCCCTCAAGCGATCGCTGCAGATCAACAGCGTCACCGGCCTGTGCATCACCAAGCTGGACGTCCTCGATGGGTTGGACACGGTCAAGATCTGCGTTGCGTACAAACTCGATGGTCGCGAAGTGGATACGCCGCCGGTTGGTGCCGATCGTTTCGAGAAGTGTGAGCCGGTCCTGATCGAGATGCCGGGTTGGCGCGAATCCACCGTTGGCGTGAAGTCGCGTGACGATTTGCCACAGGCCGCCCGCAACTACCTGGAAAAGGTCGAGGCGCTGTGCGAAACGCCGATCGATATCATCTCGACCGGCCCGGATCGGGACGAAACGATCGTTCTGCGGCACCCGTTCGACTGACAATTCGAGCATCTGACCATTGCCACCCGCGATGCTTCAGGCACCGCGGGTTTTTTTTACGCGTTATGGCGCAATCGCCTACCCCTCGCTGCTTTTCGCCCCAGGGCATGCGCAGGGTGAATTCGTCTCGATCACCTCAAGCAATCGCGCCTGTCTGCCGCTAATTCCGCGTATCTGAAGGTTTCGCCCAACCATCCGGGTGTTTTCGCGTACTCAGGGATTTGACGTGATGTTTGGAAGAAGACGGCTGGAAATCGAGATCACGCAGCTGAAACAGGAGCTGGCTTCGTTGCGTCACATGCGCGAAGCGATGTTGCGTTCGGTTGCATTCATCGAGTTCTCGATCGACGGCAAAATCCTCGATGTCAACCAGAAGTTTCGCGAAACCACAGGCTACGAGGTGGCCGAAATATGCGGCGCGCACCATCGCACGCTTTGTCACACCGACTACGCTAGCAGTCCCGAATATGCGGATTTCTGGCGCCGACTGCGTAGTGGCGAGATGCTCAGTGGCCAGTTTCGACGCCGGCACAAGGACGGTCACGAAATCTGGTTGGAGGCAACTTATTTCCCGGTCGAGGACGACAATGGTGCTGTCACGCGTGTAGTCAAGATTGCGGCAGATGTCACCGAGCGTGTTCACGAGGCCAGACGCACGACTGATCTGGTCGATTCGATCAATCGCTCGATGGCCGTCATCGAATTTGACCTGAACGGTATCGTCACACACGCAAACCCGAATTTTCTGGCCGTGACGGGCTACGATCTCGATGAGGTTCGCGGTCAGCATCATCGCATCTTCTGCGACGACGAGTACGCGCGAAGCCACGAGTACAAGGAGTTTTGGAAGCGACTGAATCGCGGCGAGTTCTTCGCTGACCGCTACATGCGGTTGGCGAAAGGTGGGCGCGTCATCTGGCTGGAGGCCACCTACAACCCGGTACTCAACGACAGCGGCAAGCCTTACCGCGTAATCAAGTTCGCCACCGATATCACGGACAGGGTCAACCGCATGGAAGAGGAACAGCGCACGGCGCGCCTGGCATACGATATTTCGCAGAACACCCAGGTACTCTCGTCCGATGGCGAGGGCATCATTCTGAAGACGGTCGACAAGATGCGTACGATCGCAGACCAGGTACGGGGGTCGTCGTCGCAGGTCGAGCAGTTGGGTGCCGAGACCGCGGAGATCACCTACATTGTCAATGCCATCCGGGAAATCGCCGATCAGACCAACCTGCTGGCCCTGAATGCGGCGATTGAAGCCGCACGCGCCGGTGATAGCGGTCGTGGATTTGCCGTGGTAGCCGACGAGGTCCGGTCATTGGCGGTACGCACATCGGCATCGACGTCGAAGATCTCGGACATGATCGACTCGATTCAGAAACGCAGTGAGACCGTCATCGAAAGCATGTTCAATACATTGTCGGGCGTCGAAGACGGCGTGACCCTTGCCAACGATGCCGGCGCCGCGATCAGCCAGATCAAGCAGGGGGCGCACGAGGTCGTCGAGGTCGTCGAGAGCCTTTCCAGTCGCCACTGACCGGTACCCAGCGGTATCTCGGCGTAGCGAGGCTCGGTTCGCCGGACTCCCGGGCGAATGGGCTTCCCAACCCACGCCCACTCAGCATCGTAGGGGCGGCTATAGCCGGTGCCATGCAACTCCCAGGCAAAGCGCTCGGCACAAGCGGTCAGCTGCCAACCTTGGAGGAGTCCCAAGCATCTGCCGCGGCCCTTCGGGAGCCGCTGTGCGAGCGCGACTCTGTGTTGCGTTTCTTGCCAAGGGGGCGGCCATTGCCTGCTAAACGAACCTTGATTCGCGCTCGCAAAGTGGCTCTGAGTGTTACAGAACTCTCCACTAGGCTCACCAGGCCTGCCGCGTAAAGAACCAAGGTGGTTTGCCGCTATCACTCAGAGCCCACGTGAGTGACCCGAGGCCCAATGACCGCCCAGGCTGCGCCAGAACCTGTTGCATTACACCGAGACCCCGCGACCAACGCGGCGCCTCAGGCTGGCGCTGCGGAGTCGGTGCGTGCTTCGGTTGCACGCATGCCCGAGATCAGTCGCTCGGTGCGCAATGCGGTCGAACATTGGCTCGATTGGCAGTGCCGGATGATTGCCGGCGTGCATTACGGCTACGTTTATGTTCCGGTCGAGGCGCGTGCCGCGAAATTGCAGGTGGCCGCGACCTGGCCGGTGGGACAGGTCGTTTCCGATACGGCTTCGAGCTATGCGTCCAAGGCGGTCGAGGCCGGCCGCAGCGTCCTGCACAAGGCCGCCGATGACCTGCACGCGAGCGGTGAGGTGCGCGATTTCGTCGCCTTTCCGGTGACGGTGGCCGAGCGCGTGCTCGGTGTGGTCGTGCTGATTCTCGAGATTCGGGCCGAAGCCCAGCGGCAGGCGGTTTTGCAACTGCTGGATTGGGGCGCCGCCTGGCTGGAAAAGACGCTGCTCGGGCTGCATACCGACCGGCGTGGCGACACGCGGATCACGCTGCAAGCCGTTTCGCTGATCGCCGATGATGCGCCCTTGCCAGTGGTCGGCTACCGTCTTTGCAACCTGCTTGCCGAACGCTTCGGGTGTACCCGCGTGGCGCTCGGCCTCACGCGAGGTATGCAGGTCCAGATCAACGCCTTCTCCGACCAGCTGGACTTCGATCGTCGCATGACCCTGGCGACCCAGGTGCAGGCCGCGATGGAGGAATGCGTCGACCAGGACGAGCCGGTGTCCGAACCACGCCGCCTGAGCGATGGGCACGGCCTGAGCCGGGCACACAAGCGGTTGTTGGAACACGCCGGTGTTCGCGCTGTCTGCTCGATACCGGTCTGTACCGAAGATCATACGGTCGGTGCCGTCACTCTATTCTGGGACGATGAAGAACTGCTCGATTCCACCTTGACTGCCCGCCTTGCCGACCTGATGGGGCAGCTGGCACCGGTAGTCGCCCTGAAACAGCGTGACACGCGTTCGCTTTGGCACCGTGCAGGTAGTGCATTGCATGCGTCAACGCGGCGCCTGTTCGGCGCCGGCCGGCTCAAGCTGAAGCTCGGCTTGATTGGCCTGCTGACTATTCTGGTGGCTGCGAACCTGATTCAGACGGACCGTCTTGTGACTGCCGACGCAGCGGTTGAAGGTGTCACCCAGCAGGCTATCGTCGCCCCGGTCAAGGGTTACCTGCTTGCAGCCAGCGCACGCGCGGGTGATCACGTTGAGCAGGATCAGCTGCTGGCGACGATCGATGATCGCGAACTGCTCCTCGAACAGCAGAAATGGCAGAGCGAATACGACAAGAACGCCAAGGAATACCAAGAGGCGCTGGGTGCCCGCGATCGTGCCAAGATCAGCGTCGCCCAGGCGCGGATGGCGCAATCGGAGGCACAGCTCAAGCTGGTTGCCGACCAGTTGCAGCGCACCAGGTTGCGGGCGCCGTTCGCCGGTACATTGGTCAGCGGCGACCTGAGTCGTGCCATAGGTGCTCCGCTGGAACGTGGCCAGTTGCTGTTCGAAATCGTCCCAACCGGCGACTACCGTGTCGCAATTCAGGTTGATGAACGCGACATCGCGGGGCTGGCGGTCGGCCAGCAAGGGCGATTGCGGTTGTCCGGTCTGCCGGATCGGACGCTGGATTTCTCGTTGAGCCGGATCGTGCCACTGGCCTCGGCCGACCAGGCAGGCAATCACTTCCGCGTCGAAGCCGAACTGGTCGTGCAGTCGGACGTCTTGCGCCCCGGTATGCAAGGTGTGGCCAAGGTGGTGACCGGGCAGACCAGTCTGCTGCATGCATGGAGCGATGAGCTACTCGATCGGATCCGCTTCTGGCTGTGGTCGTTGGGATTCTGACCGGCGATGTCTGCCGTGGAGCAAGCACCGTCCGCCGACAGTCTCTGGCAGCAGGTAGCAGACCTGCGGCCCCGATTGCGCCACGGTGTCGAAATCCTGGTCCAGGACTACCGCGGCGAGCGCTGGTACCTGTTGCATGATAAGGCGTCCGGTCGCTTTCTGCGCTTCAACGCTGCAGCATACGAGTTCCTGGGGCGCCTCGACGGCGATCTCAGCGTGCAGGAAGTACTCGAGCTGTCCAACGAAGGACGTGCTGACCTCGCTGTTCTGACTACCGAAGAGGTCATGCAGATTCTCGCCCAGCTTCATGGCGCCGAGGTGTTGCGCGGCGGCCTGCCGCTTGGTGCCCAGGATGCGCTGGAGCGCTTCCAGAAGACCCAACGCTTCCGTCGCCAGCGAGCACTGAGCAATCCACTTGCGCTGCGCATACGGCTGTTCGATCCGGATCGCATGCTGACGGCCATGCTACCCGCCGTACGCTGGATGTTTTCCTGGGCTGGCCTTGCGTTCTGGCTGGCAGTGGTTGTCGGTGCCGGCCTGCTGGCGCTGGCGGAGTTCGAACAACTGGTTACGGCTCTCGAAGACAAAACGCTGAGCACCGGTGAGCTGTTGATGTTCTGGCTGTTGTATCCGGTCATCAAGGTCTTGCACGAACTCGGGCACGGTCTGGCGGTTAAGGTCTGGGGCGGGGAGGTGCACGAAACCGGCATAAGCCTGCTGGTCTTTATGCCGGTCCCCTATGTCGATGCATCGGCGTCCTGGGCACTGCGTGACAAGCGCCGACGGGCTATTGTCGGGGCGGCCGGTATCATGGTCGAGCTTTTCCTCGCCGCGCTGGCCTTCATCACCTGGTTGGTGGTCGAACCCGGCCTGTTCCGCGATGTGATGTTGAACGTCGCGCTGATCGGCAGCATTTCGACTCTGTTCTTCAACGGTAATCCGCTGTTGCGCTTCGATGGCTACTATGTTCTCGAGGACCTGGTCGAGATACCCAGTCTCGCGGTACGTTCCAGTCGTTTCTATCTCTATCTGATCCAGAGATATGTGCTTGGTATCGCCGATGTGCGCTCACCGGTCACGGCAAAGGGTGAGACGGCCTGGTTTGCCGTTTACGGCTTGTTGGCGCCCATCTACCGTCTGACGGTGATGGTCGGTATCGCACTCTACCTGGCGAGTGAGTTCCTGGTTGTCGGCGTGGTCCTGGCGCTGTGGACGATCTCGATGCAGCTGTTGCGTCCTCTGTTCCTGTCGATCAGGTTCATTACCACGAGCCCGCGTCTGGAAGCGCGCCGCGCGCGCGGCTTCGCCACAGTTGCCGTTCTGTTGCTGGTCATGGCCGGTCTGCTCAACCTGCAGGCGCCATTGGTGACCCGGGTGCAGGGAGTCGTTTGGCCAGCCGAAGATGCCCGGGTGGTCGCAGCCACCGAAGGATTCGTGGTCGACATCCAGGTTGCTGCCGGGCAACCGGTGGCGGCTGGTGACATTCTGTTTCGCCTGGACGACCCCCAGTTGCGAACCCGCAGGCAGGTGCTTTCCGCGCGACTGCAGGAGTTGAGCAACGAGCATGCGGCGCAGCGTACCGTGAGCCGTGTGCGCGCAGCCATGGTCGTCGATGACATCACTGCGGTCCGGGGTGAGTTGGCGCACGTCGAGCAGCAGATCGAACAACTCACGTTGCGCAGTGCGACCGCAGGCCGTTTCTTCCCGGTCGACCCGCACCAGATGCAGGGCAGGTTGCTGCGGCAGGGTGAGCTGGTCGGATACCTGTTGACCGATGGTGCCCCCCTGGTGCGTGCCGTCATCGAACAGGACGAGATCGGCCTGTTGCGCAGCAGGCCGACCGAGGCAAGCGTAATGCTGGAGAACCGTCTCGGGGAGGCAATTACGGCACGCCTGGCGCGCGAGGTTCCGGCCGGTTCAACCGAACTGCCGAGCATGGCCCTGGGTGCGGCCGCCGGTGGCGACGTGACAGTCGACATGCATGATCCGCAAGGCCGCACCGCGGCCGAGAACGTGTTCCAGATCGAGCTGGAGTTGCCGCGCGGCAGTGCCGTTGCCGGCATCGGTGAACGCGTCCACGTGCGTCTCGAGTATGGCAGTGAGCCCCTTTGGCAGCAGTGGTCGCGTGGTTTTCGTCAACTTCTCCTGAGCCGTCTGCAGACCTGAGAAAGTTCTCACAGCTGATAAAGGTTGCGTCACCGCGGCCGATGTTAATTCGCAGTAACCATCGACCCCATAATTTGATTCCGAGTACCCACTTGCGTCAGGCAGAAAAAAAACGACTGATTCCGGCCGTAATTCTGGCTTGTTTTGCGTGTTGCAGCCCGGGTCTGCATGCAGAGCAGGATGCCGACAGCGTGCTCGATTGCGTCATCAATCCAAGCGTGGTGGCCGATCTGGGCAGCGGTGTCCCCGGTATCATTGACCGGGTCATGGTTGACCGATCGGACCATGTCGAAGCCGGCCAGGTGGTGGCCGAGCTCGAGTCCGGTGTCGAGATCGCTGCTCGTGATCTCGCCCAGGTGCGAGCCGAAAAGGACACGGAGATCGAATTGAGGCGTGTGAACGCGGCGTTCGGCCAGCGCCAGCACGCGCGCTCGGAAGACCTCTTCGCGCGCAAGGTGATATCGACCAATGACAGGGACGAGCGCAAGACAGAGGCGCGTCTGGCCGACATCCAGCTGCGTCAGGCCAGGGACAACAAGGAACTGGCCGTTCTCGAGTTGCGGCGTGCTGAACAGGTCTTGAAGAGGCGAAGTATAAAGAGCCCGATTTCGGGCGTGGTCATGGAACGCTTCAAGACCATCGGCGAATACGTCGACGAACAGCCGGTACTTCGGGTTGCGCAACTGGACCCGTTGTTCATCGAGGTGTTCGTCCCGGTCGAGCGGTTGGGCGAAGTACGGCCGGGGATGGAGGCCGAGGTGTGGTCTGATGCGGTCGGTGATCAGCGTTGGCAGGCACAGGTCAGTCGGGTTGACCGGGTTGCCGATGTGGCCAGTGGCACTTACGGTGTGCGACTGGTGCTTCCCAATCCGGAATACCGCGTACCCGCCGGACTGCGCTGCCGGCTGGCGTTCTCTCCCGTCACCGAGCCCCCGGTCGCCACACTTGAGCAGCCGGACACTGTGACATCTGAGATACCCGCGAAGCCGGATAATGCCGCCGTCGAGGTCATCGAGAATGTGTCGAGTGAGGCGGCGGACACGCTGACAAGTGTGCCGGATACGGCAGACTCAGGCCACGCAGCGGTTGAAGATAAGCTGGCAACGCCGCTGCGGATCGACGAGGCTGAAGTCAGCGCGGAAACGGATGAGGTCGCAGCCGTGCCGGCGGACGTGGCAGCTGCACAGGTTGCCGAAGCGGTGATGCCCGGCCCGGTGACCGAGCCGGTCTGCCTGCGCAGTGGACCCTATGCGTCGAAAACCGCTGCCGGAAAAGTGGCGCGTGAGCTCGAGCAGTTGGGGCTCGTCACCCGGATCGAATCGCACGAGGAAAGTGAACAGCGCGGTTTGCGCGTGGTATCACGTTGGTTCAACGAGCACAGCCATGCCGATGCCTTCGTTACACGTCTGAAGCAGGCGGGCATCAAGGACTTCTTCGTCGCGCCGGGCAGGCGTCTCCCGTATCGGGTGAATCTTGGTCTCTACAACGACGAACGCAGTGCGACCAAGCGCGTCGCTGACCTCGAGTCGAAGGGGATCGACGCGGATATCCTCGCCTGGACGCAGCCGGTTACGCGCTATCAGTTGACGGTAAGCGGTGAGGCGGATGAATCGCTGTCGCGACATCTGGCCGAACTCCCGGCGAGCAAACCTGCACGCTGCGAGCAACTCGTCAGCCAGGCCGGACACTGACGCACTCCATGAACCATCCGATGACCGGTTCGTCGGCCATGGTCTGAATCCAATTCTGCTAAACGACCTGGCACTTCAGCCGATACCCCTCGAAGGCGCGGACCGATGTTTCCCGAACAGGAATGCGGTTCTCAGACATCTAACGGGACATGGGGAACAGGCGTGCGCAAACGCCCCGGCAAATCTTTGAACAGGGCTCGTGCCTCGCCGCTGATAGAGTTTCTCGAACCGCGAATTCTGTTGTCTGCGGATTTCCCCGGCGCCGATTCCCTGATGCCCGCGGTCGATGACCTTGCCGAGGTCGATGTCGAACAGGTGCTGGAGAATGCGCGCGCCGCGTTTGCACAGCAGGCTGCCGATCATCACGAGTCCGCCGACGCTGATTCCTATCCTTTCGTTCCTGACCAGAGCCTCGATGCGAGAGAGGGGGGGAGGCAGGAGCTCGTTATCGTCGACCCCGCCGTGCCGGATTACGAACAATTACTGGCGGAGGTGTATACCGGTGTCGATGACAGCCGTCAGATCGATGTCCTGGTTCTCGATGCCGAACGTTCGGGGATCGAGCAGATCAGCGATGCACTGCTTGCTTACCGCGACCTCGATGCCATTCACCTGCTGACTCACGGACAGGAAGCCGCCATCGTTGTGGTCGGCGACGTCATCGACCTGGAGCGCTTGCAGAGTGACTCTGCGTCTTTCGCCGGGTGGGGCGGGGCATTGAATGCAAATGGCGACATCCTGGTATACGGCTGCGATGTTGCGTCCACTGTCGATGGGCAGCAGCTGATCGACAGCCTGGCCGCGATCACGCGTGCCGATGTTGCGGCGTCCGATGATCTGACCGGTAACGCTGAACAGGGTGCCGACTGGGACCTGGAGTACCGTGCCGGCGATGTGGAAGCATCACTGGCGGTCACTGCCTCGGCTCAGTCGGATTGGACCGGAACGCTGGCCACCGATCCACTGACCACGAACTGGGCGATCAGTGGTACCGGGCCTTATACGACGACCACCGGTGGTGCCAATCCGGTCGGCGTGACGATGGCGTTCACCCTGCCCGCCGGCACCGATGTACAGAACGCGGTCAACCAGAACATGACCACCAACGCATTCTTCAGCAATGCCGACGTTCAGGGCGCAACTTCGCTGTATGCCGAGATCCTTTGGGACGATACACCGGAATTGCCGGGAACGACGCCAGCCAGCGGCGACGCGGGGACTGTTACGATCACGTTTACGTTTGATCGCGCGGTCGTGAATCCGATTTTGCATGCCGATAAGCTCGGCGGATACGACAGCAGCACATCGAACTCGTCGCTATGGACCGTCACGACGCCGGGCGCCACGTTGACCAAGCTTGCCGGTGTCAACCATCTGGACGTTACCAGCAACACTTTCCAACGCACGCCGGGTGTCTCAACGACGAGCAATCCGGAAGCAAGTGCGAACTCCGCGACCGGCACCGCTGCCGGTTCCATCCAGGTAAACGGTACGTTCACCACGCTGACGTTTACGTTCGATGCCTCCGGTAACGAAGGTGCCGGTGGTGATGGCATGGAACTGCTATGGGAACTGGTCGCCGAGAATCCCTATATCACCAGTAACGGTGGCGGTGGGACGGCCAGCATCAATGTCGCGGAAAACACCACAGCGGTGACGACGGTGTCCGCGTCCGATACGCAGACTGATTCGATCACTTACAGCATCGCCGGTGGAGATGATGCGGCGAAGTTCACTATCCATTCCGGTTCTGGTGTGCTGACCTTTGCATCGGCACCTGATTTTGAGAATCCGACCGATGTCGGATCCAACAACGTCTACCAGGTGGTAGTCCAGGCGACCGACGGTAAGGGATTTACTGATACCCAGACGATCAATGTCACCGTGACCGACGTCAACGAGGCGCCGACCGGCAGCGGCAGTCTGTCGA
>JAGRHE010000089.1 GCA_020445165.1 Gammaproteobacteria bacterium
ACAAGCTGCGCGCGTCGATGGTGTCGCCACCGATCGGCGAAAGGATCAACACCCGCGACAACACGCCGGCGATCATCTACACCGATATCGTGCCTGGTAACAGGCTGGAGGTCGCACTGGCGGCCAAGGGCGGCGGCTCGGAAAACAAATCCAAGTTCACGATACTCAACCCGAGTGACAGCCTGGTCGAGTGGGTCGAAAAGACCCTGCCGACCATGGGCGCAGGCTGGTGCCCGCCCGGGGTGCTCGGCATCGGCATCGGCGGCACGGCCGAGAAGGCCATGCTGCTGGCCAAGGAATCACTGATGGCGCCAATCGACATGGACGAGTTGAAGGCGAGTGGTCCAAAAAACCCGATCGAGGAACTGCGGATCGAGATCTTCAACCGGGTCAATGCGCTCGGCATCGGTGCGCAGGGCCTGGGCGGCCTGACCACGGTGGTCGATGTGAAGATTCTCGAATACCCGACCCATGCCGCCTCGCTGCCGATCGGCATGATCCCGAACTGTGCCGCCACCCGGCACATCGAGTTCCACCTCGACGGCAACGGCCCGGCCGTGCTGACACCGCCGAAGCTGGCGGACTGGCCGGACGTGACCTGGCAGGTCAGCGAATCGGCCAAACGGGTCGATCTCGACAGCCTCACCCGCGACCAGGTACAGAGCTGGAAACCGGGCGACCGACTGCTGCTCCGCGGCAAGCTGCTGACCGGGCGCGACGCCGCGCACAAGCGCATCCAGGAACTGCTCGAGAGCGGCCAGGGTCTGCCCGAAGGCGTGGACTTCAGCAACCGCCTGATCTACTACGTCGGCCCGGTCGATCCGGTACGTGACGAAGCGGTTGGCCCGGCGGGCCCGACGACGGCCACGCGCATGGACAAGTTCACCGACATGATGCTCTCGCAGACCGGCCTGATCGGTATGGTCGGCAAGGCCGAACGTGGCCCGGTCGCAATTGAAGCGATCCGCAAACACAAGGCCGCCTACCTGATGGCGGTCGGCGGTGCCGCCTACCTGGTGTCACAGGCCATCCGCGCAGCCCGTGTCGTGGCGTTCGAAGACCTGGGGATGGAGGCGATCTACGAGTTCGAGGTAGAGGACATGCCGGTCACGGTCGCGGTCGATTCACAGGGCGAATCGGTGCACGAGACGGGGCCGAAGGAATGGAAGGTGAAGATCAGCGAGATGGGACTGCCGGGAAGGCGGTGACCCGGTGACACAGCTACTGCGCCGGCTGTCGTCGCACGCGATGGCTCAGATCCGAGTCCTGCTCCGCCGGTAACAGCACGGTCTCGCGGAAGATCGTCTCGTTGAACAATGAATGGTCCGGCGTGTATTCGCTGATACAGTCGATGGTGTCATCCAGGGCAACCGACGAAATGCGGACATAGGCATGCTTCGATCTCTTGAACAGATCGCGCACGGCCGACGATTTTTTCGCCATCGACACCACGCTCTCGCGCATGTCGACCAGGTAGGCCGTGCGCATCCCGCGGTATTCCGTGGCCGGCCCGGCCTGCCGTAATACCACACCCAGCGTGCGCAGCATGCGGGCGAATGCATCGGTGATCAACATGATGCAGTAATTGATCTTACGCTTCAGCGCATAGATGCCGGCGGCCCGGATCATTCCCAGGGTCACCTCGAACTGCTGTTTCCTGCCGATTGCACCGATACCCCAGGCCTCCAGCGAGTTGGGATCCGGTTCGAGTTGGCTGTTCACCTCGACCAGTGAACGATTGCCGATGATGCAGAAGCGCGAAATCTCGCCGACACGTTCGTTGGGATCATCGAGAATGCTGCGATCGAACACGTTCAGGCTGTCGACCGGTAGCGGCCGACCAGGCTTCGGTAACACCAGGCGCGTCGCTGCGACCCACTGACGTGAATTCTTGTCCTGCACGATGAAATGCGCCGACTGGTCGTCCCAGGCGTCGGTCTCCTGGGCCGCAGAAAACGCCTGCGGGTCCTCAAATCCCTTGTCCAGGCAGAACACCTGATAACGGATCCGCTGATGCAGGACGACGCCAAACGGCGTGTCGGCAAAGCAGACACGAAATGTCTCATCGAACATTCATGACTCCGTTGGCATCATTATTCTCAGCACCAAAACTCAAGTAAGCCGCCCTGCTTCCGCTAAAAAGGCAACCGCTTCCCGATTCTAGACACGAAAGTCGTGCAAATAGCGAATCCGATCTCAAAAATCGCAAAACTCTGGCATTTGTCGAGAATGGATCTCGTCGAGCCTTACCGCGAATTTTTCTCCATAACATTGGCAGATACCGACGAGCTTCGCAAAGAGGTCTTCCGCCTGCGCTACGACGTCTACTGCCGGGAGCTGGGCTGGGAATCGGCCGATAATTTCCCCGACCAGCTCGAGCGCGATGTCTACGACGACGCCTCGCGACACTGCCTTTTACTGCACAAACGCAGCGGCGCCTATGCCGGTACCGTGCGCATGGTGATGACGCACGACTCGGACCTCGAGCCGCCGATTCCGCTGGTCAGCCATTGCCACGACACACTCTTCGATGGCCCACTGCGCCCCGACCGCCTGCCGGTCGGAAGCTACGGCGAAATCTCCCGCCTGGCACTGCGCAGCGAATTCCGCCGCCGCACCGGCGAACAGACGAACCCGGACGGCCATGGCCCCCAGCTATTCGAGTGGACCCAGGACGAACGGCGCCGATTTCCACACATCGCCCTGGGACTGTATCTCGGGGCATCCGCCGTCGGCCTGGCCGATGGCGCAACCGGCGTATACGCGATGATGGAACCGCGACTCGCGCGTCACCTTCGTTTTGCCGGAATCCGCTTCGAACAGGTCGGCGAACCCTCAGACCTGCACGGCATCCGCGCTCCGTATTTCATCTCCCGCAAAGCATTGTTCCGCTACCTCAGCCGACCACTGCGCAACCTGCTGTTCGCGATCGCCGAAGACATGCAGGTCGACATCGGAGCCTAGGCCGCCGTTACGCAACGCTTATGCCGATTGCGCAAGACCAGAGCGGCACCGACGAGCATCAGCAACGTGACCGGCGGAACTGGCACAGCGGCGATCGCCGCCTGTCCCAGCAATGCATGCACCTGGGCGGTGGGATGCAGTTCGTCGTAGAAATAACGACCGGTCGTATCCACGCCAAGGGTATTGCCCAGGCAGAGTGCCGGATCGCCAACCGGCAGCGCGCCGGTCGAGAACAGGCAACCAGCGGCCGGTCCGGCACTCGTATCGAGCGTTGCCAGCGCCTGCCCACTCAGGGCGAATACATCTAACTCGATGATCTCGATGCCCGGCAGCAACGCAAGACCGTCCAGCGCCATCTGCAGCCCCGCATTGTGAGCGAGCGCAAGCTGGTCCAGCAGTGCCTGCAGCTGCGCCACGTCGCCCGGGCTCAACATCAGCAGGCTGGCGTAATCCCCGAGCAGCGGCACAGAACTCAGCACAGGCAGGTTGGGCACGATGAACTTGCGCGCACCCATCGCATACAACTCGCCAATCGACACCGATATATTGCCGATGACCTGGGGTACGAGCGCGCCGATCTGGGCAGCGATAGCTGCCGGCGGCGCGGTCAGATCAACATCGAACAGGTAGTCATTGGCACCACCCCAGACCGCGTACAGAGCGTCGTCAGGTGCCGCATCCGTACCCAACAGCGCGGCGAAATCCCGCACCTGTCGCAACAGACCCGGCACAAGGAAGTTGCCGTCGGGCGTGACATTGAGGGCGTCGAAACTACCCGATCCACCGTAGGCGAAGCTGATGCTGGTCGACGGATCCAGCAGGGCCGATTTCAGCGCAGCATCCGATCCGAAACTCTGCGATGGGTCGACATCGCCGAGTGGTTGACCGCCCAGCGCGCCGGCCAGGTATTCGAGCCAGATCGGGCCATTGGTGAAACGGCCGTCGAGGTAGAGTCCCGGCGGCGGTACCGGGGGAAACGGCGGCCCCAGTGCGATCGAATCCATGAGCAGGTTGCCACGATCGGAAAGGCTGTCACCGAACGCAATCACGCGGGTCGGGGTCGCCTGTGCCGTCGTGATCACCAACAACAGAACGACGAACAGCGAAGACTTGACACCGGACATAGGAACTCCCCTGGCGTAATCCGTGACGCCCAAGATATCGTTATTAGAATCGGGATGCGGAAACGAAAAAAGGGGCTTTCCGTTAAGAAAGCCCCTTTTCGAGCCGGTCGCAATCGTGAGATTGCGACCTCAGGCCATCAGGCCAGGCGACGCTTGGCGAAGCCCAGGCCGACCAGGCCAAGACCCAGCAGTGCCAGCGGAGCCGGGACCGGGATGGTATCGGAGAAGAAGTTACCGGTACCGTCCACGTTCAGCACGTTGCCTTGCGGGGTGAAGAACGTGAAGCTGTTCGAGAAGGTCACGTCCGATCCATTGACCTGGGTGTTGGTGTCGAAGTTGCCAGCAGCCAGACCGCCGGTCACGTCAAGCTGACCAATGCCGCTCAGACCAGCAGCGGTAACGGTACCCGTGAAGGTGCCATTGCCTGCCAAGTCAAGCCACATGTCGCCATCGCTGGTGTTGCCAAGGTTCAGCGTGGTGAAATCCGCCGGGTTGGTGATCTCGGGGCTATCGTCGACGTAGACGGATACCATGCCACCCGTGTACTCGATCGCAGAGCCGACACCGCCCGGCAGGATCGCGCCACCACCCGTCGGGAAGAAGCCGCTGAACGTGAAGGTGACTTCGCAACCCGGGCAGAAAGTTCCCTGTGGCGTGCCGTTCATGGTGCTGATGAAGCCGTAGCCGCTCAGCTCACCGGTCATCGAATCGATATCCTGGTGGATGGCGATCGAGAAGGAGCTGAAGTCGAGAGCGTGATCCGGATCCCAGATTACGCCGCCGACATTCATGGGAGCTGCGGAAGCCTGGGCCACCAGGGCCAGACCAGCGATTCCGCCGAGTAAATATTTTTTCATGATGTTCGTCCTGTTGTACTGATGTTGTTGGATTGTGCGACAAGTTCTGTCTCTACGATCTCAACTGCAAGTAAGCACCTGGCGTGCCAATTCTGCGATTGGCATTTTTTAAGCGATTTTTCAAACACTTGAGAATCCCTCATCGGATGAGACCGGCTATCCGCGGGTCCTCATCGATACCGATCGTAAAAATAGCTGACACAAACTCTCCTGTCCGACCGATAACAACCATTATCCCATGTGTGGCGGGCCTTGCGCGTGCATCCTGAGACCAGGCACCAGGCTTCTCAATGCACGCGAATGGGCGCGAAATCTTGCCCGGCTTCCGCGCGGACCGGGTACTCGACGCTGCGCCGCCATGATCCAAACTTTACTCCGTCGGATTCAAAAGTCCGCGGACCAACACTAGTAGTGACCACTACAGGCCCGAGGGCGGTGTAAAAATTCTTTTTATGCAGGCGCCCCGGTCAAGACGAGCCGGCACCCGCACACGGACCTGGGGGTGTGCGAAAGACATTGCTTCCAGCCACCCGTCCTCCCAGGCGGGCGGCATGCCGGTCGAAGACACCCCGGAATTTCTGTAGAGTGCAGCGACTCTCTAAATATGGGACTGCAAAATCAATGCTGCGCCGCACACGCCCGATCGTTTCATCGCTCGTCCTATGCGCCCTGCTAGTCGCCTGCTCCGGTGAACAGGAGAAAACCCCAGCTCAGGCGATCATGGATTCCCTCGCCGCACTCGATGCCCGAAATCCCAGCCTCGCAATCATCGAGCTCAAGAACGCAATTCAATTTCATCCGCGTGACCCCTACCTGCGGGCGCAAATGGCCGAGACGTTTCTCAGGATCGGCGATCCGGGGTCGGCCGAGATCGAAGCGGCCAAGGCGAAACAGCTCGGCTATGACGAAACCAAGTCGCAGTTGTTAATCGCCGAGGCGATGATCAGCCAAGACCAGGCCTCCAGTGCCTACGAGCGCCTGGACGCGCTCAACAACCTGGCACCGGCGGATGACGAACAGCGACGTCAGCTGCTGATGGCCAGGGCCCAGCTCGAACTCGGGAATCCCGAACAAGCTGCCGAGCATATCGAGGCGACCGGCGAAGACCTGCCCGCCGCGCAGATCGTCAACGCCAGGCTGACTGCCATGAAGGGCAATACCGAGGCTGCCGCCACGCAGCTAGAAGAACTGCTGAAACTGCACCCGGCCAATGCCGACGCCTGGTCACTTCTGGCTGACATCCGGCGTTTCCAGGGCAAGCCGGACGAGGCGATCGCCGCGCTGGACAATTCGGTCGAATTCGGACTGAACACCCGGCGCGATCGCTGGCAAAGGGCCCTGCTCAACCTGCGCCAGGGCAATCTCGACGCCGTCGTTGACGACATGAAGATACTGCGCGGCCGTGACAAGGAGCAGCCGCAGGCGGCATTCCTTGAGGGCGTCATCGAGATCCAGCGCGAAAACTACCAGGCCGCGCAGACCCTGCTGCAGATCGCGCACAGCAAAGGGCCGGATTTTCTGCCCACGGCCTATTACCTAGCCGTTTCGCATCACCGGCTCAAGGAGTACAACCTGGCCGAACAATACCTGTCGCAGTACGTCTCGGCACTCCCGGACGACCTGCATGGCAGGCAACTGCGCGCCCTCAACTACTGGGCGCTGGGCAACCTCGACCTGGCTGCTGAACAGGCCCAGGCGATGCTCGACCGTGAGAACGGCAATGCATTCGCCCTGGAACTGCTGTCCCTGTATTCCATGAGACAGGGCGACGCGACCGGCGCCGTCGGCGCACTCGAGCGCCTCAACGCGCTCGGTGAATCAGGCGATGCACTCGATCTGCGCCTCGGATTGAGCTACCTCCGTGCGGGACAAAAGCAGAAAGGCATGGATGCACTCAAGCGGCTGGCAACCAGGGAAAGTACTTGGTCGGCCGCCGCTGACGAAACCCTGATCCTTGCCGAGATAGCCGAACATCGGCTGGACCGCGCGGTCGACATGGCCGTCGCCATGCAGAAGAAGTATCCGGAGCTCGCGCGCCCCTACACCCTGATGGGCACTGCGTTGTCGGAAATGGGCGACGAGGCGGGCGCGATCGAAGCCTTCGAAAAGGCCTGGTCATTGGAGCCGGGCGAAGTCATAACCGGTCGCTCGCTGGCGCGCATGCATGCCAAACGCGGCGACCTGCCGCGTGCATTGAGCCTTTACCGCGAGGTCCTGGCGGCCCATCCCGACAGCACGGTCACCCGTGTCGAGCTGGCACAGACTCTCTACTACACGGGTGACATCCAGGAGTTTGTTGCGCAGCTGAGCCAGGCGGCGACGAACGACCCCAAGGATCCGCGTCCCTGGTTGCTGCTGCTACGACATGACCTGGCCATCAAGGACTCAACTACGGCATTGCAGCGGATCGAACAGATCCCGAATGCTGTCAGGAATACGGCAGGATTCCGCGAGACAGCGGGCGCTGTTTACCTGCTCGCCGGCAGACCGCAACTGGCGGTACCGATGTTTTCGCGCCTGGTCAGCGATTTCCCGAACAACGCGCAGTTCAGGCTGCAACTGGCACAGGCGCTCAGCGCGTCGGGCGAAGCCGCACAGTCCCTGTCTGTCCTGGAGACCGCCATCCAACGCTTCCCCGGTAACCTCAACCTTGAGACCGCACTGGCCAACATGGAACTGGCAAACGGCCAGCTGCAGCAGGCGCAGGAACGCATCGCCATGATCGAACGCAGCGGCCAGAACCCGTTGGCAGTGGCCAACATCAAGGGGCGACTGGCGCTGGCACGCGGAGATCTGAGCCAGGCTGCCGAATTGTTGGCAAAGGCACTGGAGCTGCAGCCGTCGGCAAAGGCTGCGTTTCCCCTGGTCAGCACCTACGCCGCGATGGGAAGAATCGGGGATGCGATCGTGCTTGCTGAATCCTGGACAGCAAAAGAGCCGAACGACCTGCCGTTGTTGCTGATCCTGGGCGATCTCTATACGCGGAACAACGCATCGGCCAAGGCCATTGCCACGTACCGGCAGGTGCTCGCAGCACAGCCCTCGCACCCAGTGGCGAACAACAACCTGGCCTGGGCCCTGCTCGATTCGGATCCGGTGACCGCACTGCAGCACGCGGAAAGGGCCTACGTTGCCGCACCACAGACCAGCACCATCGCCGATACCTATGGCTGGATCCTGCACAGTAACGGCCATAGCCAGCGCGCTCTTGAAATTCTCGAAAAAGCGGCGCGCGATCCGAAAGCCGGCCAATCGCTCCAGGAGCACCTGGCCATCGTCCGCCGCGCCGTACAGGCACCTTGAGTCAGGCATCCGGCTGCTGGCGGGCATGCGACCGCCAGCATGGCGGGATACCTGCTGACTCACGAACGCAGCATCGACGCAGCCGGCTTCGACGCGGCGATACTCGCTCCGTGCCCGGATTGCCATCGCGGTGGCGAATGAGCTTCACTTACCAGGCCGGTTGCCGCTAGATCGGATATCGCATCCGGGCGCGCACCTGGCGCGCCGCCGCTCGTGAAGGATGGAGCAATGAACACCTCGCATGCCGAAAACGCAATCGCTGAGCTGCGCCAGACGCTGGGCGCGCAACAGGTATCGACCGAAGAACGCGACATCGCCGAAGCCACCAGCGACACCAGCCCTATGAGGCACTCGCTGACCGCCATTGTGCGCCCGCAGAGCGAAGACGACGTCGGGCATATCATCGCCATCGCCAACCGCTTCGCGATCCCGGTTTACCCGGTCAGCAGCGGCAACAACTGGGGCTATGGCACTTCCAACCCGGTACGCGATGGCTGCATCCTGGTCGACCTGAGCGGAATGGACCAGGTGCTCGAATTCGACGCCGAGCTCGGTCTGGTCACCCTGCAACCGGGCGTGACCCAGGCCAAGCTGGGCCGGTACCTCGAGGACAACGATCTCGATTTCCTGATCCCCGTGACCGGAGCCGGTCCGAGCTGTAGCCTGATCGGCAACACCTTGGAACGCGGTTACGGCATCACGCCGATTGCCGATCATTTCGCGGCGATGACCCGTGTGCGGGCGATCCTGGCCGATGGCAGTCTCTACGACAGCGCTCTGTCGGAACTGGGCGGCAAGCGTATCGACCGCGCCTTCAAGTACGGCATCGGACCCTACGTCGACGGACTGTTCACCCAGGGCAACATCGGTATCGTGACGTCGATGACCATCGCGCTGGCCCGCCGCCCGGAAAAGGTTGTCGGCTTCTTTTTCGGCATCCCCCGTGACGAGGGCCTGGAAGAGGCCGTGCGTGCAGTGCAGCGCATCCTGCGACAAACGCAGGGAACGACAGGATCGATCAACCTGATGAACCAGCGCCGTGTCCTGGCGATGATGGAACCCTATCCCGAAGGAATACCGGCAGGCGAACTGATTCCGGATGCGCAGGTGACATCGATGGCGAAACGCAACCAGGTCATGACCTGGACCGGAGCCGGAGCGATCTATGGCAATCGCGACATGATTCGCGCCGCCAAGCGGATCATCCGCCGCGAGCTGCGTGGCACGGCCAAGCGACTGATGTTCTTCACACCGGACATGACATACACGATCAGCGCGGCAAGCAGATTTTTGCCGGGCAGGCTTGGCAGCTTCGTCGGCAATATCTTCGCGACATTGGACAAGACTCTGGCACTGCTCGCGGGGCGGCCAAGCGAAATCGCTTTGCCACTTTGTTACTGGAAATCCGGCACGCCGCCGGCTGCCGGCAGGGACTTCGACCCGGCCAGGGACGGCACGGGACTTTACTGGTACTCACCGCTGGTGCCGATGGTGCCCGAAGCGGCACGCGAGTACACGAGCATGGTCGACAGCACCTGTCGCCAGCACGGGATCGAGCCACTGATCACCCTGACCAGCGTATCCGAGCGCTGCTGGGACAGCACGGTTCCGATCCTGTTCGACCCGCTCAACGACGAAGATTCGACGCGCGCGAAAAAATGCTATCGCGACCTGTTCGAAAACGGCCGGCAACTGGGCTATGTGCCTTACCGTTCGCACGTCGAGACGATGGACTGGTACGTGAGCGCCGACAGCCCGTTCTGGCGCACGACGCAGAAGATCAAGCAGGCGCTCGACCCGAACGGCATCCTGGCACCGGGTCGCTACTCGCCCTAAAAAGGATTACAACTCCCGCGTCGCCAGAAACCGGATATCCGGCCAGCGCTCGATGGTCAGGTTGAGGTTGACCCGGGTCGGCGCCAGGTAGACCAGCTGGCCGTCGCCGTCCTCGGCCAGGTTCTCGTAGGCCTTTTCGCGGAACCGCTTGAGTTCCTTGTCGTCCTTGCACACCACCCAGCGTGCGGCCTGGACGCCGATCGCCTCAACCACGGCGTCGACGCCGTACTCGCCCTTGAGACGGTGCGCGGCGACGTCGAACTGGAGCACACCGACGGCGCCGAGAATCAGGTCGTTGTTGCGTAGCGGGCGGAAAACCTGGGTCGCGCCTTCTTCACTAAGTTGCACAACACCTTTCTGCAACTGCTTCATTTTCAGA
>JAGRHE010000008.1 GCA_020445165.1 Gammaproteobacteria bacterium
TGGCCAGCAGGTCAGCCGCCTCGTTGAGGCTGCTCTCGCCACCAGGACCGCGATCGAGGCGCTGCGGTTGTGGGATCTCGACGTCGATGTCGCCGTAGAAGTAGTCGCGCGGAATGTTCAGCTGGGTCGGGCCCATCTCCGACATCGCACGATCGAAACAGCGGCCGGTGAACTCGGCCATACGCGCCGGGTTGCAGACGTGCCCCTGATACTTGGTGTGTTCCTGGAACATCGGCAACTGATTGGCCTCCTGGAAGCCACCCAGGCCGATCCCCATCGTACCGGCCTCGGGCGTGATGATGACCACCGGGCTGTGCGCCCAATAGGCTGCGGCTATCGCGGTGACGCAGTTGCTGATACCCGGGCCGTTCTGGCCGATGGTCACGCCGTGGCGACCGCTGACGCGCGAGTAGCCGTCCGCCATGTGTGCCGCGCCCTGCTCGTGGACGACCGGAATCAGACGGATGCCGGCCGGGGCAAAGATGTCCATCGCGTCCATGAACGCGGAACCCATGATGCCGAACATGTCCGTGACATTGTTGGCGGCCAGGGTTTCGACGAATGCTTCACTCGGGGTCATTCGGGCCATTGATTTGTCTCCTCATCCGAAAAAAGCGCCCCGGTGACGGGTCGCCATGAAATTGTTTAATGAGATTAGTTGTCTCATTTTTAATGTCAAGCATTTTCGAGCGATTTCGTCTCGATTTTAGTCATTCTCCGGCACCGCGCCCGCCTCACCCCTACAGCATCTCGTCTTTGAAGTGATACCAGCGATAAAGAAAGCGCTGTCCGAAACGCCGGAACGGGGCAAACAACTCGCTGCTCAGCGCCGGCGTCAGGACATTTGGAAACGGCAGTGCAGACCCAAAGATCGGCAGCTCGGCATGTGCTGGCCGACCGGCGATGCGCTCCGCGAGACGCCGTCCTGCCTGGGCCGAGTACATCACGCCGTTGCCGCCGTAGCCGAGCGCGTAGTAAATGCCCTGCTGGGGATCAGGCTGATGGATGCGCGGCATCATGTCGTGCGAGACGTCGACCCAGCCCCACCATGAATAATCGACTTCGATGCCTTCGAGCGCGGGAAACTTGCGCGCCAGGTCTGCGCGCAACAGGTCTTCGTACTTCTGCCGCGGCGCATCCTGACCGGTAATCGCACTGCGACTGCCGATCTGCACCCTGCCATCCGGCAGCAGTCGATAGTAATGGCGCAGCACACGGGTATCGGTCAGCACCTGGTGCGTCCGGAAATTGCACGCCTCGCGTTCCGCATCCGTCAGCACGCGCGTCACCATCGAGTTCGACAAGATCGGCATCAGCCGATTCTTCAGGCTGCGATGCAGTCCCTGCGAGGTATAACCACCGGTCGCCACGCCGACGGCACGTGCCTTGACGACACCGCCGGGTGTTTGCAGATAGTGGGCACCATCGCGCGTCTCCCAACCCTGTACAGGGCTCGCGGTATGCACCTTGACCCCGAGCGCGCGTGCCATACGCAGATAACCAAATGCCAGTTTCCCTGCATGGATGCCGATGCCTTCGGGCTCATGCATCGCGCCGACAGCCTCGCGGTCGTCGACGAATTCACGCTTCACGGTCTGCTCGTCGAGCATCCGCACCTTGTAGCCGAATACGCGATTGCAGATCTCGGTCTCTTTCTCGAGCGCCGGCAACACGCTGCGCTTGTGCGCCAAGTACAAATGGCCGCCGGGTTGCGGATCGCAATCGATGTCGGCGATCAGCCCCTTGAAGGTCTCCATCGCGTCGCAGATTTCACCATGCATTCGCTGCGCAACCTCGGTGCCCCAGCGCTGGATCCATTGCGAGCGCTTGAGTCGGCCCGACGCGCATTGCGCCTGCCCACCGTTGCGTGTGCTGCAGCCCCAGCTCGCGCGATTGGCTTCGAGCACCGTCGCTTTGATGCCATGTTCGCGCGCCAGGAAAATCGCGCAGGCCAGTCCGGTGAAACCCGAGCCGATGATCACCACGTCAGCGTCACGATCGCTGTTGACGGGACCATCGTCGTCGGGCGGCGTGCCTGCAGTACCGATCCAGTAACTGGGGGCATACTGCCGGCCATGTCCGGGTGTCGAATCGACCAGCGGATCGTATGCCGGGTCGTACGCGGCGAAGGAGTCTTTCAGAACATCGTTACGTGCGGGTGCCATAGTCGTGTTTCCGTGACTGCGAGATTGACGGGGTCGGTCTCAGACGGGATCAAGCAGTGGCCGGTCCTTGCGGAACGCCTTCTTGGTCGCCACCTTGCCGTCGCGGAACGTGAACAAGTCCACGCCGTCGGCCTCGATCCGCTTGCCATCGGCACGGGTACCAACCAGTGTCCACTGCGACACCCCACGGCCGTCGGCAGCGAAATGCGTGTGATTGGCCCACTGCACATCGGGAAAGGTCTCCCAGACCTTTGCGAATGCGGCGCCGACCGCTTCATGACCGACGAAGCGCGCACCAAAGGCCTCCGGTCCCGCCGCACCCTCGAACACGCAGTCGTCGGTCATACAGGCCAGCACGCCTGGCAGATCATGCTGGTTGAAGGCTTCAAACATCTGTTGAAGCAGCTTGGCTTCAGACATCGGGATTCTCCTCTGTGGTTGGTGGTGCCTTATCGATCGCGGGGCGGGCACGCCGACCGGAAACTTTCGTCGGTAGCCGGACGCAACAGTGCTCACGGATATTGCTCACTGACCCAAAGCGGGTCGGTGGAAAAAACTCTAGTTGCGGGAGTTTCGACTGAGTAGAGCCAGTCGGGAGGATTCATTTGGGCCAAGCGGCCCAATGGGGACGATGCGGTGCATCCAGCCCCTGCGGGTGCCATGTCTACCGTGCTATCGGGCTTCGCGCCAATTCCTCATCAGCTTCGCCAGCGTGGCGATACCCGGTTCGATTCGCTCGGTCTTGATCGAGGAATAGCCGAGGCGAAAACAGTTGCGTGGTCCGTTGTCGGCCATGAAGTACACCTCACCGGGCTCCATCAGCAGGCTGTGATCCCGCGCCTGCCTGGCCAGTGCCGTGGTGTCGAGGTCCGGCGCGCCCTCGATCCAGTACGAGGTGCCGCCAAACGCTGGCACGGTAAAGGTGTTGGGAAGGTGCTCAGCCAATGCGTCGTGCATCAACTGCCAGCGTTCCTTCAGCACCTTGTTGAGCCGATGTATATGCGAGTCGTGATGTCCCATCGACAGGAACAAAGCCACTGCCCGCTGGTTGTTGCTGGGTGGGTGCCGGATCATCAGGCGCCTCAGCGCACGCGCCTCGCGGATAAGCTCACGCGGACCAACCATGAATCCCAGCCGCAAACCCGGTGCCAGGGTCTTGGACAAACCGCCAACGTAGATCACACGGTCCTCCTGGTCGAGGCTCTTCAGTGCCGGTGTGGGTTCACCGACAAAGTTCGTCTCGCTCTCGTAGTCATCTTCTATCAGCAGGAAGTCTGCGCGCGCTGCGCGCTCGAGCAGCTCGATCCGACGCTCCCTGGGCAGGGTCACCGTGGTTGGCACATGATGACTCGGCGTCACGTATGCGACGTCACACCGATCCAGGTGACTCCCTGGCAACAATCCCTCGCCATCCACCGGCAAGGGCTGCACCTTGGCACCGCTGAGGGCGAAGATGTTGCGAGCATCCGGGTAACCCGGATCCTCAATGCCGACAGTGCTGTCGGCGTCCAGCAGCAGCTCACCAAGCAGGTAGAGCGCGTGCTGCGCGCCGAGCGTGATCAGGATCTCGTCTTTGTCGGCCCAGACGCCGCGCCTTGGCAGTACACGGTTCTGGATCTGTTCGACCAGCAGCGGGTCATCGGCGTCGAAACGATCCTCGGCGAAGGAGTTCACTTCGGAAACGCTCAACAACTCACGGCAGCATTCACGCCACTCGCCCATCGGAAACAGATCCGGATCCGGCTGGCCATAAATAAATGGATAGCGATAGCGCTTCCAGTCGCGGGGCTTGCTGATGTTGCGCTGGGATGACGGCCGCCGCTTGAGCCGCCGGGACCAGTCGGTACGCGCCGGATTATCGTGCTTCCCTTCGCTTTCCAGGCGATCTGGAAGTATTTCCGGATTGATGAAAAAACCGCTGCGCGCCCGCGAGTGCAGGTAGCCATCATCGACAAGATGCTGGTAAGACAGCACCACGGTGTTGCGGGCGATGCCCAGCTGGCGCGCCAGCTCGCGTGATGACGGCAGTGCCCGCTCTGGTGGGATATGGCCGCCGAGGATCGCATCCACCAGCGCCTTGCGCAGCTGACGCTGCAGACTGACGCCCGATTCCGGTTGCAGCTGAAACAACTGGTACCACATCGGTTGTTCGGTTTGCTCAGACATACCTTCGGCCCATCGGGGTTTCCCCTGTCATGCTGCACCAGCCAGCGGTCGGTGACCAGCCGTTGGCCTCATTGACAATCGCCGACTGGCTCTAACCCCTCCCCGGCCTACCGTATAGGTTTCTTCTTATCCCAAGGCAGGACGACGTAACGCGGGCGTTCCGGGAGCGAGAACCAACCCTGAACGCCCCGCTGACCATCGGAATGCCGGGACCACAACGACATGCGGCCAACGCAGGCCGCAGGGACCAAAGGAGATCGAGATGAAGCTCAGACTGACAACCACCCTGCTTGCCGCTGCGCTGCTGTGCGCCGCCCCACTCGTCCAGGCCAAGAACTTCCGCATGGCGCTTGGCGATGCACAAGGGGGCACGCAGTGGGAACTGGGGCAGAAGTTCGCCGAGCTGCTGCAAGCCAAGACCGGTGGAAAACACAAGGTGCGCCTGTTCCCGAACGGCCAACTCGGCAGTGAGCAGGACACGATCAACGATGCCGCGATCGGTTCCCTGGACTTCTCGGTGCTGGCGATCAACAACATCACACCGTTCTCACCAAGTGTCGGCGTGCTGACGCTGCCTTACGTGATTCAGAGCCTCGACGACGCAGTCAAGCTCACCCGCGGCGAGATCGGCAGGGAGCTCGCCGAAAACACCATCCGCGATGCGCGCGTCCGGATCATCGGATGGGCCTATTCCGGTTTCCGCGTGCTGACCAACTCGAAGCGACCCGTGAAGACCCTCGAAGACCTCTCCGGCCTGGTGATCCGGGTGCCGAAGAACGAGATCATGATCGCTACCTATCAGTCCTGGGGTATCAACCCAACCCCGATGGCCTGGTCCGAGACCTTCACCGCGTTGCAGCAGGGAGTCGTCGATGGCCAGGACAACCCCTACATCACCAACTTTGCAATGAAGTTCTACGAGGTGCAGAAGTACATCACCAACATCCGCTACATCTATTCGCTCGAACCGCTGGTCATCAGCGAGGACGTGTTCCAGTCATTGAAGCCTGATCTGCAGAAGGCAGTCCTCGAGGCCGGCGAAGAGGCCACCCTGCACAGCGAGGCCTACATCAAGGCCTCGGAAGCGGATATCCAGAAAGAGCTGCAGGCGAAGGGCATGGAGATCGTCGACCCAGCCGACGGTGAGAAAGCCTGGATCGAAAAGGCCACCAGTGCGGTCTGGCCGAAGTACTACGACAGCATTGGCGGCAAAGACAAGCTCGACCACGTGTTGAAGCTGCTGGGGCGCTAAACCCGGCGAGGGACCGGATGGCGGCGGGGCGTACCGCCGCTGGCGGTCCACGTTGGCTGGCGCAGGTCGACCCGTAGACCTGCGCATCATCGGACAGGCCGGGGCCACCCGACCTCGATCAAGGGGCCAGGACGATGTTGGGCAAGGTGATCAAAGACATCTTCGCGAATCTCGAAAGCTACGTATGCCGCACGCTGCTCGCAGTATTCGTGACGCTGCTGTTCGTACAGATCCTGTCGCGTGAGCTGTTCGGCTACTCGATCCCCTGGGGCGAGGAACTCGCGACCTACCTGTTCGTCTGGTTCGCATTCTTCGGTGCCAGCCACGCCGCGCGCATGGCCGCACACAACCGGGTCACGTTCCAGTTCAAGGCCGTACCCAAGATCATCGCGACCATCAGTGAACTGATCGCCGACCTGATCTGGCTCGGGTTCAACCTGTACTTCGTCTATCTCAGCTACGACTTCATCTTCAACCGCATGAACGCGTTCTGGAAGTCGCAGACGATGGGCATACCGATGAAGTACATCTACCTGGTTCTGCCGATCGCGTTCGCGCTGATGTCGATCCGGATCATCCAGGTCAACTACCTGAAACTCGTCAAGGGCATCGACATCCGCGACCCGGATACGCAGGAACTCGAGAAGATCGAGGAACTGATGCTCGATCCCAACGAAAAACAACGCTGAGCGACCGGGAGAATAACGATGGAATCGACAATCGTCTGGCTCCTGTTCGGCTCGTTCCTGGTGCTGCTGCTGATCGGCGCGCCGATCACCGTCTCGCTGGGCGTCTCGGCACTGATCACCTTCATCTACCTGGAGGAGAACCCGATCAAGCTGGTGCAGATCGCGTTCACCTCGGTCGGGTCATTCCCACTGATGGCACTGCCGGCGTTCATCCTCGCCGGTGCGCTGATGGAAGCAGCGGGTGTCTCACGCCGGCTGGTCAGTATCGCCGAAGTTATGACCGGACCGATCACCGGCGGCCTCGGTGTCGCAACGGTGATGGCCTGCATCTTCTTCGGCGCGATCTCGGGATCGGGACCGGCGACCACCGCCGCGGTCGGCATGCTGATGATCCCGGCGATGGTCAACCGCGGATACGACCGCGGCTACGCGTCGGCGATCACGGCGTCGTCGGGCGGGCTTGGTGTAATCATCCCGCCGTCGATCCCGATGGTGATCTTCGGCATCTCCGGCATGGGCATGCAGCCGCCGCCCGAGGCCGTCGAAAAATTCGGCGAATTCCAGAGCCTGTCGATCCCGAAGCTGTTCATCGCGGGATTCCTGCCGGCTCTGGTGATCGCGACTTTGGTCATCGTGATCAACTACTACCGCTGCAAGAGGCGCGGCTACATGGGCCTGACCGACACCTGGTCGGCCAGCGACCTGATGAAGGCCTTGCGCCACGGCATCTGGTCGATCCTGGCACCGCTGATCATTCTCGGCGGCATCTATACCGGCTTCTTCACGCCAACCGAATCGGCCGTGGTCGCGATCTTCTACACCCTGGTGGTCGGCCTATTCATCCACAAGGAACTGCGTCTGAAGGACCTGTCCCATGCGCTTGAGACGACGACCTGGATCACCGGCCGCGTGCTGCTGATCCTGTTTACCGCCACCGTGTTCGGACGCCTGCTGGTCGAAAACGATATCCCGCCGATCGTCGCGCAGAGCCTTCTAGATCTGACCAGCAATATGTACGTGATCTGGGCACTGATCATCGCCTTCCTGCTGTTCGTCGGCATGTTCATGGAGACGCTGGCGACGATCATGATCCTGACGCCGGTACTGCTGCCGATCATGTACAACCTCGGCGTCGACCCGGTGCATTTCGGCGTGGTGATGGTGGCTACGCTGGCGGTCGGCTTCCAGACGCCACCGCTCGGCGAGAACCTGTTCGTCGCATCCGGAATCGGCGGATCGACGATCGAAGACATCTCGGTCAAGGCGATCCCGTTCGCGCTGATGTCGGTCATCGCGATCTTCATCATTGCCTATTTCCCGCAAATCTCGCTGTGGCTGCCATCGCTGCTCGGCTACTGATCCAACGAGGACCACGCACATGCTGCCCGACATCAAGACCATCCTTTACTGCACCGATCTGTCGGCCAACTCGGAATATGCGTGTCGCTATGCCATCTACCTCGCACGGCTGACCGGTGCGGATGTCTACGTGCTGTACGTGGCCGAGAAACCCTCTGCAGATGCGATGGTCACGCTGGAGACCTACATCAAGGATTTCGCCGGACAGGAGAAGTTTCTCGCCGACCGACTGAAGCAGACCCGGCAGCAACTGAGCGACCGTCTGCACGCCTATCTGGACACGCTCGACGAAGAGGCGAAACCGCTGGCACATCACATCAAGGCGATCAACGTCTGCGAAGCGCACCCGGTCGACGAAATTTTGGAACAGTCGAAAAAACTCGACTGCGACCTGATCGTCATGGGCACGCACCGCAAGGGGATTGCCTACACCTTTCTTGGCAGCGTCTCGAAACGGGTGATCAGCAACTCACGGATCCCGGTCCTCGTGGTGCCTCTGCCAAAAGCCTGAAGCCGCGAGCGGCCTGCCTTGCGTGCCTCCTGGCAAAATCTCGATTTTCCCTCAGAAGAGCAAAAAAATGACCGCGAAAGTCTATTTTCAAGACTTTTCGTATCTTTTATGCCTATAGTTGTGTATGCGGCACGTGCCCGCCGACGCAATGCCTGCGCCTGGGCGACCCGCTGCGAATTGCGCTGCGTTCCCAGGTGTAGATCCCGGAGGATGGATTCACAGATGAAAGACGGCAGTACCCAGTCGACCCTGATCCGCGGTTTCACGATCGTCGAGAAGATCGTCGAGGCCGACAGGCCGGTGTCCAGCGCCTTCCTGGCCGAGGAACTCGACCTGCCGAAGGCCACGGTGCACCGCATCTGCCAGCAGCTCGAAGAAGAAGGCCTGCTGCAACGCGAACGTGGCGGCAAACGTTTCACTGGCGGAAAAAGGCTGCGCCGGCTGGCGCTGTCGACCATGTCGAACTCGGTCCTGGGCGCGCACCGTCACTCGATACTGCAAGACCTGTCCGAGGAGGTCGGCGAGACCTGCAACCTGACAATGCTCGACGGCAATGAGATCGTCTATCTCGACCGCATCGAAACCAACTGGCCGTACCGCATCCACCTGCCGATCGGTTCCCACCTGCCGTTGTACTGCACCGCGACCGGCAAGCTGTTCCTGGCCAACATGAAGCCGGCCCTGCGCCGTCGCCTGCTCGACAGCCTGACGTTGAAACGGCATACGGAACTGACGATCACCGACAGCGACACCCTCGAGGCACAGCTGAACCGGATTGCCGAAGAAGGTGTTGGCTACGACAGCGGCGAGTACCTGGAGGGGATGGTGGCGATCGCGGTACCGGTCATCGGCGTAAACAACCAGGTGTGTTTCGCGATCGCCATTCACGCACCGTCGGTGCGCAAGTCGCTCGACGAACTGCGGCAATATCTGCCGACATTGCGCCGTGCGGCTGCGCGCATGGCAGCCTCGGAATGCCGACCGCGCGACGCTGAAGACGTCGCCTGAACGGGATGACACGGGAATGGACGAAACCAGCGCACAGTTGATCCCGACCCTCGATCTCGTGGCGCTGATCGCGTTTCTTGGCACCTGGGTTTCTTACGTCTTCTACACCAAACGGCGCAACATCCACAGCAAGCACGGATTGCTTGCCGCAATGAACCGGGTGCGCGAGCAGTGGACCACGACCATCCTCGAGCGCGAAAACCGCATCGTGGACAGCCAGGTCATCAACGGACTGGTGCGCAAGGAAACCTTCTTCGCATCGACCACGCTGCTGATACTCGCCAGTACGGTCGCCCTGCTCGGCATGGGCGACCAGGTCAACCAGCTGTTCCGCGACATCCCCTTCGCGCGCGAGATGCCGCTCGCCGTGTGGGAGCTCAAAGTCGCCGTACTCGCCGTGACCTTCGTCTACGCGTTCTTCAAGTTCACCTGGTCGATTCGCCAGCATTCCTACTGCGCCATACTGCTCGCGGCGATCCCGCTGCCGGACCAGGTTGCCGAGCGCAATGGTGCACAGCAGGCGGACCGGCTCGCACGGCTGAGCAACCTGGCAGCACGGCATTTCAACGATGGCATGCGAGCCTATTACTTCGCTCTCGCCGAATTGAGCTGGTTCTTCAACACCTGGGTATTCCTGCTCGCGATCGTCTGGGTGGTGGTGGTGCTCTATCGGCGCGAGTTTCACTCCAAGGCGCTTACGATCCTCACCTGACGGCATCCATGCCCTGTCAGTTCGGTGGCGGACCAAGACCTGTGCCGTCAGTTTGCGCCGGCGTCCTCGAGGATCATGTCCGCAGCCTTCTCCGCGATCATGATGGTCGGGGCGTTGGTATTGCCCGAGACGATCTCCGGCATGATCGAGGCATCCGCCACGCGCAGTCCGCGCAAACCATGCACGCGCAACCGATCGTCGACCACGGCCATGTCGTCGTGTCCCATCTTGCATGTGCTGGTGGGGTGGTAGATTGTCTGGCTGTACTTGCGCGCCGCCTCCAGCAGTTCCTCATCGGTCTGGTACTGACGTCCCGGCACGTATTCATCGATGATGTGCGGCGCCAGGGCCGGCGCCTCGGCAATGCGCCGGGCGACCTTGATGCTGTCGATTGCGACTCGCTGATCGCGCTCGTCAGACAGGTAGTTGGGGTGTATTGCCGGATGCTGCAGCGGGTCTTTGGACACGATTTCCAGGTAGCCGCGACTGTGCGGCCGCAGCTGGCAAACCGATGACGTGAAGGCCGAAAACTTGTGCGCGCCGTCGCCCGGCTTGTCAGCGCTGAGCGGCTGCATGTGGAACTGGATGTCGGGTCGCGCGACATCCGGATTCGAGCGAGTGAACACCGCCACCTGGCTCGCCGCCAGGGTCAACGGACCGGTCCGCGTAAGGATGTACTGCATCCCCACCCAGCCCTGCTTGAAGATGTTGTTGACCTCATCGTTGAGCGTGCGCTGACTGGTCTTGAACACCAGGCGAATCTGCAGGTGGTCCTGAAGATTCTGCCCGACACCCGGCAGATCCCTAACCAATGGTACGCCAACCTTTTCCAGCACCGCCCCCGGGCCGACGCCGGACAGCTGCAGGATCTGCGGCGAACCGATCGCACCGGCTGAAAGAATCACTTCCCGGTTGGCCCGCACGACCTGGAGCTTACCGTCCTTGACGAACTCGATACCAACCGCCCGGTCGTCCTCGAACAGCACCCGGGTGGTCTGCGCCTTGATCAGCACTTTCAGATTCGGGCGTTTGCGGACCGGACGCAGAAAGCCTTTGGCGGTACTCCAACGGAAGCCCTTGTGCGCAGTCTGCTGGAAATAGCTCACCCCTTCCTGCACGGCGCCGTTGTAGTCCTTGTTGTAGGGAATGCCGACCTGTGTCGCCGCCTTGATGAAGAAGTCTGCTATCGGACGGCGCAGGCGCAGGTCTGAAACCTTCAACGGTCCCCCAACACCGTGGTACTCATCCGCGCCACGTTCCTGGTCTTCCGACTTCTTGAAGTACGTCAGCACCTCCTTGAATGACCAGCCCTGGTTGCCAAGTTCGGCCCAGCGATCGTAATCCTCCGGTTGACCGCGCACATACAGCAGCCCGTTCAGCGAACTCGATCCGCCCAACACCTTGCCGCGTGGCCACTGCAGACTGCGGCCGGCAATGCCCTCGTCCGGCTCGGTGCGATAACACCAGTCGGTCGCGGGATGATGCATGGTTTTGAAATAGCCAACCGGGATATGGATCCACGGGTTGATGTCCCTGCCACCGGCTTCCATGAGCAATACACGATTATTGGGATCCGCCGACAGACGGTTGGCCAACACGCACCCGGCCGACCCGGCACCGACAACGATGTAGTCGAATTGCTGTTCCGCGTCGCTCATCCAGATTCTCCCCGCAGCGGCAAGCCCCGTGAGCCCTCACGAGGGTTGTAAGCCTGCCGGTTTACCTGACCGGTCGCTGCCACGGGCTCCCCGATGACAGCGGCCACCATCTCATTCCGCATCAATGAGTTTTTTTGAGCCTAAATGAATCATTTTTCGTAGTCAATGGTTGCTTTTATTTTCTTATTGTCTATAAATGAGTCTCATGGAGTCACTTTTCTTGTTTTCGATAAGGTCCTGCTGATATTCCCCGAGCAGGAGGCCACCAGGACCGAACCAAGAGCCGAAGCGACCCATGACAAACGGCATAACCCTTCAATCGAGCGCTTTGAACAACAAGAACAGCGTCCGAAGGCACGCTGCCCACCATATAAATGAGGAGTGATCACGATGACAGAAGAAGCGAACAAGATTTCACGCCGCGATTTCATGAGGGTGTCTGCACGCTACGGCATGACCTCGACGCTGCTCGCCGCCGGCACGCTGGGCGCAGGCGCTACCCTGTCGCAGCTCGCCAGCGCGGCCGAGAGCACCGCGAACAAGCGCGCCGCAGTCAAACCGAAGTTCGAACTCAAATTCGGCGCATCCGGCTTCAACGATAAGAACCTCGACATCCAAAAATCCGGACAACTGTTCTTCGCCAAGGACCTGGAAGACCGCACCAATGGCGCGATCCGCGTCGAATTCATCGGCAGCAACCAGATATGCGGGCAGACCAACTGCGTAAAGAAGACCCAACAGGGTATCGTCGATATCTACTCTGCTTCCACGCAGAACTCTGCCGGTGGTGCGCCCTATCTGAACGTGCTCGACTACGCATACATGTTCCCGTCGCGTGCGGCGCAGTATCACTTCTTCTACAGCCCGAAGAGCGAGGTGCTGCTGCGTGAACCGCTGCGTCAGCGGCACAAGCTGCAGTTCCTGTTCACTCACTGCGAGCTGCGCGGAATCCAGCTCGGTTTGAAATGGAAGGACAAGCCGACCGTGACCTCGGTCGAGCAGCTCGCCGGCACCAAGAACCGCGTGACCGGTACCCAGCTTGGCCGCATCGCGATGGAGCTGATGAACCTGAACCCGGTGCCGATCGCCTGGGAAGAGACGCTCGACGGCCTCAAGCAGGGTCTGATCGATGGCGCAGAGACCTGGATGGGCGCGGTCGCCTATGCTGGCATGGCGCCAGTCGTATCACAGTGCGTCGACCTGCAGTTCTTCTGTGGCACCGAGCACACCTCGATGAGCCTGCCGGTGTTCGACAAGCTCGGATCCGACCTGCAGGACGACGTCATGGAATCGGCCTACCTGGCCCAGGTGTTTACGCAGGGCATGAACGAGGCGGGCCTTTACGACATCGTCGGTGCGACCAACCCGCAGAAGCCGGGCACCATCTTCGCCGAGAACAACGTCCGTGTTGCCACCTTGTCCGAAGCCGAGCTGCGCAAGGCTGAAGAGATGTGTTCACCGGAGTTCAACCCCAAGCCCTGGGAGGAATGGCGCGAGCGTTTGAACAAGTGGTCCGGCGGACACGACACCTACAAGGAGATCTACGACGTCGCACGCGAGATCCCGAAGGATATGCCGCCGGTCAACGTACCGCCGCAGCGTTGGTGGAAAGGCTGATCCACAGCAATGCGTTGCCGCGCGGATGCCCGTCATCCGCGCGGTGGCATCCGTTTACCTGAACTGCCGCCTGACGGGCGGCACAATCACCTGCTGCATGCATCCCATGCTGTCGCGGTATGCACGCAGGGAGGGGACACGACATGAACTTTCTGGCATCCATACTCCGGTGGCTGGACAACAACACCGAGAAGGTGGTCATCCTGATCGCCTATATCACGATGGCCGGCATCATCTTCGTCGAGGTGATACGCCGCTTCCTGTTCAACGAACAGGTGGCATGGAGCACCACCGTTCCGGTGTTGTTGTTCCTCTGGGTCACCTGGTTCGGTGCCGCCTATAACGTACGCCAACGCACGCATCTCTCGCTAACCGAAGTGCGTTCACGTATGCCGTATGGCGCCCAGTTCGCCTGCTTCATACTGGATGCGGTGCTGTGGGTCGTGTTCGCAGGCATCGTCATCTACTTCACCTACGAGCAGACGTGGCTGGCCTACGACAACTTCGCCATTGTCGGTGGCACCGATAACGTCATGGAGTGGTGGTTCTACCTGGCGACGCCGCTTGCATGGAGCCTGATCGTGATACGCGTTATTCAGAATCTCGTGCAGGACATCAGGCGTTACCGCAACCGCGAACCCTTCATCCTGCAAGCCTCGCTGCTCGACTAGGAGCCTCCCCATGGACAACGGAACACTCATTGCGCTCATCTCGATTGGTGTCACGATACTGTTCGTGCTCGGGGTACCCATCTTCCTGGTCATCGGCTTCTGGGTCGTCGGCGTCAGCCTGGTGATCGACTTCACGCTGGCCAACATCGGCGTCACGCTGTTCGAGGGACTGAGCTTCTTCGGCCTGCTGGCGCTACCGCTGTTTATTCTGACCGGCGACCTGATCAACGCCGCGGGCATCGCCAAACGCATGTCCGATTTTGCATACTCGGTGCTCGGTTGGGTCCGCGGCGGACTCGGCATGGCGACCATTGGCGCGTGCGGGATGTTCGCGGCGATTTCGGGCTCGAATGCCGGGACGACCGCGACAATCGGCTCGATCATGCAGCCCGAGATGGCGAAAAACGGCTACGATCCGCGTTTCGCCGCCGCAACAGCGGCCGCAGGCGGCACAGTTGGCATCATCATCCCTCCCAGCATCATCTTCATCGTTTACGGCTTCCTGCTCGACCTGCCGATCAGTGACCTGTTCATCGGCGGCATGTTGCCGGGCATCCTGATGGTTATTGCGATGCAGGGCGCCTGCTACTACATGTGCCGCAAGAACAACTGGGGACACCTGATCAAGTTCGAACCCAGGAAGGTCGCTCGCACCGCACTAAAGGCCTATCTCGGTTTCATCGCCATCGGGATCGTGATCTACGGTATCTATTCCGGCACCTTCTCGCCTACCGAAGCCGCCGGCGTCACTGTCGGTTTCTGCCTGATCGCCGGCGTCTTGATCACCCGTCAGATCAAGCTCAGCAAATTACCCGAGATTCTGCTCCGTTCCGGCCAGATCAACGGCATGCTGGCGCCGCTGATTGCGGTGTCCGTGGTCATGCAGCAGATCCTGTCACTGCTTGGTGCCGGCGAGGTGATCAACGGCTGGATGGCAATGCTCGGCGATCCGACGTTCGTTCTCCTGGCCTGCATGTTCATGGTGTTGGCGGCCGGCACGGTACTGGAAAGCTTGCCGAACACTATCATTTTGGCGCCGATTCTCGCACCAATCGCCTACGCAACAGGCGTCGACCCGATCCATTTCGCGGTGATCTTCCTGGTAGGCGATGCAATTGGCTTCATTACCCCGCCGTATGGCCTGAACCTGTACGTCGCAAGTGGCATGACAGGTATCCCGTACTTCACGATCGTGCGTTACGTGGTGCCGTACTTGATTGCGTTGATGGTCGCATGGATGATAATCGCGTTCTGGCCGCCGCTGTCGACGTTCCTGCTGCAGTTCGGCGGTACAGGCTGAAGTCGCTTTGACTCACTGGTCCCGTGTTAATGGAAAAACAAAACCACCCGACAATCCTGCGCGGCCTGATCGTTCTCGAGAAGGTCGTGCAGGCTCAGCGCCCGATCTCGGCAACCGACCTGCTCGAGGACGTGGACCTGCCCAAGCCCACCCTGAACCGCATACTGCAGCAGTTGGAAGAAGAGGGACTGCTGCAGCGCGAACCCGTTAATCGTCGTTACATGCCTGGACCTCGCACCCGCGAGATGGCGTTGGGCGTGATGTCGAACCGGGCTGTCGGCGCACCGCGCCATGCCATCCTGAAGGCGCTGTCGGAAGAAATCGGTGAAACCTGCAACTGCACCATGCTCGACGGCGATCACACTGTGTACTTCGACCGCGTCGAAGCCAATTGGCCCTATCGCATTCAGCTACCGGTCGGTTCGCAACTTCCGCTCCACTGCACGGCCAGCGGCAAGCTGTTCCTTGCCAACATGTCGCAACGGCTGCGCCAGCGCCTGATCAACGCAGCACCGCTGAAACGCTATACCGATCGTACGATCACGGATCCGAAGTTACTCAACGATGAGCTCTCACGCATCGAGCTGGACGGTATCGGAATCGACAACGAGGAGTTCATGACTGGCATGGTGGCTATCGCAGTGCCCGTATTCAACGCCTCGAATAACATCTGCTTCACGGTTGCGGCGCACGCACCTACCGTGAGAAAGCCACTCGAAGCACTACGCCAGTTCATTCCATCCCTGCGCCGTGCAGCGGCGGCCATGGCGGCCAGCTACTGTGCCGCGGACGAAGAGCGCTGACTGTTTTCAGTCCGACCGATCACGCACCACGGTAGATCTAATTGGATTCCTCTACACTGCTGATCTTCCTCGGCCTGGTCGTAATCGGCAGCTACATCCAGACAACCACCGGCTTTGCGATCGCGCTGATAATCACGGGTGGGGCCACTGCGCTCGGCCTGGCGCCGGTCGCCTTTACCGCCAATGTCGTCAGCTTCGTCGCACTCGCCAACACGGCGGTCGCCGTGCACCGTAACCATGCACATGTCGACCGGCAGATGCTGGTGTATGCATCGCTTGGCGTGCTCATTCTCAGTGGCGCGGGATTGGCAATACTGCATCATCTGAGCAATGAATCGATCGATCTCCTCGAGATGTTGCTCGGGATCGTCATATTGGGCAGCGGAACCCTGTTGATGATTCATCCGCATCCGTTCAAACGCGTGTCGTCCAATACCAGTCATTTCATGGCCGGAGGCATTGGCGGCCTGCTCAGCGGTATGCTGGGCGCAGGCGGTCCACCATTGGTCGTTCACCTGTACCGCCAGCCACTATCTTTTCCCATCGTACGAACGACCCTGCTGGCGATACTCGGCATCATGCCGCTGATTCGCATCGCCATGGAGGCGTTCAACGGCAACATTGACTGGCCGGTGATCAAGCTCAGCCTGATCTGCATACCGGCGACAATCCTCAGCACCCTGCTTGCACGGCGCTTCCCACCCCCGTTCTCGGATCAGGCCATGCGGAGGCTTGCCTTCGGCCTGCTTTGCGTGCTTGGCCTGTCCCTGATCCTCAGAAAGCTCTGATTCCCGCTTTAGGGGATTTCCAGCAATCCGTACATGATCATCTAGCGACCAAAATACCGTAGCTCTTGATTGTACAGCTTCGTACCAGAGACGCCCGTCAACCACGGCCCACGAACGGCTGCCCCTGGTGCATTACCGTCGCTTCGAGCAGATTCACATGATTGGGCAATTGGCAGACACCCAACACGAACGCAGCGAACTCGTCTGCGGTCATCGCCGGTTCGCAGCAACCTACGAGATGATCGCGTTCGACGACAACCCTCCCCGGGTTGATACAGGTGCAGTTGATGTTGTGCTCCCTACCCTCCAGCGCCAGCGTCTGAGACAGCCCCCAGATGCCGTGCTTCGCCGACGAGTAGGCGACGGCGTCCGGCCGGACACGTTTTGACGACGTCGAACCAATGTTGATAATCCGCCCGCGGCGTTGACGCTGCATGCGCCGGAAGGCCTCCCGTGCACACAAAAAAGGCGCCGTCAGCGTCGACGCAATGACATTGTCCCAGGTCTGTTGCGTGGTTTCGGTGACCGGGTGATAGGCGAACAGGCCAGTCGAATTGACCAGCACATCGAGACTGTCGGAGAAACGATCGGCCGCGCTGAATGCCTTCTCGACCTCAAGTTCCCGCGCAAGATCGGCCACCGCGAAGGAAACTGACGCCCCCAAGGCAGCCATCTCGGTCGCGGCCGCGTCCAGGCGCTCGGCGGTCCGACCGATCAGAAACACATTGAAACCGGCCGTGGCACACGCCACACCAACCGCCCTACCAATTCCGGAACCACCACCGGCCACAACAACCGTCTTACGCTTGTTCATGCGTGCTCCCCGGCCACCGCCGGCTAACGATGATGGCGCCCTTGCAGTAACTGCAGGATGTCGTCGAATGTCCTGTTATCCAGGTCCTGTGACAGATCGATGGCAAGGCAATGGTTGTAGTAGGGACTCAGGTCCAAGCCGACACCGAGACCGAAGATCTCCACCCCGCCCTCGCGTTCGCGGCGCGCGACCACGTTCTTCAGATGGTTGTCGAGGTAGAAGGCATCGTTGGCGAGCTTGGTCGCGGTATCCATCGGACAACCGTCGGAGATCACCAGCAGCATGCGTCGCGAGGCATCCCGGGCCAGCATCCGGGCACAGGCCCAGTCGACGGCCTCGCCATCGATACCTTCGCGAAACAGGTCGGGTTTAAGCATCGCCGCGATCGCATGCCGCGCACGTCGCCATGACGTGTCGGCGCCCTTGTAGACCAGGTGCAGCAGCTCGTTGAGCCGACCGGGGTGGGCGGGTCTGCGCTGGGCGAGCCAGTCCTGCTGTACCCGTCCACCGTTCCAGCCCCCCGTCGTGAAACCCAGTACCTCGGTATCCACACCGGCCGAGTCCAAGGCGCGCACGAAGACATCGACCAAGGCCGCGATGGCCTCGATATATGCTTTCATCGAGCCGGAACAATCGATCAGGATCGTAAACAGGGCCTGCGGCACTGGTCGGATGCGAATCTGCCGGAACACCCTGCGCTCCGCGGGTGAGCCGACCAGCTGCGCCAAGCGGGCTCCATCGACATAACCCTCTTCTTCTCCGAATACCCATCCGTCCCGGTCGGGAGCCGCCAATAAAGCCGCCAGTTGTCGCGTCAGTCTCGGGACATTCACGGCCTGCGCCTGCACACGACGGTCCAGGCGCTCCCGCAGATCCCGAAGCAAGACGGGACGCACGAGGCTCGACGCCTCGACCACGCGATCATATTGGGTACTGAACACGCGGTAGCCGGTAGCCGCATCATCGAACACCTTGCTGCGGCCGGTCGCCACCGTCGCGATCCCACCGTCATCGCCATCTTCGAAGTCCAGTAGGAACCGAAACACCGACGTTGCATCGGCATCCTCTGCATCGTCTTCGGTGGCCGCGGCTTCGCCCAGCTGCGCTGCATCCATCAGGCCACTGATCGTGCTCGCGATCGAGAGTGCCGCGACCGCGAACGCCGCCTGGTCGTCACGGTCGCGCTTCAGTGCAGCCAACTCGCGACCGATCAGCGGTACGATCCCGGCACGCGTGGCCTCGATCAAATCTTCGGTCTCCTCAAGTACCTGGCAGGCGTTGAGCCGCGCCCAGCAGACCTGAGACACGGTGTACAGCAGAATGCCGAACGCACTGTCCGTCAGGCCGGCGTGGTGGAACGCGAGCGACCACGACGAGAAACGATAGCGGAGGTTTCGGGACATCCCGGGACGGCTGGCAGGCACCAATGACTCTACGCGCAGCTGTTCGAGCAGCTCGAATATCACCCGCTGTACCGGATGCTCCGGAGTGATCGACCGATGTAGCGTCGTATCGGAATGAAGCATCCGCAGCGCCATCGCATCCGCTATACCGCGTCGATCGGCGAAGCCGTCATGCGCCGCATCGGTACGCAGGTGCGGGGCGAACATCGGCAGGTGTTTGCGGCCCCGGTATAGGCCACGCGCCCGCACGTGCAGCTCGGCATCACCCGTCAGCGCCCTGACCGCCGCGCCGCACAGCTCCTCCATCTGCTGCTGACGCCGGGCGATCTGCTGTTCGCTTTCGCCCTTCATGCCGGCTAGTGTTCGACCACCAGAGTCTCTACGAGGCTGTACTGGTCCAGCTCGCGATCGAAACAGCGCTGATAGTACTCGGCCACGAGCGGCCGCTCGGCCTCGTCGCACTTGTTCAGGTAAGACAATCGGAACGCGAGACCGGGATCGCCGAAGATCTCGATGTTCTCGGCCCAGGTGATCAGGGTGCGTGGCGACATCAGGACCGACAGGTCACCCACTGCGAAACCATTGCGGGTCAGCTCCGCCAGCGAGACCATGGATTCCAACAGCCCGCGATCGCTGATGCCGGGCACCCGCGCGCGGATGATCGCGATCTCCTCGTCGCGTGGCAGGTAATTCAGCGTCGCGACGATGTTCCAGCGATCGATCTGAGCATGGTTGAGAACCTGGGCACCGTGATAGAGGCCGTTGAGATTGCCCAGCCCCACCGTGTTCGACGTGGCGAACAAACGGAAATACGGATGTGGCTGGATGACCCTGTTCTGATCCAGCAGCGTGAACCTGCCGTCACGTTCGAGGATGCGCTGGATCACGAACATCACGTCCGGTCGACCGGCATCGTACTCGTCGAAGATCAATGCGACCGGTCGCTGCAGTGCCCAGGGGACGATGCCCTCCTTGAACTCCGTCACCTGTTTGCCGTCGCGAATCACGATGGCGTCACGCCCGACCAGATCGAGGCGCGAGATGTGTCCGTCGAGGTTGACGCGCACACAGGGCCAGTTGAGCCGTGCGGCGACCTGTTCAATATGAGTTGATTTGCCGGTCCCGTGCAGGCCCTGCACCATCACCCGTCGATCACGCATGAAGCCGGCCAGAATCGCCAGGGTGACATCGGCATTGAAGCGATACGCGGTGTCCGTTTCAGGTACATGTTCGTCGGCTTCGCTGAAGGCAGGCACCTGCAGATCGGTGTCGATGCCGAACACATCACGTACCGGGATCAGGCGATCGGGCTTGCAATCGGTCATCTCGGCCACGGTTCACCTCGTAATTTTCGTTTGCGTCTATCCACGGGCAGGTTGCGTATACGCTGCGACTGGACCATGCAGAGATAATAGACAATAATCGAGACAATTTATACCGATTTTAATCAATATGGCCGCACCAGACATCGTGATCCGGGCCCACGAGGCCGCGCTGCAGCGCTGGAACGACCCGTTCCCCGGGTTCGCGTCAGGGCATGATCGACGGACCAGTGACGCGGCGCTGCTCGGCCAGTTTTACGGTGGCCTGGAGTACGCCGCCGCGCACGACTGGCTGAATGCAGGACGGCGCCTGATCGACAAGACATATGTCGACATGCTCTGGCACGTTCAGGAACTGACACGTATGCGGGCCCGTCAACCGGAACAGATCGCCGCGGCCCTGGATGACTTCATACGCGACCTTGTCGCGCCGCGTTGGCCAACCCTCTGGTCGCTTCCGGAGATCGAAAAGCAGGCCCTCGCCGTCGACTGGGTCGAGTACCTGGCCGGCCATGGCTTTGGTTCCCTGCACAGTGAAGCGGCCGCCAGCCGCTTGTTGTTCTACCTCTGCCCGATGCTGCCGGTCTTCAACCTGTCCACCGGTCATCAACTCGGTCTGCTTGCGATGAACGGAACGGCAGAAAGCGACAGCTATCGCGATTTCTCCGCGCATGCGCAGCTTGCCTACGGCCGCATTGCGCCTTCATTAAGTACAGTGACGCGTCCCACCGCAATGATCGGCGACCGTGCTCAGGCAACAGTCGTCGACCGTGTACTCGACGACAGCGACTGGTGGGAACGACGTGTGTTCGATCAACTGCTGCGGGATCACGCGCCGGTCGGCGCTACCCCGATGTTCGGCTGTGACGATGCCGGACAGCTTGTGCACAACCCCTCGCTCGAAACCTGAAGCCCTACCGGCAGCAAGGCAGGTGGTCTTTCCAGCGGTTACGCGATGCCGCGGCGGATCAGATTGAAACCGAGCACGAACAAGGCAATGGTCACGACGCGACGGAAGGGTTCCGGCGCTATCCGTCCGCGCAATCGCTTGCCCAGCAACAGGCCGATACCGACCGGCAGGCACGCAGCAAGCGACCAGGCAAAACGTTCACCGACCAGGATGCCGGCCTGGCTAAACGCCACGATCAAGGCGATCGATGCAACACTGAGTATGGCGCCGATCGCGGCGACGAATTCGGCCTTGTCGAGGCGCAGCGCGGCCAGGTACATGATCACCGGCGGACCGTACGCGGTCGAGATGCTGCCGAGCAACCCGCCCGTGATACCTGCAGCCACGCCGACAGCACGCTCATGAGATGCGGGCACCGGCAAGACGAAACGCAGCTGCTCAGCCAGGGCAAACAGGATGACGACCGCGCCGAGAACAAGCAAAAACACATGCTGCGGCATCGCGCTCAACAGCTGTGCGCCGACGATCAATCCAGTGCAGAGAGCCAGGACAACTGGCCAGAACCGACGCAAAGATGGAATGAAGCGCCGCCCCTCGAACCCGAGGACCAGGTTGCTGAGCGCAATCGGCAGCACCATGATTGCCAGCGCCCAGTCCTTGCTCAGAAACAACGTCGAGATCGAAACCGCGACCAGTGGCAGACCGAACCCGATGGTGCCTTTGACCAGCCCAGCCAACATCAGTGCACCGAAGATCAGAGCCAGTGTCGACGGATCGCTGATCACTGCCATTCAGCCGTGATGATGCACACGTTGTCTGGATGCCAAAGCGGTCACTTCACGATCAGGACCGGACAGGTGGCCGCTACGCTGATCTTGTGCGCGACGCTGCCCATCGCTATCTCGCGCAGACCGGTCAACCCACGCGTCCCGACGACGATTAGATCGACCGGCGAAGTACGCAGTGTCGCAAGCAATGCCTTCACCGGGTCACCCTCGCCAATCACCCGCTCGATATTGTCGACACCGGCGGCGGCCGCTGCCTCCTCCGCTTCCTGGAGAATCCCCTCGGCCTGCTCGAGACCAATCTTGCGATAGAGATCGCGCGCCGACTCGATCACACGGATGTCGTAGTCGCTGCGAAACGCATTGACCTCGACTGCGTGGAACAGCACCAACGTGGCGTCACAGCGCTTACTCAGCTCCGCTGCATAGCGCAACGCGTTTGCTGCATGATCAGACCCATCGAGCGCCACCAGCACCTTGTCAAACATGACGTCCTCCGTTAGTCAGCTAATTTCAACGTCACCCGGGATCGGGACAATGGACCGCAGCTGCTTGTTAGTGCTGACCCGCAATCTGTGTTTCCAAAAGGTCCATCAGTTTGAGGCGTTGAATCTTGCCGGATGGCCCCTTCGGCAATTCATCCACGATAAACACGCGCTTGGGTGACTTGAACGCCCCCAGGCGCGCCCGCGCCAGTTCGGCCAGTTCCTCTTCACTGCAGCTCATACCCGGCTTGAGTGCGACGCAGGCCATGACCTCCTGGCCGTAGCGCTGATCTGGCATGCCGAAACCGGCCGCCTCCAGTACCGCCGGATGCTCGTACAGCGCCTCGTCGATCTCACGCGGCGCGATGTTTTCGCCACCTTTGATGATCAATTCCTTGATCCGACCTGTAATGAAGAAGAATCCATCTTCATCACGCACCGCAACGTCGCCGGTATGCAGCCAGCCGTCGCTGTCGAGTGCTTCGGCCGTTGCCTCCGGATTCTTGTAGTAACCGCGCATGACGTTGTCGCCGCGGATCATGAGTTCTCCGGGCATGCCAGGCGCGCAATTGCGACCCTGCTCGTCAACGACCTTGGCCTCATTGCCCACCGCAATGCCTGGTGAGCCGTATTTCGCTTGCGCAGGCGGCATTGGATTGGACAGGATCTGGGCAGCGGTCTCGGTGAGCCCCATGGTCTCGATGATTGGCACGCCAAAGCGGTCCTCGAACGCCCGGTGCATTTCAGGTGCAAGCGGCGCCGATGCCGAGCGGCCGAAGCGAAGATACGGCAGCCCGCCCAGCGCATCCCGATCGAAACCCTCGCGCTCGGCATGCTCGAGCAGGTAGGCAATGATTGTCGGCACGACGCTGAACCAGGTGCAGGCATGTCGCGCTGCCGTGTCCCAGAAGGTGGACGTACTGAAACGCTGGGGCATGACGACGCTGCCGCCACTGACGAGCGGGGCCATCACAGTCACCATCTCGGCATTGATGTGGTAAAGCGGCAGCACGCACAAGGCGCGATCGGTAGTACCAAGCTGGTGCGCGAGCATCGTGTTGCGCCCGCCGGCGACCACGTTCCGATGACTCAGCAAAACCCCTTTCGGCCTGCCGGTGGTGCCGGAGGTATAGATCAGCAGAGCCTCGGTGTCCTCGGACGGCGGGACCGGGTCGACATGGCCGGCAGCAGCTTCCGGCCACTGCGGACCATCATTCGCCGAGCAGGAGATCACCCGCACATGACCAGGCAAACGGGCGAGCACGTTGGCGAACTTGCTCGCATAGTCGTCGTCGATGAGAAGGACACGGCAATCCGAATGTTCGATGACGTATGACAACGCGGCCTCGCCCGACACCGCATTCAGCGGGAGAATCACCCTTCCGCTGTACATCACACCGAGAAACAGCGCACTGGTCCAGTAGCCATTCGGTAGCAGAAACGCCACCTTCTCACCGGGCGCCAGTTGCAGGGTATCGAGTTGCGCCGCGATCCCGCGGGCCAGCGTGCGAAGCTCGGCATAGCTCATCACCCTTCCACTCTCGGGCACCAACAGGAATGGCTTGTCCGGCTGTTCCTCAGCACCATGGTCGATGTAATGATTGACGGTATTCATCGCACCCTCCTCATTGTCTGCCGGAAGCCGGGTCAACACCGAACTTTCGCCAGTAATCACCGAAGATGTGATCGAGCGTGGGCTCATCCGGCGGAATCGTGCGCACGATCCGGGTCGTGTTCAGATAGTGGCGGTAGTTCATGTTGTCCGAGATGTTGTTGCCACCCCAGGTGCCACACCCCATCGACAACGAAAATGGCAGTCCGTTGTCGAAGGCCCCACCGGTTGCGAAACAATGCGCCTGGTTGACGATCACCCGACATACCGGCAATGAAAGGCCCAGTTCAAGCGCGCGCTGCTCGTCACGCGTGTGCAGGCTCACCGAGTGCCCCTTGCCGTTGATCTCAAGCACCTCGTTCGCGATGGCAGCTGCATCGGAAAAATCACGTGCGCGGAACACCGTCAACACGGGACTGAGTTTCTCGTCGTTGAACTTGCTGCCGGCATCGGGCCAGCCCTCCTCGACCAGTATCACGCTTACCGACCCGTCGCGATGATCGATGCCGGCCAGTTCGAGGATCTGGTCCGACGACTTGGCGGTGACCTTTGGGCTGAGCCTGCCGTCCGGCCACATGGCATCGCGCAACCGCTCCTTCTCTTCGGGATCGAGCAGGCGTGCACCACGCGCCTCGAGCGCGGCGATCATCGCGGAGAAAACGGCGTCGACGACGATCATGCTGTTCTCCGACGAACAGCTGGTGGCATTGTCGAAGGTCTTCGACGCAATGATCTTCGCGGCAGCCGCTTCGATATCGGCGGTCTCGTCCACGATGCTCGGCACGTTGCCAGCACCGACCCCGATCGCCGGCGTACCGCAGGTGAGAGCAGCGCGCACATTGTTCTGCGAACCGGTCACCACCACCAGGTCCACCTGGCGCATCAACTCGTGCGTCATCGCCTTGGTGACCGGACCCGGCAGCTTCTGTACCAGGTCCTCCGGTGCGCCGACCCGGTGCAGCGCGCCGCGCATCAATGCAACGACTTCATCGCACACCGCGTTGCCTTTCGGCGATGGTGCCAGGATGATGGCATTCCCACCCTTCAACGCGTTCAGTGTCTTGTTGTACGGCGTGGCCACCGGGTTGGTCGACGGTACGACAGCCGCCACCACGCCCACCGGCCGGGCAATCTCTATCAATCCCTTGTCGGGAAACTCGGCAACCACACCGACACTTCGTGCGCGCTTCAGGTCACGCAGCAATCCGAGCGTTTTTCGATGGTTCTTGGTGATCTTGTCCTCGACCCGACCCAGGCCCGTATCGGCCACCGCCTGTTCGGAGAGACGGCGATTGGCTTCCGGTTCGAGCAGGGTCCAACCGACGGCCGTGACCACCTCGTCCACGGCCGCCTGGTCATAGCCGGCATATACAGCCTGCGCCGCACGGGCGCGCTCGACCAAACCGGCGACGGCTTCCGCCACCGCGCGTTGCTCATCTGCAACAGAGGCATTCGTCGCATTCATCTCGGTCACCCACTCTCACACCGGTCGCCGTCAGATTGGAACGACCCGGATAGTTGTCCTGTCGAAAAGGGTGCGGAACCGGGGATGCCTGGCGCCAGATTTGCAGCAGGCATCCCCCGTCCGCTGTCGGTCATTCCTGGCGCAGATCCTTGAGAAGGTCGGTCAGGTAGGCCTGACGCTCCTTCCACATCTTCTGTACCTGTGCGCGACTCATGACCCGCATCGGGGAACCGCCGTCCTTCATCTTGTCGATGACCTTCTTGTCGTTGAACATGGCGGGTACCTTGTCGGCGAGCAACTCCAGCACAGGGGCCGGGGTGCCACCGAGCGCCATGATGCCGCGGAAGTTCACGCTGCTGTCATCCACGTCGACGCCCAATTCCTTGAAGGTCGGCACGTCCGGCAGAAACTCGTTGCGCTCGAGATCTGCAACCGCGAGGATCTTGAGACGGTCCTGGCTGCGATAAGCGTCAGACAGGTTGTTGAAACCCGCCATCGTCTGTCCGCCAATGACGAACTGCAGCGCCTTCACGCCACCGCCCGACGGCACGTACTTGGTCTGGATGCCAGCGGCCTTGTCCAATTGCAGGTTGGCAATGTGGTGACCGACGTACAGACCCGCCCCGGAGACCGTGATCTTGTCCGGGTTCGCCTTCGCGTAGTCGATGAAGTCCTGCAGCGAGTTGAACGGGCTGTCCTTGCTGACGATCAGCACTGCCGGGTCGGCGCCCCAGTTCGCGATCGGCTCCAGGTTGTCGATGTTGTACTTGACCTTCTTTGGAAACACGATCGACTGCGCGATGAAATGCGGCACGTTGTAAGCCGAGAGCTCATAGCCGTCCGGCTTGGCCTGAGTCACGAACTTGTTCCAACCGACCTGGCCACCGGCGCCGGGTCGGTTGACGATCACCATCGGTTGCCCATTCAGGTAGACACCCTTTCCGTCCTTGTCCTCCTTCGCCGCCATCATCGTCACGATACGGGCCTGGAAATCGGTGGCACCGCCGGCGCCGTACGACACGACCACGCTTATTGGCCGATCGGGATAATCGGAAGCAATCGCCGCTGTCGACAACACGACGCCGGCAAACACGGCTGAAACAGATCTGGTCAGCTTGCGATAACCACTTTGCATAATGAATCCTCCTAGCGGGTTTTATATTTCGCCCCTCGTTCTCGGGGACACTTGTTTTCCGCCTGTCGGGGCCGTCGGCCTCGGCAGGCGGCGGCGCGGTCAGATGAGCGCCCCCCTCGGCACCTGCACCTGTAACAACACCGAAAAAAGCACGTACATCGCGAGTGTGAATCCCGCTGCCATGGCCAGGCTTTGCATTGCCCGCTTGACGCTCTGCTCCTGCGGCGAGTACCAGTAGGTTGTCAGCAGCAGGATGAAGAACGTCGTCGTGTACATACCGATCGACTCGATCGACAACACACCCACCCCCATGATCACCAGTACCGGCCACTGGCGTTCGAAAGGGAATGGTTGGAAATCGTCGACACACAGGTCGAAGGATTCGCGGACCAGGGAGATGACACTGAAAGCGAGCATCGCGGCAGCGACGACAGCCGGGAACAGGTAGGCCTCCGCATTGTCCTGGAAGTAACTGACCTGGAAGATCAGCCCGGCGACGAACGTCACGATACAGGCTACGAACAGGCGTCGACTGTAAACGACCATCAGGCTGCCCCCTCACGTCTGCGACGAATCTGTTTGCGCTCGCTGTAGATGCTGTAGGCGATCGACAGCACGCATAGCAAGATGATGATCTTGTTGATCGGGCCGGCGAAGAAATAACCCCAGGGATCGTCACCCGCGATCATGCGGCCCTGCAGGAAGTTCGTCTCCGTGAGCTGGCCGAGAATCAGGCCGAGCACCAGCGGCGCGGCACTGAACCCAATACGGGAAGCGAAGTACATCAAAACGCCGAGGACCAGCATGACGATCACGTCCGACACGCTGTTCTGCACGCTGTAGGTGCCGAAGATCGCCAATACGATCACAGCAGCTGCCATCGTGTGCTTGGGGATACGCGTCACGAACACGCTGTAACGTGCAATCCAGAGCCCGAACACCATCATCATCACCTGACCGACCAACAATGAATCGATGAAGGTCCAGGTAACCTTGCCATGCACACTGAACAGGTCGGGGCCTGGAAACAGACCATTGATCAGCAGGCCGCCAAGCAGTACAGCCGCGGTCGGGCTGCCGGGAATGCCGAGCGTAAGCAAAGGAACCAGCGACGGCCCGACCATCGCATTGTTGGCGCTCTCGGCAGCGATCACACCATCCGGTTCACCCTTGCCGAACCGGCTGGGATCACGGCTCAGCTTCTTCGTCTGGTCATAGGCAACCAGGCCGGCGATCTGGCCACCGGCGCCAGGTATCACGCCGATGATGCTGCCGACCACTGATCCGATCGTCAGTGCCTTGACGCGACTGAGGTTGTAGGCCATCGAACGCCACACGCTGTGGTTCGACCACGTGGCGTACTTCACGTCGCCACGCGACTTCTGGGCGTCGCCGACCAGGGTTAACACTTCCGGGATGGCGAACAGACCGATCAACGCGGCGATCACATGGATACCGCCGGCCAGGTGTTCTGAAAAGACGAAGCGCTCGGTCCCCAGTACCGGGTTGTAGCCGATCGTCGACAGCCAAAGTCCGGCCGCGCCGGCGATCAAGCCCTTGATCACCGAACCGCCACCGATCGACGCGATAATCGTCACGCCGAAGATCGCGATCCAGAACAGTTCTGCCGGTCCGAAGCGCAGCGCCAGGTCCGCCAACGGCGGGGTGAAGAAGATCAGCAAGAACACGCCGATCAACCCACCGACCAGCGAGCTGATGAAGCAATAGTGCAGCGCCTCGGTCGCACGCCCCTGCTTGGCCATCGGGTGGCCATCCATGACAGTCGCGATGTTCGCCGGTGCACCCGGTATGTTGACCAGGATGCCACTGACGGCACCACCGGCAACAGTTGAGGTATACACAGCCCCGAGCAGGATCAGTGACGACGCGGGTTCCATATGGAACGTGAACGGGATCAGCAGCGCAACGGCCATGGTCGGACTCAACCCCGGCGTGGCACCGAGCAGCAGCCCACCTATCGTGCCGCAAACCAGGATCAGAAAGTTCAGCGGCGTGAAGACTTCACCGAAGTATTGGATGAACTCCACGAACCTCTCCTCTATATTCGCCAGCGGATTCGGTCCTGCATCGCTGATCACTTATATAGGTCATATACATGACCTAGGTGTGGAGATTAGGTTTAGCCCCCTTGTTTCTGACTGTCAAGGCTCAATTTTCGCCTTAACATCTACATGACCTATACTATTGCGATGCACAAATCTGCGTAACACCGTGATTGGAAAAGGCTTTGGGCATTCCAGGGACAGCAGCATGAACTCTTCATTGAATCGCAATCGGTCGGCGAAACCGCTCTACCAGCTGGTGGAGGAACACCTTCGCGGACTCATCGATAGCGGTGTCCTGGTACCGGGCGACCTGATTCCATCGGAACCGCAACTCGCGCGGCAACTCCAGGTCAGCCAGGGAACCGTGAAAAAAGCGATCGACAATCTCGTATGGGAACGCCGCCTCTACCGCCACCAGGGCAAAGGCACCTATGTCTCCAATATCGACTTCAACAACAGCCTGTTCCGCTTCACGACCTACGGCGACGCCATGGGCAAGCCGACACGCATCCACAAGGAAACGACCGCTCGCCACCTGGAGCAGGCCTCGGCGACGCTACGCGCCAAACTCCAGGTGCCTGCAGAAACCGATGTGCTCTACATAGAACGCGTCGGCTACGTCGACGATGAACCGGTCATGGTCGAATACTCGCACTGGCGCGCCGACATCGTTCCCGGTCTCGACGATGCCGAGCTGCATATCCCCGACCTGCTCTATGCCTTGATCGTGGAGAAATTCCAGGTGCCGGTAGTACGCGCCGAGGAAACACTGACCGCAGGCGCTGCCGACAAACAGACGGCCCGCCATCTCGCTATCAGCCCCGGCACACCGGTATTGGTCCTCAACCGTACGACCTACACACGCGACAACCAGATCATCGAGGTGCGCACGTCAAAGGGGCGCGCCGACCGGTTCAGTTACAAGACCGAGATCCGGTGAACGGACCAACCCCACAAAAACGGCCAGCCGGATTGATTTCCTGACCGCACGCCTTCCGTCACGGGCACTTTCTGCCCCAGGCCTGAACCGCAGGCGGCGCTTCGCGATTCCACCGGCGTGAGCCCATGCCGCGGACACGATGATTGGGGACGAAGGCGAGCGCGATCATTATGATGCAGTCGATGAAGACCTGGGGATCACATTCTCATACACCGGGGGTGTCGCGTGACCGAAACCAGCAAAGGCGCCAAAGGCGATCAGCAGCCCAGCAATGCAGACCTGTTTGCCCGGCGCGAAAAGGCTGTCGCGCGTGGCGTCGGCAACATGCACAAGCTGTTCGTCGAGCGCGCGCACAACGCGCAGGTCTGGGATGTCGAGGGCAAACGCTACATCGATTTCGCCGGCGGCATCGGCGTGCTCAACACCGGGCACTGTCATCCGAAGATCCTGGCCGCGGTCCAGGAACAGATGAACCGTTTCACGCACACCTGTTTCCAGGTCGTGCTGTACGAGCCCTACATCGAACTGGCAGAGCGCCTCAATGCATTGGCGCCGGGCGACACGGCCAAGAAGACACTGTTTCTCACTTCGGGCGCCGAGGCGGTCGAGAACGCGATAAAGATCGCCCGTGCACATACCGGGCGGCCGGGCGTGATCGCATTCAATGGTGGCTACCACGGTCGTACCGTGATGACGCTCGGCCTGACCGGCAAGGTGGCGCCGTACAAGATCGGCTTCGGCCCGTTCCCGGGCGAGATCTACCATGTGCCGTTCCCGATCGAGGTACACGGGATCACGGTCGAACAGTCGCTGACGGCGCTGCGCAACCTGTTCCAGTGTGACGTGGAGCCGTCGCGGGTGGCCGCGATCATCATCGAACCGGTGCAGGGCGAAGGCGGTTTCTACGTCGCGCCGTTCGACTTCCTGCAGCAGCTGCGGGCGATCTGCGATCAACACGGCATCGTACTGATCGCCGACGAGGTCCAGGCCGGTGCCGCGCGAACGGGCAGGATGTTTGCGATCGAACACAGTGGCGTGGTGCCGGACCTGATCACGCTGGCCAAGAGCATGGCCGGCGGCTTCCCGATTTCTGCGGTGACCGGGCGTGCCGACATCATGGACAGCGTGGCACCGGGCGGACTGGGCGGCACCTATGCCGGCAGTCCGCTGGCCTGCGCCGCCGCGCTGGCCGTACTCGATGTGTTCGAGGAGGAAGGCCTGTTCGCGCGCAGCACCTATCTTGGCGAAATGATGCTCAGCCGTTTCACCGACATGGCGCAGCGTCACGCCTGCATCGGCGACGTGCGTGGCCTCGGCGCAATGGTCGCGATCGAGCTGTTCAGGCAGGTCGATGGCGAGCGCGTGCCGGATGCCGACCTGACCCGCAAAATCGTCGCCCTCGCGGCGGAGCGCGGCCTGATCCTGCTGTCGTGCGGCATGTACGGCAACACGATCCGGGTACTGGTGCCATTGACCGCATCCGACGACGAGGTGCGCGAAGGCCTGGATATCATCGACGCCTGCCTGGAGACGCTTTCGGGCAGCTGAAGTTTTCGACATCGCCGCACCCGGCGGCAGCGACACAACACGTCATAGGCAGGGACCCATGCAACCCGACATCCGCACCGAAATTCCCGGCCCCCGGGCGAAGGCCGCCATGGCGCGTGGCCGCTTCGACATGCAGGCGGCTTACCGAACGGCCATCATCGACGATGTCGCCAGCAGCTCGACCTACCTGGTCGACATCGATGGCAACACTTACCTCGACCTGTTCGCCAACTTCGCGCTCGGCGCGCTCGGCTACAACCATCCAAACCTGCTCGCCGTCGTGCGCAGTGACGCCTTTGCCCACGCCAGCGCCAACCCCACCTCGACGCCGTTCGTGACAACCCCATCGTGGCTGGACTTCATGGACACCCTCGAAGCACGCTTCGCGCCGCACGGCATGAGCAAGGTGTTCTGCGTAGATGCCGGTGGCGAAGGCGTCGAGAGCGCGCTCAAGGCGGCCTTCATCGTGCACGGCGAGGCGCGGCGCGAGGCACGCGGGTTGCCACGCGACCCGCTGGCGCTGCCGGATGAGCATCTGCAGGAGATCCTGGCCAACAACGCCGGCTCGGACGCGGTGATCGTGTCGTTCGGCGGCGGTTTCCATGGCCGCGGCCTCGGCCCGCTGTCGGCGACCCACAGCAAGGCGATCCACAAGGCCGACCTGCCGAGTTTCCACTGGCCGCACCTGCCCTTTCCGGCAAAACAGTTCCCGGAAGAACGCCACGCCGAGGACAACGCCGCCCGTGAAGAGGCGTCGCTGCAGGCCCTGGAAGGGACACTCGACCGCTATGCCGGCCGCGTCGCCGCGATCATCGTCGAGCCGCTGCAGTCCGAAGGCGGAGACCGCCAGGCCAGTGCCACGTTCTTCAAGCGCGTCCAGCAGATGGCGCAACAGGCAGGCGCTGCACTGATCTTCGACGAGGTGCAGACCGGCATGGGCAGTTCGGGCACCCTGTGGGCGCACGAGCAGTTCGAGCTGCCCTCGCCGCCCGACCTGATGACCTTCGGCAAGAAGATGCAGCTGGGTGGATTCTTCGCGGCACAGAAATACGACATCCAGCAGTTCGGCCGCATGTTCCAGACGCGCAACGGCGACCGCGCCCGCGCCATGCTCGGTCAGACCATCCTGGAGACCATCGCGAGCGACAGCCTGCTCGATAACGTGCGCACCACCGGCGCCTATTTTCTGCAGCGCCTGCGTGAATTCGAACAGGCACACCCGGCGCTCGTGAGCCAGGCACGCGGCTGGGGCTTCATGCTCGCCTTCGACCTGCCGACGCCCCAGCTGCGCAATGACTTCGTGACCCGCTGCCTGCATCACGGTGTGTTCATCACCTACACCGGGACCCAGTCGGTGCGCCTGCGCCCGCACTTGATCACCTTGCCGGCACAGGTCGACCAGGCCATGGTGGTTTTCGAGCAGGTGATCCGGGAGCTGGCGTGAAGGTCTACTATGCGCCGCAGTTCGAGGCCGACATCGGCGAGCACATCATGCCGATCCGCAAGTTCTCCGCGGTGGCCGACGCGATGGGCGCATTGCGGCTGCCGGTAGAGCTGTGTGCACCACAACCGGTCAGCGACGCACAACTTCTGACCGTACATACGCCTGCCTACGTCGATGCCGTGCGCAGCGGCAGCCCGCGTGCACTGGCCGAATCACAGAAGTTCCCCTGGTCGGATGCACTGGCGACAGCGGTACGCTGGACCAACGGCGCCGTGTGCAACGCCGCCGAGACCGCGCTCGACGAGAGGGTCGCGGGTGCCTTGTGCAGTGGCTTCCATCACGCGCATGCCGATCACGGCGAGGGCTTCTGCACCTTCAACGGCCTGGTGATCGCGCTCGAAGACCTGTATCGCAAGGGACGTATCCGGCGCGCCCTGGTCATCGATCTCGACCTGCACTACGGCAACGGCACCGTGTCGCTGCTGCAGACGCGGCCATGGGCGTTCAACCTGTCCGTGTACGGCTCCTGGTACAAAGACAACGTCGCCAGCACCGACGTCGACAGCGAGCACGCAACCGACAGTGCGAACTGCCGCTCCATTGCCGTGCCGAATGGCGCCTCCGGCGACAACTATCTCGACCTGCTGCGCGGTGCCGTGCAGCAGATGATCGCCACCACCGCACCCGATCTGATCCTGTACCAGGCGGGGGCCGACCCGTTCGAGGAAGATCCGTACTCACCACTGCAGGTCAACATGCCCGCCCTGTACGAGCGCGACCGCTTCGTGTTCGCCACGGCGTACGACGCGGGGATACCGATTGCCTGGGTCCTGGCCGGTGGCTACACGCGTGACATGCAGCGCGTCGTCGACATACACGTCAACACCTGTCGTGCGGCGATCGATGTGTTTGGCTCTGACTGATCGACCAGCACACGCCGGTTCCCGGCACTTCCCATGTGAGGACATGCGAAACCCGGAGTGAGTGTTCCGACTTTTGATGTACATCATAAGTTGGCGCTTTTCGCATCGGCATACTGGCGGCGAAACCGGCCAGGTGAAGGGCAGCACCGCGCCAAAACGTTCAATAAAACGTCAATCAATCTGGCACCAAACCTGCTTACACAGGCAGACAGATTTGTACCAACCTCGCCTGTCGACTGGATAGACAACGACAACGATCAATACTGATGAGGGACTGACATGGCCAAGACCACCAGCAAGGGAACAAGCGCAGACACCGCAGCCAAGACGGCGAAGAAGAAAGCCGCCAAGAAGAAGGTTGCGAAGAAAACGGCAGCCGCCAAGTCCCCTGCAAAGAAAGCGGCTGTTAAGAAAGCCGCACCCAGGAAGACTGCTGCAAGCAAGAAGACCGTGACGAAGAAGAAAGCCACCACGCGTGCCGCTGCGGCCGGGCGGGCCATTTCAGGTCAGATCACGGTCGCGGAAAGGCATCGACTGATCGCGGAAGCGGCCTACCTGCGCAGCGAATCCCAGGGTTTCATGGGTGATCCGTGCGCGGACTGGTTGTTTGCCGAAGCGGAGGTCGACGCACGTCTGTCACGGACCGGGATCAAGGTATCCAGCTGACCGGGGTTTCCGGGGAAGGCCTGCAATCACCCGCCGCGCGAATGCCGCTGCGGCAAGGCCCGCGGTAGGGTAAAGCGAAACGCCGCGCCTTTGCCCGGCGCACTGTGCACATCGATCTCGCTGTCGTGCAAGGCGAGGATGCGGCGAACGATGGCGAGCCCCAGGCCACTCGATGCGGGCTGTCGCGTTACCGGCGCCGCCGCGCGGAAGCCGCGATCGAAGACACGTGGCAGGTCCTGTGCGGCGATGCCACTGCCGCTGTCGGTCACCTGCACGGCAACATCGTCGCCGCCGTCGTCGATCAGCACGCTGACCCGGCCGCCACTGGGCGTGTGGCGCACCGCGTTGCTGAGCAGGTTGGTGATCACGCGCTCGGTCAGGCGGATGTCGGCGTACACGCTAGCGTCTGCTGGGCCACGTTCGATTGTCAGGCTGACGCCCTGGCGGTCGGCGTCGAGGCGGAATTCCTGGACGATGTCCGAAGCGAGTTCCGCGACACAGAACGTGGTCCGCTCGGGCTCGATCAGCCCGGCATCGAGGCGGGCGAGTTCGAACAGGTCGTCGATCAGGCGGCCAAGGCGCCGTGTATGCTGATGCACGATGCCCAGGTAACGGCGCTGCTCATCCGGGTCGAGCGCGCCCTGCTTCAGCGTCAGTGTCTCGATGTAACCGCGCATCGTCGCCAGCGGCGTGCGCAGATCGTGCGAGACGTGGGCGACGAGCTCGCGACGCTGGTGGTCCGCATCACGAAGCTGCGCCATCTGCTCGTCGATACGTCCCTGCATCGCGTCGAAGGCGCGGCTCAGCTGCGATATCTCGTCGCCGCGTACACGGCTGACATGCTCGCCATTGTCGATGGTCTGCGCACAGTAGGCATTGACACGCTGCGTGAGCCGACGCAGCCGGCGGCTCAGTCGGGCGAAGATCAGCAGCGCGCTGGCCAACCCGAACAGCAGGCAGCCGATCACGGCCAGGGTGCTCAGGCGCAGCGCCTCGCTGGCCTCCGCCGATGCCGCCAACGCTGTGTATTTCTGTCCGCCGAGAACGATATAGACATAACCCTCGAGCCTGCCGGCATGGCGCACCTCGGCGGCGCTGAAGATCTTGCGTCCCTGCTCGCTGCGCGGGTCGTCGCCGAACAGGGGCAGCGCGTTGCCATCGGCGAGAAAGCGCTGCACCGGCACGAGCGCGACGGCGCTGCGCAGCGGTGTTTCGGTGCCGAGATCGTGGGCGAGGATCCGCCCGTCCGCGTCGAGCAGGTAGACCTCGACCGACGGGTTGATGACCATCGCCTTGTGCGCCAGCGACTGCAGCGCTGTGGCGTTGACGGCGCCATCACGGATCAATGGTGCCTCGCCGGCGACGTACATCGCGACCGGAGCATTGAGGCGCTGGGTGATCTCCTGGTAATAGCGATCTGCCGAGACCCGGGTCAACAGCACCATCGCAATGCCGATGACCAGGAACAGCAGCACCAGGGCCGCAGGCAGGCGCAGGGAAAGTGAGTTCAGCATCGCCAGCCGCCTGCTCAACCGAGCCGGTAACCGACGCCCCAGACGGTGACGATGTAAGCAGGACGCGAAGGGTCCTGCTCGATCTTCGCGCGCAGCCGGTTGATGTGCGAGTTCACGGTGTGCTCGTAGCCCTGGTGGCCGTCGCCCCATACCTGGTCGAGCAGCTGGGCGCGCGAGTAGACGCGTTCGGGGTGGCGCACGAAATGCACCAGCAGGTCGAATTCGCGCGCAGTCAGCGATACGGCGCGGTCACCCATGCGCACCTCGCGCATGCCCAGGTCGATGCGCAGATCGCGGTAGCGCTCGATGCGACCGGCCAGCGCCTGATCATCGCTGCGCAGCGCGGTACAGCGGCGGAAGATGGCGTCGACCCGGGCCAGCAGCTCGGCCAGGCAGAATGGCTTGGTCACATAATCGTCGGCCCCGGTCTGCAGGCCATGCACGCGCTCCTGCTCACCGTCCTTTGCGGTCAGCATGAGCACCGGGGTGTACTGCTCGCGCGCGCGCAGACGGCGGCATATCTCCAGGCCACCGATACCGGGCAGGCCGAGGTCGAGAATGATCAGCCCCCAGTGACGCTGCCGCGCCGCGTGCCAGCCCTCGTGGCCGTTACGCGCAATGACGACCTCGTCGCAGCTTTCGGCAAGGTGCAGTTCGAGCAATTGCGCAATGTCATGCTCGTCTTCGACGACCAGCACCGATCGACCGTTCACGGGCACCTTCCGGATCTATGGGCTCGCGCAATGAGACCGGCCCCGGTCAGCATTTATTGCGTGATAGTTTCGTGAGATTCGCGGCCTAGTGTTGTTCGCACCGGTGCCTGTGGCGGCCGTTTCCTGTGTTGATGGGACGACTGTCAAGGGCCAGCCGATGTAACAACCAGAGGACAGTGCCACGATGAACACAAGAAAAATCATCCTTCCAATGATCGGGATCGCGATGGGACTGGGGCTGCAGATGCAGACCCACGCAGCGCAGATCAGCGTCACGGTGGAGAACCTGACAGCGGCCGGCGGCCTGTATTTCACGCCGCTTTGGGTGGGTTTCCACGACGGTAGTTTCGACACCTTCGATGTCGGCGGTAGCGCCAGTGCATCGATCGAGGCGGTTGCCGAAGGCGGTGACGTCAGCGGCCTGCGTGCCGATTTCGCCAGTGTCGCCGGCGGCGTAGACGGCGTCGTCACCGCGCCGGCCGGTTTCCCGGGTGCGCCGGTGTTCGACCCGACCGACATGGGCAGCCTGGTACTCGATCTCGACCCGGCGACCAACCGCTACTTCTCGTTCGCGTCCATGATCATTCCGTCCAACGACGCCTTCATCGGCAACCCCGACCCGACCGCCTACCAGGTCTTCGACGCGACCGGTGCGTTCACCGGGCCACTCGACATCCTGGTGCTCGGCAATGAGATCTGGGATGCAGGAACCGAGCTCAACGACGGCATGGGCGCGGCATTTTCTGCACTCGGCGGCACCAGCACCGACGAGATGATGGCGATCGGTGTGCACACCGGTCTCGGCATATTGCTCGGCACCGCGACGGCAGCCGGCACGGTCATCGACCCGGTGCTCGGCGATTTCACGCAGAACGGTTTCCAGTTGGCCCGGATCCGCATCAACGCGGTGCCCGAACCACAGATGCTGGCGACCTTCGGCCTGGGCCTTGGCCTGATGCTGCTGACGGCACGGCGCCGGCGCCCGGGTTCGCGGCTGGCCGCCTGAGCGGCGTGCGCGGACCGGCCGCCGCCGGTCCGTCGCCTTGACCGGGGTCCTCGCACCCTGCCGCGTCGCGCTGTCGCCAGGGCCCTGGTTCTGGCCCGGTGCCGGACTCCGGAAGCAAGTTCACCCGGCACGACTTCGCTGCCCCCGACTGCACGTCAATGCACAGTTCCCATTCCCGATGACCTGATCGCTTTCTCGGCCGCACCCTGGATCACGGCCTGCAAACCGCCACCCTGTTCGTGCATCGTGTTAGCAAAAGACATGCGCCGTCGGTGATCGGGAAGTGCAGGCCGCCTCTGTCAACACGTCCCGTGGGGCAGCACACGCAACACGGCAATCCCCGATTTTCACGATTGAAAACGGCAATCCACCGACAACGCTCGCGGGGTATGCTAGTGCTTGGTTCTGACCTTATGGATCCGGCATGCTGAAGAAGCTGTTTTTCGCCATTGTCGCTGTCGGACTGGTGGTCGGCGCCATCGTCTACACCAAGCTCGGCCAGTTCACCGCCATGGGCGAAGCGGCGGCCAACATGGTGATGCCGCCCGAGACGGTGACAGCGACCGCGGTCAGCGAGGACCGCTGGGAGCAGGTCGTCCGTGCCACCGGCAGCGTGCGCGCCGTACAGGGTGTCACGGTCAGTGCCGAGATCGGTGGCCGGATCACGCAGATCGCTTTCGACTCGGGCAGCGAGGTCGAACGCGGCGACATACTGATCCAGATGGATACCTCGACCGAGGACGCCCAGCTGGCGTCGGCCGAGTCGGCGGCGGAGCTCGCCCAGACCGACCTGGCGCGCCTGCGCAAACTGCGTG
>JAGRHE010000090.1 GCA_020445165.1 Gammaproteobacteria bacterium
TCCGCTGGCTGGTCGAGGAACTGGCGCAGGAAGAACAGGAACATTTCGACCTGTTCACCAGACTGATGGAACGCGACGACATCCATGCCCAGGTCCAGGCCCGCATCGCGACACCGACCGCCGACCACAAATTCTCCGATCACATACATCTGCCGGATTTGGGTGACAATCCTGACGACCAGGCGGTACTGCAATATGCGCTCGGTCGCGAACATGCGGCCATGGAGCAATACCGCGAGCTCGCCAACAGCACCGAGCCAGGCCCGATCCACGACCTGTTCCAGTTTCTCGCAGACGAAGAGACCAAGCACAAGGCGGAGCTCGAGAAAATCTATTACGAGATCGTTCACAGCGGCGGCGTCTGATCACGACGACCCGGCAAACAAGCAGAACAAGATTCGTTTTCGGTTCGCTCGGCAGTCATCCGCGTAAGGGTTTTCCCGAGTGATGCCGACATTTTCTTGGACCTTGGCCACGTTTTTCCGCATCCAGGCCGTGCCCACCTTGCAAAGGCGAACAGTTTACGCCGAGAATTTCAGCACGCTGTTGTCGACCGGCATCGGCCCAGAGGACAATTGAATGACCTACGCGATGCTTGCCGCCGGAGGACTGCTCCTTATCGGCCTCGCCTTCATGATAATCCGGTCGCGTGGTCGACGGGATGATGTCGAAGGAGCCGAGGACGGTCCGCCGCGTGTCCCACCATCTGTGCAACTCGCCCGCCTGAAGCAGTCGAACCGGTTCTGGGGGTTCCGCATCCAGTCCCACTGTCGCGCGTCATCCCGTTTGGCGGGCCACCAATATACCTTCGACGAACTCCTCCCTTTACCGGTGGAAGGCTGCGAAATCCAACCCTGCGCGTGCTGCCTGACCGGATTGCCCGAACGTAGGTTAACTACCGACCGGCGCTCCGGCCAGGATCGTCGGCGCAGTATCCGCATGGAGGAGAATGAACGCCGCGCTGAACGCCCGCGGCGCAAAGCCGACCAGAATTCCTGGGGCTCGTACAGCCACCTGTAAGTCCAGAGACGACGCCCGCAATTTGCCGCCAGCCGGCCTCCGCAGCGCAACCCATCCAATATTGACCTGAACCGCATTCTGGTTTTGGATATCGGTCCCGGACGCGAGGCGCCTGTTGCCGCGCCCGCCTGATGCGACGAGAATGCGGGCGCATGTCAAAAGAACGATTCACAAAAATTACGACGCCGAAGATTGTCCAGGGACGGGAGGGATTGCCCGCCTGGGTTTGGCTGATTGGTCTGATCGGGCTCGGCCTGTGGACGTGGCAGACCTACGAATTTGGTCTTCGACATGCCTCATCACCCCTACGAGCTGCTTCTTCGGCCGACACCGCCGATGATCTGCAACAGCGGCTTGCCGACCTGGAAAACGAACGCAACCAGCTGCGCTTCGAGGTAGCGCGCTTCGAACGCAGCGGCCAGATTGATCGTCACTCGGTCGAGAATGTCAGCGGCCAGATTCAGGCGTTGCGGGAAGAACGCGACTCGCTGCAAAAGGAGGTCGTTCGCCTGCGCGCCCTCCTCGCGGAAGGCGATTCAAACTTCAGCATCAGCGACTACGCCCTGAGCAATACGTCGGGCAACCAGGATTACGGCTACAAGTTCACCATTTCGCGCAAGGTCGAAGGGGCCAAGCGGGTTGAGGGCCTGGCCATGATCAGCATCCGCGGCGAGAGCAATGGCGAGCTGGTCGAGCTGCCCATGGACAAGGTATCCGCCGATGGCGAATCCCGACACAAACTCGGCTTCAAGCAGTTCCAGGTGGTTGAGGGGAAGATCAGGCTTCCGCAGGGATTCCAACCGCTGGAGCTGATCATCGACATCCGCATCAGCGAGCCTTCGCCGAAAGGCATGATCGTGTCTTTTGACTGGATCTGAGTACCGGCGTCCCTCCGGGCTCCTACGCACGACCCGGCCAACACATCATTCACCGCTACCGGCGGGCTGTCACTTGCGTCTTTCGCGGATCAGCCAGCCCACCAGGTCTGTCCACATGCGCGATATCGCCGACGGCGTCGGCATGATGCCCGCATGTGACAACTCCACCGTCACGACCGGCACATTGAGATCGACACCACCATAGTTCCCGAGCGAACCGGGGAACACACCGAGCCGACGCAGGGTCAGTTCACCGATGTACTCGGGTGCCTTGGGCGGACCATCGTGATCGATCAGCCCGTAGGGCGCATGCATGGAAATGATGATGTCCGGCTTGAAGGTATCGATCTCGCTGACAAGGTAGCGCACTTCGGGTTCGCTCGATGCCTGCGGACCCGGGTAACGACGCGGGTCGCTCCCAGTGCGAGCCTGCCAGTATTCCTGGGCCAGCGCCTCCCAGTCACGGGTCGGGAAATTCCGATTCAGATCCACGCCGCGCTCGTTCTGGCGCTGAGAATCCGCGCGCAGCAATCCATCCGGGTTGCTGACCGGAATGAATCGCCAGTGAAACAGCCCGGAATGATGGATATCGAGGATCTCCATCCACTTGAACACGACGGAAACCGACGAGTACTCATCGCCATGAATTCCGCCGATCACCAGAATGCGTCCAAGAGGGACCTTGGGCGGTTTGGGTGGGTATTCTTTTACCGCGAGCTCACGTTGCAGAACCGAGCGATGGCCACTCGAAACCAGCCCTTGTCTGCGGCAATCCGCAACCGAGACGCTACCAAGCTTGTTGCCCACTTCCGTGCACAGGGCATCGACATCCGGCAATGACTGCTGAACGACTGCAACCCCGGTCGCCGACGCCGGTGCGATCAAACAAACCAGCAGCGAGGCAGCTACCGTCAGCCCCGCTCGAATACAATCTGCCATGCACCGGAATCCTGTTTGCGCCAAAGCTGTTCCTTCCACCCCTTGGCGTTGAAGTTGCTGCTCTCGTAGCGCTGATAGAAACGAACCAGGACGGTATTCTCGGCCCCTGGATAAGCAAGCAAAGAGAGATCGGAAAGATTTACGCGGATATAACTCTTGGAACCATTGACCCGCGTCTTGTAGCGGCGCCACTCATGGATATCCTTGTCCAGCGACGTGAAATCCTCGGCATAGAAGGACAGGTAACGATCGTTGTCGCGCGCCGACCAGGCGAGGCGCCAGGCATCGATTGCGTCTTCGAGTTCGACACTCCTGGTTCTGACCGCTGAGCTGTCGACCCAGCGCAGATCGTCATCCAACACGATCGGCGTATTCTGCAGATCGACATATCGACCGATGTCGTCCAGCATATCGTTTGACAGAACCACGCAACCGTCGCTGTCCTGCAGCGGACGATGATCCTTGCCCTTGGGCAATCCATGTAACCAGATTCCCGAGCCACTGCGCGACTTCAACTGGTCGTAAAAATTCGGGTAGTTGAGGGTGTAGGCACCGTTGCCGTAGAAGTCGTCGAGCTGTTCGTCGGTCAAGTGGGCAAGCAGGCGATAAACACCCACCGGCGTTTTCTTGTCGCCCTGTTTCACCTTCCCATAGCCCATCTTGCCGATCGAAACCGAGATGGTCTCTGCTGTCACGAAGCGGCCATCGTCGTGGCGCACGACGTGCAGATTGCCTTCTTCCAGGTCGACCCACAAAACGTGCTTGATTGACGGCGGCAGCTTCATCAGGCCTTGTGGCTGCAACCCACCGATGCTCTCCTTGATCGCCTCGTCGACGATATTCGCTGACAGGTTCAAAGGCTGCTCACGGGCCGCCACCAGCTCGCTGGCCGCCCTGTTCTGCACGTCGGCACTGGCCACCTGTACGCCGTCCGGCTGCACGTCCTTTTCATCGAGACCGATCCGGACCACTTTCGGGGCATAGCGTGCACACTCGGCAGCGTGGATCTCGCGACATTTTTCCACGACGCGGAAAGCCTTCATCGAATCGCGGAAACGACCCAGAAACACCACCTTGTCGCCTCCCGGCAGCGGTACTTCCCCGACCCGTTCGATGGGCAGGATGCGGTCGAGATCCGATGCATTCTGACCTTTTGCGACGCGGATCTTGAGCGTGTGGTACACGCGGTCGATGGGTGCATCGGATGCCACCGAAGCGGAACAATCCCATCCCTTCACCAATCCGGCATTAAAGCAGTAGGCTTCGCCACCGAGCGCGGCGCGGGCCATCGCAACGCTGATCACCGCGACCACCGACAACGGCAATCTCGTCGTCAAACCAGTTGGCCTCATTATTCCCCTTTCGCGACCTCATGGCCGACGGTAATCCCAGTACGAGTCGGAGCAGTGCGCCGTGGCCAGATGACCCTTGAGCACTCCCGACAAGCGCAGCCGCCAAAACGGCAATCCGACCACCGGACTCACTGCTTCGCAGTGTCCCCGCGGCTGCCGGGTGATCGTAAACGACCGCCAGATCGAAGCTTTTCGCCCCGAGCGGTCTTTTCCCGGGGCGTACGATAATTCGCCTGGGGCGTTCGGTTCAACCTGCAATCTCCCATGGCGGCCTCATGGGACTGAAACGGCCGCGGGGACTAAAGCTTGATCTCCCGGGTCCGATAGCCTCCTCAGCAACCGTGGTCACTACAGCGCCACCGACGCACCAGGGGTGCGCTTGCCGATATACTCGCCAGCTGAACCCAGCATCGGCATCGCCACGGCGCCCAGTTACCTTGGCCGATTGACCTGGAATTCCACAGCACACAGCGTGATCGACTTGCCCCAAAACCGCCAACCCCCACTCATCATGCTAGGCGCGTTCCTTGCCGTCATGTTGATGCTGTCGGGCTGCGGCGATGATCGCATGTCGACACTGGTCAGCAGTGCCGAAGTGGCCGAAAGCCGAGGCGACCTGATGCAGGCAGTTGCCGACTACCGCGCAGCATCAGTGCTGGAGCCGGACAACAATTTCGTCCGCTGGCGGTTGAGCAAGGCCCTGCTGCGCGTTCGCGATGGTCACCAGGCCGAGCAGGAACTCGCGATCGCCGCAAGGCTCCAGGCGGGCGACAACCGCATTCGCCCCGCTGTCGCCGAGGCACTCTACCTGCAGGGTCGGTACCAGGAAGTCACCGCCATGCAGACCGATGGCATGGATCAAAGCTACAGAAGCATCCTGCTGGCGTTCCAATCACGGTCGTATTTGGCGATGGAGGACCTGGACAATGCGAGGGCGAGACTGAAGGATGCCCAGGCCCTCTCGCCCTACCTGCCCGAAGTCGCCATCGCTCAAGCCGAACTGGCCCTCGCGCAGGGCGACATGGCGCAGGCAGCAGCCAGCATGCGCCGGATCGCCATGCTCGAACCCGACTACCCCTATGCCCCAGCGGTTTATGCCGCGATTGCTGAGCGCCACGGCGACCTGGGTTCAGCCCTCAACTACTACGCACAGGCAACCTCGCAGCCGTTCGTCTATTGGCGAGACCGCCTGATGCGCGGCAGGCTCTACCTGCGCATGGGAAACACCCTCGCTGCGATCGCCGAGGCCGACCAACTGCTCGACGCCTTTCCGGAACAGCGGGCAGTCGTCATGTTCGCGCAACGCGCCCTGACCACACACGGCGAAACCGAACGTGCTGCAAAACTTCTCGAACGGTGGCTGGAAGTCTCGCCAAGCGATGCCGATGCAACCTATGAACTGGCGCGAATCGAATGGGTACGCCAGTCGTTCGACCGCGCACGACGTTTCGCGCAGGAAGCGCTGAACATCGAACCAAACCATGTCGAAGCCGGCAGGCTGTTGGGCATGATCGCGCTGAAACTCGAAGCTCCCGGCAAAGCCGAGATGGTGCTTGGCGGTCTGAGCAGCGTGTCACCGGACGATCTCGAGCTGAAGAAGATGCTGGCTGCCAGCCTCGTGCTGCAGGACAAGATGACGGATGCGGCAGTCGTGATCGAAGAGCTGATTCGACGCCTGCCCGAAGGTGATGGCGACAAGCTGGCGAAATCCTGGGAAGCATTGACCGACAAGGTTTCGCCTGCGTCCCCACAGGTACTGGTTGCGGCACTCGGCATTGAGAACCCCCCCGTGCCCGCCACCGTGATCTCGGCCGAAGGCAGGACACCTTCTGTTCCGCAGGAGGAGACCACCGGGAACTCGGCGTCCGAGCAAACCCATCGGCTCTTCAGCCGGGCCAGGCGCGCGCGCGAACTCGGCGACGTCGTATCCGCCGCGGCGGATCTGCGCCAGATTCTTGCGGGGAATGCAAGCAACTTCGAAGCCCTCGATGCGCTGGTCGACCTGTCGACAAGTCATCCCGGCGTCCTCGACATCCAGGATGAAATCACCCGCGCGCTGGCACAAGCTCCGGACAACACGGCCATCCTCGCGCTGCAGACCGAACAGGCGGAATCGATCGCGGACTGGCCACTGCTTGCCGCCGGTTTGCAGCGTATCCTGGACATCGAACCCCTGCGCGACGACGTGCGTGCGCGCCTTGCCAGGCTGGAACTCGAGCGCAATGATGACCCGGTAGCAGCACTGCAAGTTCTCCGGGAACGGCAGGACAGTAACGACCCCAGCCTGACAGCAGTGATGGCGGATGCACTGTATCGGCAGGGCGCAATGCAGGCAGCGCTCGCTGCCTATCAGCAACTGCGCGGCATGGCTCCCGGGCAGACCGCCACTTACCTGCGCATTGCGGCGATACTGGAACTGCAGAACAACCACGGGGCGCACCAGCAGATTCTCGAGCAACTGGTGGAACGAGCGCCACGCGATCCGAATGCGCAGTTGGCGGCAGCACGATTGCTGGCAATGCAGGGAAAGACGGCCGCAGCGCGTTCGCAAATCCATGCTGCCGGCCTGGAGCAAAACCATCCCGAGGTGATTCGTACGGAAGCCAGAATCGCTTTGCAGGAAAACGCCTATGACGAGGCTGTGCGTCTCACGCAGGCGCTGATGAAACAGGAGAAGGGACCGGCCGCAATGTTCCTGCATGTTCGGATGCTGGCCCTTACAGGCGACTGGCAACCTGCGATCGAGCTGCTTGAGCAGCGCATCGCACAAAACCCGGACGACCCATTGGCGCTGGCTGACCTCGCGGCTGCTTATGCCGCCACCGGCCAATCTGCGGAAAAACTGGCGACGCTGGAGAAGCTGGCCGGCTACCTGCCAGACGATGCCCGGGTATTGAACAACCTTGCATGGGCCCTGCGGTCGATTGATCCGGCTCGCTCCACGCGCATCGCCCGCCGTGCGCACGAGCTTGATCCATCATCGCCTGAAATCGCCGATACACTTGCCACGGTACTGGCCAGTCAACAGGCATTTCCCGCCGCGATCGAGGTCGCCAGCCACGCAATCGAGCAGGCGGATGTGCCGGCTCAGCTGATACTGCGCCGGGCCGAGATTCAACTCCTGGCCGGAAATGTCTCCGACGCGCTGGGCGATCTCCAGTCACTGGATCCGGCACAAATTCCGGTCAACGAACGGGAACGTCGCATGCTGCTATTGCATGCCCTGCAGCCTTGATCACGAGCACCATCATCCGACAGCGCCAGGTAACGTCATAGTCGGCCTGCCGCGGGAAACTGCCGCTCAGGACCCGGGACACGGCGACGCCACGCCATCGAAGCGGTTTGTGCCCTTGCAAACAATCTCGACCGGATGTTTCGCGGACAGAAAACGCGCATTCGGACGCGTGGCGATCCAGGTCGTGTTTTCCAGGGTCAGGATCGACGCCTTGAAAACATTCCGACGACAGCTTTCGACACCTATCGCGATCAAGTCATTGTTGTCACTCTTCGGTGACTGGCGCATCTTGCTGTCGCTGATCGAGATCTTGCCACCGCAAGGAAAATCGAGAATTCTCGAATGATGAGACTCAAGTCCATCCAATACCGAGTCATCGATGAGGCTCTCGGCCGCACGTGACTTCAACAGGTGGCCGGCATTGTGATGCCCGAGTGATTGCAGTCGGCGCACATTCAGCCGGTCTATTTCGCCGGCATAGACATTGTGCGTGCGACCATATTCCCCGCCTTTGCCATCTCTGATTGTGCTGTCGTGAATCGTCAGTTCACCCCCATCGTTGGAGGAAATCACGCCGAATTGCTGATTGCTCGCCTGCAGACCTTCTACCGTGACACGTGGCGTATGCATGGTCCACACAGCGGAGCGTGCGGGTTGGGTAACGGTAAGGTTGCGCACCTTGTGTGGCCCACCCGCAGCCTCCACGTAACCATTTCCGGTCGCACCGCTGATCACTACGCCGGCAAAATCGACATCACGCGGCGCAACCAGGCGAACAGTGCCCGCGTAGTTGCCCGGTTGGACGACGACTGATTCCGATGCATCGATCTGTTTCTGCAGGTCCAGGCGCACGGCTGCGGGGGCCGCTACCGCGGCCGGCGGCGATTCACCGACACGCATCATCCAGACCGCCTCGTGCTTCAGGTCGCTACCCGCGAGTACCACCAGGGCGCCGAGTGGCTGCGAATAACGCAGCTTGCGTCCGATGAAGGGCACGCACGTCGGGTTGGGATCAAAGTTGATCTTGGTCTGCTTCCCGGTCTCGTGATCGAACAGGTACCATCCGCAACGTTCGCCATCGATCAAGCGGGTCATGCGCCTCAACCACTTTCCCCATTGCGGCACATATGCGATTCCTGGCAGCTCGTTGCGCCAGTCGTAGCTCAAGCAGCCGTTCACGAGCTGATTGCGGATCTCGTACTCGCCGGTCCGCAGGTCGTAGACTGAGTACCGCTCGCAGTCATAGCGCTCAGTGCCAGACAGCGCCAGCACTTGCGACGTGCCAGGGATGCGCTCAAGCGTGCCTCCACGGCCGCCAAACACCTCCGAGACCATCGCGCCGATCTTCTGCGTAGCGCCGGTCACCGGGTCGGCAGTACGCCAATCGTAATACTCGCCATCTCGCCACATCAGCAGCCCACGGATCTGGTCGTTGATCTCGTCGTAGATAACGATCTGCGGGACGTCCGGCCAGAACGGAACACCGTCGGCTTTGTAGGTGTTGAGATCGTACTCCAGTGTCGTCAAATCCAAACACCACAACGAGACGCGCGAACTGCAGTAACGGTCGCGTGTTGTGTCGTGGAACTCGCCGAAATACTGGTGGCGGGCAGTTGGTGTGCCGTCCGGCAGGATATCTGTGAACGGGTGTCCGATCGCCTTGATTTCGTCCGGTAGGTCGTCGCTCGGGTAGTTCGTCGTGCTGTGAGTCTTGCGATAGGCATCCGACCAGCGGGGCTGAGCTGGATCAGAAGGCGGCCTGATGATCCGCCATTCTCCATGCAAGACGTCCCATGCCCAGGCACCGTTGACGATTCCGTTCGTGTGACCACCGGGATTCATCAGTACGATCCGCTGCCGCTTTTCATCCCACAGGCCACCCGTCCAGCCGTTGACTGCATTCGGGATATTGCCGGCAACGCCGACGTTGAGCTGATTCCAGCCGTACGCTTTGCCACTTGCCTCGTTGAATGAACCTACGACTTCATTCTGCAATGCCCCGTAACTCGACCCGGCAATCCGAACCCAGGTGTTCTCAGGCAGGCTGGCGAAGTCTTTCGGGTCGATGGTGCCGTCGGAAAGACGCTTGGGATGGTAAACACCCTCCAGGATCGTGGCCGACCAGGCCACACCGGTCGCATTGATGAGAACGCTCATCAGGCCGAGCCAACCGATCAACTTGTACATGACAGCTCCCGATGACTGGGTGAAGTCGGCCGGCGGCCACCGAAATCCGGCCAGCCGGCGCCAGTGTAAATCCGAGTATCACCCGATCGGGCTCCGATTCCGAGAACCAGCGCAAGAATGCATGCGTCGTCAGGACGCAAAATCGCGGCAGGACCGCCGATCCCCTGAAAAGGCCGTAACTTCGCCGACCGCAGAAAACAAAAAGGGCCGACGGAGTGATTCCGCCGGCCCTTCCCGGAATTGGTAGGCGCGAGAAGACTCGAACTTCCGACCCCCACCATGTCAAGGTGGTGCTCTAACCAACTGAGCTACGCGCCTGCAAAGCAGGTCGCGGACTATACCCGGTCAGGCACGCATTCCGCAAGCCTGACGCCACGCAATGCAAAATCGAGGTTCAGGCGACCAGTCCCCTGCCCTGGAGCTCCTTGAGCTGGTCGCGTGCCCTCGCCGCCTCCTCGAACTCAAGATTCTTGGCGTGCTGGTACATTTGCTTCTCCAACTCCTTGATGCGCTTGCTCATTTGTGCAGGCGTCATCGCGGCATATTCCGCCGTCTGCTCGGCGACCCTGGCGTAGCGCTTGGCGCTGGTCGGTGCACCCGGATAGGCCGCCTCCATGATGTCAGCGATGTTCTTGGTGACTGTCTTGGGTGTGATGCCGTGCGCCTCGTTGAACGCCAATTGCTTGCTCCGGCGGCGGTTGGTCTCGTCGATCGCGCGCTGCATCGAGCCGGTGACCCGGTCAGCGTACATGATCGCCTTGCCACGCACGTTGCGTGCGGCACGACCGATGGTCTGGATCAGTGACCCTTCCGAGCGCAGGAAACCCTCCTTGTCA
>JAGRHE010000091.1 GCA_020445165.1 Gammaproteobacteria bacterium
GTTGCAAGGGCGCGCCGTCCGCAGCCGCCCAGCGGACATCGATCGCCGGATCGAGCTGCCGGAACACCTCGTCGAACCAGAGACATCCGCACAGCACGGCAGACTCACGCGCCAGGACGCGCGCCACGGCGGCCTGCCCCTCCGGCACCAGGGCCGCGGTCAGGTCACCGCTACCGATGTCCTCGGCCAGCGCCGAGGCGACCTGGACGCGGATCGAGTCTGTGTCCGGCGCTGACATGTTCAACGGATGTCGAGCAGTTCCACCTCGAACACCAGGGTCGCGTTGGGCGGAATGACACCGCCGGCGCCCGACGCCCCGTAGCCGAGCTGCGGTGGAATGGTCAGCCTGCGCTTGCCGCCGATGCGCATACCGGCGACGCCCTCGTCCCAGCCACGAATGACCATGCCCCGCCCGAGTGCGAAATCGAACGGCTGGCCGCGGTCGACGCTTTGAATCGAACTTGCTGCCATCGGTCAACCAGCCCGTGTAGTGGACGACCACCTGCTGTCCGGAGGCGGCAGTGGCGCCGTCACCGACGGTGAGGTCTTCGAATTTCAGCCCGGTGTCCGTGATCTGTTCGGCCATGCTCGGTTCTCCCTGGTACTCGCAGCCTGCGCTCAACGACAAAGCGCCGGCTCTGGGCCGGCGCGATGATTCTAGCGTATCGATGAGCGCGATTGGGCTCTTGGCAACCCGGTTCAGGCCGGCGCCTTGTCACCGTTGGTGTCGCGCAATGCACCGAGCATGGCATCGAGCGCGCGGTCCATGAGCGGGGTGTTCAGATCGTCGAGAACCTGCCCACGGCCATCACGGAACAGCGCGGCCAGTTCATGCAGGTGCATCTCGGCGACCTTCATGCCCTTGCGGTTGACGAAGATGCAGTTGTCGGTGACGCTGCTGCGCCACGACAGCTTGCCACGCACCGGGCCGTCTGCTGTCTGCCACTCGATCCACTGGCCGACGTCGATCGCGCGCGCCCGGTCGAGGAACTGGTCTTCGATGGCTTCCTCGGTGATCGCGGCATCGCCCAGTACGACCTCGGGAATCACATCGTCGATGTCGGCACTGCCGATGGTATCGCTCTCGCCACGCAGGGCCGCGATGTGACACGCCTGCAGATCCTTGAACAACTGGCCGGCACGGTGCTGGTCGAAAGAGATGTTGTTGAGTCCGTCGCGCAGCTTCTTCAGCAGGTCGGGGATGGCCTTCAAAAGCTTCTGGCGATCGTTCGGATCGACCTTTGGCTGAACACTCCAGATCAGTTCCTCGACCGATTCGTAGGCGTGCTTCCAGGCGACGCTTTCCTCGCCTTCACGCAGGAAGGCGAGCAGCATCACGTCGTGCCAGCCCTCACGCAGGATGTTGACCACGGCCATCGGCAGTTCCGGATTGGCAATGCGGAACTCGTTCAGCACTTCTGCCACGCGGCGCCGTGCGATCAGCAGTTGCTCCTGCCCGCGGGTGACCTGATTGATCCGCTCTTCGGCGACTTCAGCACCGCGCGCCTCGCGCTCGATGAAGTTGGAAAACTCGTCGTGGACCTGGGCAAACAGTCCGACATCCTCGGAGAAGTCACCGAGGATCCGGGTCACCGCGGTTTCGATGCGCCCGTAAAGTGACTTGGCCGAACGGTCACCGTCATCGACCCAGGCCATGCCTGCGCGCGCCAGGGTGTTGAGCAGGCGGCGCGCGGGATGTTGCTTGTTGCTGAAGAAGCTGCGGTCCATGACCGCGACCTTCAGCATCGGAATCTGCAGACGACCGATCAGCGCCTTCATCGCATCGGGCACGTTGCTGTCGTCGAGGATGAAGTCGAACAGCATGCCAATGACGTCGATCACGTCCTGGTCGACCTGGTGCAACCGGCGGGCCGGTGCCTCGGTGGAACCCATGTCGAGCTGGCGCCCAAGATTGACCAGCATCTCGCCCTGCAGCTGTTCGATTTCCTGCGGACTGACCGGCGCCTCGATCGACGCCTCGCGCTGCAGGCTGTGCAACGCGTCCAGCAGTTCACTGGACTGCACCGCCGGCAGGTTGGTGTAGTGTGCGCCGTCGCAGCCTGGCAGCCGGGTCGAGTACAGCTTGGCACTGCCCACTCCGCGACGGGTCGACAGCAGCTGTCCCAACATACCCAGGATCTGCTCCTGGCTGACCTCGTCACCGGCTGCCGCCGCCGAGGTCACCGCGCCGTCGTCGGTGTGCTGTTCGGATTCCTGGCGTGCACGCTGAACGGACGGCGCCACCGGGTTGCGTCGCACACGCTGCACGATCTTGGGCAGAACGCCCGCCTCGACCAGGGTGTCGTTCAAATCGTCGAACAGGCCTCCGACGTAGGCCATGACGTAGCGGTCGAACATCTTGAACACGACCAGGCGAACGCCGAGGTCTCCGTTCCACTGCCGCATCGCGCTGCGGAACCCATCGGCCAGGGCATACGGACCGACCGGGTTTTGACGGGTACTGAGATCCGGGACGCCGACCAGCTGAGCCAAGCGCATGTTGAGCGCGAACAACTCCCGGTGATAACGATTCTCTGCCTTGGAGACCATGCCACTGACGGCGAGGTTCTCTTCCAGCTCATCGTTCTCGACCAGGCTCAGCTCGTCCTCTGCCGCGTCGGACGCAGCGCCCTGGCCGGCAGCCGGTTGCGGATGCAGCCAGAAATCATCGAAACGGGTGAGCTGCCCCTTCAGGAAGGATTGCTCGATCGGCTCGCGCAGCTTGCGCAGCTCGCGCATGGCGTCGAAATAACGAGTCTGCAGCACATCGCTGGCGGACTTGTCGGCCAACTGGTACAGCTCGTCGTCGAGGTGTTCGAACAACTCCTGCATCAGCCTTGGCAAGGTGTCGGCCAGATGGCTGCGACAGACAGCGACCAGCTCGTGCGTGCGGGCATCGGCGATGCGCCGCCGACCGCTGCCGAGGCCCTGATCGAATGAAACTACGTTGTCGCGCACCATGTACCGTCCCCAGGACTGTTGACTCGTGTGTTGTGAACATCCCTTTCACCCGGTTCCAGCGGCAATTCTTGGGAACCCTGGAGCGACCCACAGTGACCCCGGTCACGCTTTTCAGGGGCCGTTTCTTCCGCCCGGCGGCCTGCAGTGAATCCGTTCACACTCGGGTGGGATCGGGGCGCCTGACGGCACGATGCCACCCCGCGGTCCCCTGCCCTGTTTAGCGGCCGCGACCGTTGATTCATAACCGCACGGTTTGGACAATGTTAAGTTATCGCCCGAGGCAAGGTTTGCCAATCGGAAATCCGCCAATGCACATGCGGCATCCACCGTCCACACCGCCCAGCCTGGCGCAGCTGTCCCAATTCGACCTGCACGCCCGGTTACAGGATCTGACTGGCGTCGCGCTGATAACGTTCACCGGTCCAGGCTGCGGCAGCTGTCGTCACCTGCGCCGCGTGCTGGCGGATGTGCGTGAACAACGCCCGGACTGGCACCTGTACGAGGTCGATGCACAACGTGAGTCCGGGTTGACGAATGAGTTTGAAGTGTTTCATTTACCGAGTATTTTTCTGTTTCACAACGGCGCCTACCACAGCCGCATCGAGGCCGAGGCGAGAACGGCTTCGATCATCGAAACGGTGACTGCTGCACTGCAGCAACCGGCCAGCGAGGCGCCATGAACGACGAGGGACTGATCTGGCTCGACGATGTCATCCGGGTGGTATCACCGAACGCCGACGAACGCCCGCCGGGCTCGGAGATCGAGCTTCTGGTAATCCATAACATCAGCCTGCCACCGAACGAATTCGGCGGCGGCAACATCCACCGGCTGTTCACGAACCGGCTGGATCCGGCCGCCCACCCTTACTTTGCCAGCATCGCCGACCTGCGCGTATCGGCCCACCTGCTGATCGAGCGCGACGGCCGCACCACCCAGTTCGTCGCCCTCGAACGGCGCGCCTGGCACGCCGGCCAGTCGCAATTCTGCGGCCGCGAGCGCTGCAACGACTTTTCCATCGGCATCGAACTGGAAGGCACCGACGAGCTGCCTTTCAGCGATGCCCAATACGAACGCCTGGTGGCGCTGACCCGGACCATCCGGCGGATCTTTCCGCGCATCGGTGACGACAATATCGTGGGGCACTCCGATATCGCCCCGGGGCGCAAGACCGATCCCGGCCCTTTTTTCGCCTGGGACCGCTTCCGTACCCAGCTGGCCGCGGCCGAGACGCGACCGCCCGCGCTCGGTTGACGTAGAATCCGCACCCCGACCACAACAACCTGGTGTGAACCAGGCCCAGCAGCATGACTTTCCTCTCGATCCTGATCGCACTGCTTTTCGAACGGACGCTGGAAAACAGCCGTCCGCAAAGGCGCCATCGATGGTTCGACCGCTATTGCAGCCGATTGTCGTCGGGTGGTGGTTTCCTGCGCGGCCTGATGGGCCAGCCCTGGGGCATCGCCATAGCCCTGTTGCCCCTGCTGCTGGCGATCGGCTGGCTGCAGGCACTGTTCAACGAATTCGGCGGCCTGTTCGCCCTCGTTTTCGGCAGCGCGGTCCTGCTGTATTCGCTCGGACCGGGTGACCTGGGCGAAGAGGTCGGCGCGTATCTGGCCGCGCGTGACGCCGGCGACGACCAGCAAGCCGCCAGCTCGGCGCAGCAGCTGTGCCTGAGTGAAATCCCGGATGCCGAACCGCGCCGCTCGTTTGCGGTCGCGCGCGCCGTGGTCGTACTGGCCAACCGTCGCCTGCTCGCGCCGATATTCTGGTTCGTGCTGTTCGGCGCGGTCGGTGCCGCCGCCTATCGCATGCTGCAGCTGATCGGGGAACGTCTGCATGCCGAAGACGGTCCGCAGGAGATGCAGCAGCACAGCGATCGCGCGCGTCAGATTGCCGACTGGGCACCGGCGCGCCTGACCGCGTTCAGCTACGCCGTCGCCGGCAATTTCGATGCCGTGGCGCATGCCTGGCGGACGTTCGAGCACATACCCTTGGACGGGCCGCTGAGCGAGGCCGACCACCTGCTGGCGCACACGGGACTGGCTGCACTGGATACCTTTCCCGACGACGCTGACGAACTGGACGACAGCAGCGAACTGGACCTGGCCCCGGTGGTCGAGGACGCCCTGGCGCTGGTCTGGCGCAGTCTTACGATATGGGTCGTCGTGATCGGTGCCGGCAGCCTGGTCGCGGCGTTGGCTTGAGGGCCCTGCTGCTCAGCACGGGGCTGCTCGCGTGCGCCTTGGTGTCTGCCGGTCCGCGGGTGATCGACGATGCGGGACGTACGCTTGAATTACACGCACCGGCCAAGCGCATCGTCACCCTGGCGCCGCATGCGGCAGAACTGGTGGTCGCGGCCGGCGCCGGCGCGGGATTGGCCGGGATCTCGGCTGCGAGCAACGTGGAGGGAGTGCCCGCTGGCCTGCCCGTGATCGGCGGCCCCGGCGCGCTCGACCGGGAACGACTGCTGGCGTTGCGACCCGACCTGGTGATCGCCTGGCAATCGGGCAACCGGGCGGCCGATATCGCCTGGCTGGAGCGCATCGACGTCCCCCTGTTCATCAGCGAACCACGCAATCTGCGGGACATCGAACGGTCGATCCGCGCGATCGGCGCCCTGGCGGGAAGCAGCGAACGGGCACAGTTGCGCGCCGACACCTTCGCCGCCCGTGTTCACGCCGGTTGTCCAGAGAACACACCGCTCCCCGTCTACGTCGAGGTGTGGCATCGGCCGCGTCTCACCCTGGGAGGCGATCACTGGATCAACGACGTGCTCACGCGCGCCGGCTTTCGCAATGTCTTCGCACAGGTCGGGCGCAACGTGATCGCCCTGTCCGATGAGGCTGCCCTGGCCCATGCCGGACTGCCGCGGATCTCCCTTATCCGCCGCTTCGATGGCAGCGCCGATGACCATCTCGCCGGGCTCCTGTCCCGCCCCGGTCCACGCCTGGCAGAGGCGATAGATATCCTGTGCCGGCGACATGCACATCATTCGGGCCGTCCGGATGGGCGTCCGCGGTGAACCAAGCGGAAACCGGGATCGACGAAGTCGCAGCCTGTCCCTATTGCTGACGCAGAGTCGTGCGTTCCAGGCAGATGCGGACCACCCGCCGCAGTCAAGAATAGCCCCCCGCGGGCGATAACCACATCACCTATACCTGTATGCCAGGCAGCCATCTTCGATGCACTTCGGGAGAATCCTCCGACGCAGGGAAAGCGTCACCGACGCCACACAGCAGAGGCACTCGGCCGCCGTTCTGGACGATCGCATCCGACTGCTGTTCGGCGGGAGTCTCGGCAGCATCCTGGTATCGATTGCTGTTGCAGCGCTGTACCTGCGTGCGCTGACGCAGCACAGCGACTCGCGTCTGCCGCTCCTGTGGTTCAGCGGCATCGTGCTGCTGCTGATCGGACGCGGACTACTGAGCAGCTTGTTTCACCGCCATCCTCAGATCTGCAGGGAACCGGAAACCTGGTTGCGCTGGTTCCGCAACGGCGCCAGCCTGACTGCGGGCATGTGGGGCATCGCAGGTGTGCTGTTCTTCCCGACCGACAATGTCCTGCTGCAGGCAATGACGATTCTGGTCCTGTCCGGGGTCGCGGCGGGCGCGCTCAGCGTGTTGACTGCCGATTTCGCCACCTATCGGAATTTCGTCCTGCTCACGCTGGCACCCGTGGTCACGCATGCCTTTAGCATGGACGGCGAGATGCCAACCCTGATCGGTATGCTCGGTCTCCTGCTGATCACTTTCCTGCTCAAATCCGGCAAACAGAACTCGGATGCAATCATCGAATCGCTGACTCTGCGCCATCACAACGCCCTGCTCGCCGAGGACCTGGCTAAGGAGAAAGAAGACGCGCTCGGCGAGGCGGCAACCATGATGTCAACGGTGCTCAGTTCGGCACCGATTGCGCTGTGGGCGATCGACGGCAATGGCGTGATCACCTTTATGGAAGGCAGTGAATTCGGCCGCAAGACACGACGCCAACTGCCGGGCATCGGCGAAAACCTGTTCCAGGCATTCGACGACTTTCCGCAGATCGCCTACCAGACCCGGCGCGCGCTGAACGGCGAATCCTTTTCGACCGAGATAGAAATGGGCCAACACACCTTCGAGGTGCACTTCAGCGCGCTGGACAAGGAGCAGGACGATACACAGGGCGTGATCGGTGTCGCCATCGACATCAGCGACCGGATCGAGCACAAACGAGAGCTGTCGCGCCGAGCGCATTACGACCAGCTCACAGGACTGCCCAACCGCACCCTGATCATGTCGCAGATCGGACACGCATTCGAGAACGCCAGGCGACACCACAGCCAGGTCGCCCTGTTCTTTCTCGATCTCGACAACTTCAAGGCGATCAACGATTCGATGGGACATGCCGCGGGCGATGAACTGCTGCGCCAGGCGGCGGAACGCCTGCAAAGTGCCGTGCGCCAGAACGACATGCCGGCGCGCCTCGGCGGTGACGAGTTCCTCGTGGTCAGCGAAGACATGCAGCGCCCGGAGGATGCCGAGGTGATTGCGCACAAGATTGCACGCCTGTTCCAGCGGCCATTCCGCATCGAAGGCCGCGAGGTGTTCACGACCACCAGCATCGGCATCGCCATCCACCCCCAGGACGGCAGCACTGCCGACCAGATGCTGCAGAGTGCGGACACGGCGATGTATCACGCCAAGGCGGAAGGCAAGAACAAGTACCGCTTCTTCACGCGCGAGATGCAGGACAGTGTCGAGCGGCACCTGGCGATGGAAACGGAACTGCGCCAGGCACTTCGCCGTAACGAACTCCAGTTGATGTTCCAGCCCAAGTACGACAGCCGCGACGGCCGTATCCGCGGCGCCGAGGCGCTGCTGCGCTGGCATTCGCCGACCCTGGGCCAGGTCAAACCGGACGACTTCATCCCGGTAGCCGAGTACGCCGGCCTCATGCCGCAGATTGGTAACTGGGTGTTACAACAGGCCTGCCGTGAAGCGGCCGAATGGGACGCGATCCGCAGCGGCAATCTGCATATCGCCATCAACGTGTCGCCGCAGCAGTTCCGCAATACCGACCTGCTGGCCAACGTGACCCAGGCCCTGGCCGAAACCGGGATCGCACCGCAATGCCTGGAACTGGAGATCACCGAGAGCGTGCTGGTGCAGGATGCACCCGAAACCATGCGCGTGTTCCAGGACCTGAACGACCTCGGTATCACGCTCTCGCTGGATGACTTCGGCACCGGTTATTCGTCGCTGAGTTACCTGAAGAAATTCCCGATGCAGGTGCTCAAGATCGACAAGGCCTTCATCCAGGACCTGGGGCGCGATCCCGACGATGATTCGCTGGTCGACGCAATCGTCGCGATGGCCCACAGCCTCAATCTCAGCGTGGTGGCCGAGGGGGTCGAGACGCAGCAGCAGTTCGAGTTCCTGCGCCAGCGCAACGTCGAGCTGGTCCAGGGTTATTACTTCAGTCGTCCGGTGCCCGCTGACGAGTTCCGCGCCATGCTGGAGGCAGAGGCGGAACAGGGTTCGCGCTTGGCATCCGGGACACTGGGCAAACCCGGCTGAACTGAATCTTACATACCCGTCATCCCGCCGCGGGCGAGGATCCAGGGTATTCAATAGCTTATGGTTTCCCGTCTGCACGGGATGGCCGCAAATCGACTACCGGAGGCCACCGGGAGGTTGCCAAGCAACCTCCCGGCTGCAGCAAGAGCGGGCCACGCAGCTGCAGCATTTCGTTCCCTCAAGATCAGCCCTTCGCGGCCGAAATCTATATTAGATTGTTCTAATGCATTGTTGATGGGAACTGTAACGATGAAACGCATTCTGTTCGCGACCCTGGTTCTGGTCGCATCGACAGTGGCTGCGGGCAGCAGCGAGTCACCCTTGGCGCAAGACGCGGCGCACAGCCCTGAGACACAACCGGTCGCGCCGCCTCAGCCCCCGACCGACAGCAGCAACTGGGCGAAGCTCGACCGGCATGGCCACGATCGCTACCTGCGCTTTGCCGTCGGCGCCAGCTACCTGGAATCCCCGTTCAGCGCCGAGGCAGGCGCGCAAACGGAACGCTGAAGCCCAGGCAGGGTTGCGCCGGGTCGCTGCCTCACTCCGCAGGCCTGGCGACACGGGTGTCCGGAACCCATTGACGCAATATGCCCGCCAGCACCTCGCTCGCCTCCGGGTCGCCGTGGATCAGGCGAACGGTTGCGGGTGGTGTCTGCATGTCGCGCACGAACGCCACCAGGGCATCCTGGTCGGCATGCGCCGAGTACCCGGAAATAGTGTGTACCTGGGCACGGATATCGAAACGCTCGCCGCCGAATGAGACATAGCCCCCGGTGGGGCCGTATTGCTGGATATCCCGTCCCGGTGTTCCGCGCGCCTGGTAGCCGACGAACAGGATGTCGTGTGCCGGATTGCCGATCATTTCCTTCAGATAGTTCACGATACGCCCGCCAGCGCACATGCCGCTGGCGGCAAGCACGACCACGGGGCGCTCGGTCTTTGCCAGGTAGTCGATCGCGCGCAAATGGTCGTCGTGGCTGTCGATCACGGTCAACTGCTCGAAATCCAGCGGGTGTCGGCCCTGGCTGATGCGCACACGCGCCTCGTCGTCCCAGTAAGGTCGCAGATCACGGTACAGCTCGGTGAATCTTGCCGCCATCGGCGAATCGAGCACGATTTCAACGTCATCCCAGGCCAGGCCGTTGGCTGCCTCGCCGCCACGATTGCGGTGCAGGATGTCTTCGAGTTCGTACAGCAGCTCCTGGGTGCGACCGATGCTGAATGCGGGAATCAGGACCGTACCGCGATCCTTTAGCGCGTGCCGCAGAACCTCTTCGAGCGCCTGCTGGCGCTGTTCGCGCCCTGCATGATTGCGATCACCATAGGTGCTTTCCATGACCAAGATGTCGCAGCGCTCGGGCTGGTCGGGTGGTCGCAGGATCGGCGTCTGCCGGTTGCCGAGATCGCCGGAGAAGATCACGTGCTTTGCATCGTCCACCTCGCCACAGCGGCAATCGACCCAGGCCGAACCGAGGATATGCCCGGCGCGCTGGAAACGGATCGCCAGCGGAGTGTCACCGTCGACATCGATCGCCTGCCACTGGCCGAACGGCACGGGCCGGATCATGCGCTCGAGTTTCGCCATCACCTTGCGGATCAGCGACCGGTTGCGCGTCACGCCGATCTTCAGCGCATCCTCGAGCACGACCGGCAACAGCTTTGCCGACGGCGGCGTACAGTAGATCGGGCCAGCGAAGCCGGCCGCCAGCAGGTAGGGAATCCGCCCAACGTGGTCGATATGCACATGGGTCACGACCAACGCACGCACCTTGTCGATCGGGAACTCGATCGCCAGCTGCTCGGCATTCGCACCCTTGCCCGAGGTTTCCGCACCCTGGAAAAGGCCGCAGTCGATCAGGATCGCGTCGTCGTCGCTTGGCCGCAGCTCGTGGCACGAACCGGTGACGCCACCGACGGCGCCGTGG
>JAGRHE010000092.1 GCA_020445165.1 Gammaproteobacteria bacterium
AATCCATTCCTGGACCACCGTCTGCTCGAACTCGCATGGCGACTGCCGCTGTCACTCAAGATCCGCGATGGCAACGGCAAGTGGCCGCTGCGCAAGCTGCTGGCGCGCTATGTCCCCGAGGCATTGTTCGAACGGCCGAAGATGGGGTTCGGCGTGCCGATTGACGAGTGGTTGCGAGGACCGCTGCGTGACTGGGCAGAAGATCTGCTCGACGAGCGTCGCCTGCGCGATGAGGGATATTTCGACCCGTTGCCCGTGCGCCGGCTGTGGCACGAGCACCAGTCCGGCAAGCGCAACTGGCAGCACTACCTCTGGTGCGTGCTGATGTTCCAGGCTTGGCGGGAGTCCCAGTGACCGCCATCGCTCTTGTCGCGCGGGGGAGTTGACAGTGCGCCTGCTGGTATTGGGGGGGTTCGCAGAGTCGCTGGTCAACTTTCGTGGTGCACTGCTGCAGGCCTGTGTCGAGCGCGGTCACGAGGTGTATGCCTGTGCCCCCGATGCTGCGCCCGCCGTGCGCGCGCAGCTGGCACAAATGGGTGTGCATTACCGCGACGTGCCGCTGAGCCGTGCCGGGCTCAACCCCCTGGCTGACCTGGCGAGCCTGCGCGCGCTGTGGCGCCTGTTTCGCGAGCTGCGGCCGGACGTGTTTCTCGGCTACACGATAAAGCCGGTGATCTACGGCACCCTGGCTGCCGCGGTGGCAGGTGTCCCGCACCGTTTCGCGATGATCACCGGGCTGGGTTATGCCTTCGGGCGACAGGAGGCAAAGCAGCGATTGGTGGGTGGCATTGCGCGGGCCCTGTATCGCCTTGCGCTTGCCCGCGCCGAGCGCGTGTTCTTCCAGAATCCGGACGACCTGACATTGTTTCGCGACGGCGGACTGCTGCGTTCCGGTGAACAGGCGGTGATCATCAATGGCTCGGGGGTCGACACGGATTTTTTCCGTACCGTTCCTTTGCCATCGCTACCGGTGTTCCTGTTCATCGGTCGCCTGCTGGTCGACAAGGGCGTGCGCGAGTATGCAGCTGCTGCTCGTGTCCTGCGCGAGCGTCATCCGCAGGTTCGCTGCCTGCTGGTCGGCTGGCTGGACGAAAACCCGGCAACGATCGAAGCGGCCGAACTCGAACGTTGGACGGCCGATGGTGATGTCGAGTTTCTCGGCAGGCTGGACGACGTGCGACCCGTGTTCGAACAATGCTCGGTGTACGTCCTGCCCTCGTATCGTGAAGGCACGCCGCGCACGGTGCTCGAGGCGATGGCGATGGGGCGGGCTGTCATAACCACGGATGCACCTGGCTGTCGTGAGACCGTGACCGATGGTGAGAATGGTTTCCTGGTGCCGGTTGGCGATGCCGTCGCGCTGGCCGATGCGATGCAGCGTCTTGTTGATGAACCTGCGCTGGCGGAACGCATGGGTGAGCGCGGTCGCCGCGTCGCCGAGGACAAATACGACGTGCGCAAGGTCAACGCACGCATTCTGCAGACGATCGGGTTGTAGGCCCGGGTATGCCCTTCGACCCATTAATGCGCTGGTCCGCACGGCGCAGTCAGGGTTCTTGCTGAATCGCATCCTGTTGCGGGCGGTAGATGTTCACTGCATCACCACGTTCATTCTCGAAATGCTGCAAGAGTTCGAGACGCGCCGATGTCAGCCTCGCGCGGTCCGCGTCGCCGAGCTTGCGAGGCACCTGGATCGCGAGATAGTCGTAATCGGCCACGTTCCCTTCGGGCAGAAAACGGTCGGGTAGTTCGGTTGCGGTGCGGAAACTCCAGTCCAGTGGAACGCCGGCATAGTAATCGAGGCGCTGACTGCTGGTGAATATGCGTGCATTCGGGGCGGCGTTCTCGCGCAGCCATTGCCCGGCCTGTTTGACGTAGACCTTGGATGCCGACGTGCTGACGAGGCCGTCGATTGTCATGACGGCAAGCCATATCGCAAGCAACGGGTAGAGCAGTCGCACGCCTTTGTTCTGCCGTTCGCGTTGCTGCCAGGTCTTGTACACCGCGTTGAGCGTGAAGCCGACCAGCGGCAGGACGGTCAGCACCAGCGGAATCACGTAGCGCGTACTCAGGTGGAGCTGGGTGATCAGGTAAGCGAGTAGAAGGGCGACGTTGAGCAGGGCCGCGAGTCCCAGGGTTTTTAAGGTGATGCGAGAGATGGGGTTCTTGCGGCGCAGTTCCGGAATCAGCAACAACACCAAGAATGCCAGCGTAAGACCGCTGATGAACTTGTCTGTCAGTATGATGAGCAGCGCAGCGACGACCACGCCCATGGCATAGTCGTCTGCATGCGGTGCGAGAAAGGCGTCGCTGACGGCATCGGCCCGCGCCTGCATGCCATGGGTAAGCTGCGCGAGCAGTTGATCGATGCGCACGCCGATCTCGGCCAGCGGTGATTGCGATGGATGCAGGGACGGGAACAATGCCAGCGCAAGACCTGCTGCAATCACGGATGCAATCGGTAGTGCATTGGCCAGCAGGAATGCGCCGAGCCTTTTCCTCATCGGAACTTCCCGCAGCAGGAGCAGCGTAAGCGGCAGCAATGGGGCGATGAAGAGATGCTGGGCACGGAACAGGATGGCCATTGCGATGGCGAAATTCCACCAGGCGGCGTCGCGCCAGTTCAGGGTGGTCTGGAAACGGACAAGCGCCCACAGGCTGGCCACGTAAAACGCCCAGTAGCCGTGATCGCGAACGATGTCGGCGCGCGACTCGTTGATATAGGGCAGGCACAGGATGCTGAATGCGGCCAGCAGCAAGGTGTTGCGGCCGGCACCCATCTCCCGCACCAACCCGACGAAGCAATACACCATCGCCGCCAGGAATACGGTATCCAGGCTCTGCGCCGCAGCCTCCAGTGGAAGCCTGCTGATCAACGACACTGCGGCAATCAGGGCCGGGTAGAACGGCCAGGGATAGAGTTCGAGCGCTGCCCGCCATTGTCCGTCCAGGAACAGCTTTGCGGTGCTGATGTACAGGATGCCATCGTTGTTGATCAGGTCGTCGCGAGTGATGGCCCACAGTGAAAGAATCACGCTGATCAGTGCCGCGCCAAACATGATGCTGCGTGCGTCTTTCATTGGCAGTCGTTGCGTATCCGGGTATTGCACGATCTGTTTCTCAATCTGTCGAATCGAGCGTCTGCTTTTCCAGGCGGTAGATGTGGCAGACGCCCCCGAGCACGCGTGCGGCCGATCGCCGGGTATCGATGGAAATGCGCGGTCCGAACAGCATGTAGCCCGAGTAGAGGATTTCGTTACTGCGATGGCTGGCTATCCGCCAGCCCGATGCCTCGAAATCCCGGCACCAGCGCAGTTGGCTGAAGTGATAGAGCTCCGTCAACGCATTGCCGATCTCGCCGTGTCGCGGCGGGAACAGTGCGCCCTTGAGCAAGTCCCACCGGGAATGCTTTGACAGCTGCACGATATCGTCGCTGCGCGGTCGGCTGGCACCCAGCCTGGCAGCAAGCATCCCGAACACGTACTTGGCGACGAACGGATAGTGTGTCAGGTTGGTCCACAGGCGCCAGCTCGCGGCCGGCACGATGTGGATGGCCGTGCCCGTATTCTTGAGAACCCGCCGCATCTCCTGTTGGAAATCCGCCAGGTGAGGGATGTGCTCGAGCACGCTGCTGCTGTAGATGAAATCGAAATGGCCATCGGGAAACGGGATGCGCCTGCCGTCGTATTCGGTCACCGGCCAGACCCGGTGCGCACGGTAACCGCTGCTCTCCAGGTCGATGGCCTCGACGTCGCAGCCATGCTCGGCCAGGGCCTTGGCCTGCCACCCAGTGCCGGCGCCGATCTCCAGTACGCGCGTGCCTGGGGTGAACTCGGGCAGAACCAGTTCGAGTTCGTATTCGCGCAATCGTTGCAGAAACTGAAGATCCATGGATCAGGTCGTTTCCTGGGCACCGGGTGTCGACAGCCCGGCGTAGAGTTGTTCGAATTGTTGCGTAATCGCTCGCAACGAGTAGTGCTGCAGGATGCGTTCGCGAGCTCTCGCTCCGAGCCGCTGGCGTTCCTCGGGGCCGGCATCGATCAGCTGTGCCCAGGCTGTTGCCAGGGCGGCCGGATCGCGTGCCGGCGCGGTGATCCCGGTGTCGCCGATGATTGCGCCGCTGTCACCGACATCGGTCGCCACGCAGGGCACGCCGCAGGCCATCGCCTCGCCGATGATATTTGGAAAGCCTTCGCCGAACGACGAGGTGAGGGTGGCGATATCGAATGCCGCGTTGAGCCGTTTGATGTCGTCGCGGCGACCGAGCAGGTGTGTCTGCGTACTGGCTCCTTCGCGTTCGAGCCATCCAACCAGAGTTGCATTGTCGGCGTTTATGCCGTCACCGCACAGTACGAAATGCACCTGCGGATGGGTGCGCACGAACAGTCCGGCGGCGCGGGCAAAGGTCACGTGGTCCTTCTGCGGATGGTAGCGCGCGACCATGCCAATCAACAGCGTGTCGTCGGTCAATCCGAGCTCGCGGCGCAGCGCCGCACGTGCGGCTGCATCCGGTTGCAGTTCTCCGGTGTCGAACCCGTTGGCGATTACGCGCATCGGTGCTCTTGCATAGCCGAAGGCAACATGGGCGTCGCGCCCGGCCGTGGAGTTCGACACCACCCGTGCCGGCAGCCAGTGCGACAGGCGGGCACAGGCCCGGATCGTCAGCAGCGTGACGCGTTTCTGGTGTTGAGGCGACAGGTCGCTCTGGCGGATGCTCCAGACGACAGGCGGTCGTCCGGTGAACAGGGTGGCGAGTCCGCCGAGCAGGTCGGCGTGGTACATCCAGGTCTGCACTATCTGGGGGCGAAGTGACCGCAACAGGGCGACCAGGCGCAGGAACGCACGTGGTCCGGGCAGGCCGCGGCGCATGTACAGCGATTCTACCGGTACCCCGAGTTGCTCGATGCGTTGTGCCACCGGGCCCGGCGGCAGCAGTGAAATGACACTGCAGTGACAGCTCATGCCGTGCTGCTGCCGGACCAGCTTGTACAGCATGTTCTCGGCGCCACCCGTGTTCAGTCCGGTGATGATGTGAGTGATGCGCAACATAGGCTATCGATGGCTGCAGCGAATCGGATCGGCACTGCCGTCGTGGTCAATGCTGGCCACTGGATGATATCACCGCTTTCGCCCGATTCGGCGGTGTCGAAGCTTTGACCGGTTACGTGCTTGTTTCTCGACGCGGCTGCTGTGGACGTTACAATCGGCTCCGGGTGAGGCGCGTGCCCCCGTCTCGCGACGGGGTGATGTCAGGCATAACGGGTGACTATAGATAATGGCGATGCAACAAGGCCGCACGCAGACGTTGACCAGCAAGGACCTCTACCTGCGCCTGCTGCAGCACGTGCGCCCCTATTGGCGCCAGTTCACGGTCGGCATCGTGTTCATCGTGCTGCTGGCGCTGACCGAGCCGGCGATCCCGTACCTGCTCAAACCGCTGCTCGACGGCACCTTCGTCGAACGTGACCCGGAGTTCCTCCTGTGGTCGCCAGTCGTGCTGCTGGCATTGTTCATGATCCGGGGGTTTTGCACCCTGGCCAGCCAGGCGGCCTTCGCCTGGGTGTCGGGGCGGCTGGTGTTCGACCTGCGCAGCCTGATGTTCGAGCGGATCCTCGATCTGCCCACCGCGTACTTCGACGCCACGTCGACCGGGACGATGATCAACAAGGTCACGCACAACGTCACCCAGGTGACCTCGGCGGCGACCAAGGTGTTGATGGTCCTGGTGCGCGACAGCGTGGTGGTGATCGGCCTGGTGGCCTACCTGTTGTACCTGAACTGGCGCTTCAGCCTGCTGGTCTTCGTCCTGCTGCCGGTGCTGGTGCTGGCGGTGCGCCTGATCGCCAAGCGCCTGCGTGTACTCAGTCGCAGCATCCAGTCGAGCATGGGAGACATCACCCACGTGCTCGGCGAAGCGGTGCGTGGACACAAGGTGATCAAGGTGTTCGGCGGGCAGGCGGCGGAGCGTGAGCGTTTCGTCCGCTCGGCCAACTGGATCCGTCGCTACCAGTTCAAGACCAAGATCGCCGACAGTGCCAGCGAGCCGCTGGTCGAATTCATCGCGGCGGTCATGATCGCGGTGCTGATCTACGTCGGTACCGGGCAGCTCGGGCACGAGCCGATGTCGGTCGGTGCCTTCGTCTCGTTCCTGGCGGCTCTCGGGCTGCTGTTCCCGCCGATCAAACGCCTGGTCGGCATCAATCAGCCGCTGCAGGCCGGTCTGGCAGGTGCCGAGAGCGTGTTCGAGCTGATCGATCAGTCGCCCGAGAACGATACCGGCACGCGGGTGCTCGACCAGGTCCGTGGTGAACTGCGCCTGGAAGGCGTCACCTTCCGTTATGCCGGGGCCGGCGAGAATGCGCTGCGCGACGTGTCGTTCACCATCGCGCCGGGCACGACCACGGCGCTGGTCGGGGCATCGGGCAGTGGCAAGACGACGATCGCGGCGCTGGTGCCGCGCTTCTACGATGTGACCGAAGGCCGCGTGCTGCTCGATGGCATGGATGTCCGTGAACTGACCCTGGCCAGCCTGCGTCGCCAGATCTCCTATGTCGGCCAGGAGTCGGTGCTGTTCAACGACACCGTTGCGGCGAACATCGGCTACGGAACGGCCGGTGGCGCTTCGCGTGAGGCACTGGAAGAGGCGGCACGCGCGGCCTATGCGCTGGATTTCATCAACGAGCTGCCACAGGGTTTCGATACCGAGGTCGGCGAGGATGGGGTGCTGTTGTCCGGCGGACAGCGGCAGCGCATCGCGATTGCCCGTGCCCTGCTCAAGGATGCGCCGGTGTTGATCCTCGACGAGGCGACGTCGGCGCTGGATACCGAATCCGAGCGCCATGTACAGGCGGCGTTGCAGAACCTGACGCGCAACCGGACCACGCTGGTCATCGCGCATCGCCTGTCGACCATCGTGCATGCCGACCAGATCCTGGTGATCAACCGTGGCGAGGTGGTCGAGCGCGGCACCCACGAAGAACTGTTGGCGCTGGGCGGACAATACAGCCTGCTGTACAAGACCCAGTTCAACCAGGCGAACAGCGACGCATGAGCGGTGGCGTGAAACAGATCGATCAGCATGCTGTGTGATCAACGCAAGCTTCACCGGGTACATGGCAGCCTGTTTGCGATCGATCCGGAGTGGGTGCAGGCACTGGCATCGGTCGGCCTGACCGCCGATACCGACTGGCAGGGGTTCACCGGTGACGTGCTGGTGTCGAAATCGAAGGAGGTCACGCGCTGCTACCGCTGCGATCTCGATGACGGCCGCTCGGTGTATTTCAAACGTTACATCTACCCGTGGCGGCGTTGGCGCGAGTTCTGGATGCGCCCGGCCAAGTCGGCGGTCGAGTACTGGGCCTATTCACGCCTGCGTTCGCTCGGTATCCCGACGCTTAACGTGGTCGCGTTCGGCGAGCAGCGTCGACTGGCGGCGCTCGGTGGCGGTTGTATCGTGACCGAGGGTATCCCCGACACGATCGACCTCGAACAGTTCGCCCGCGAGGTGTGGTGCCGCTGGCCGCGGGCACGACGGCGCGACAGCGCACGCGCCATCGCCAGCGTGATCCTGCGCCAGGCACGCAGGGCACACGATGGCGGCTTTTTCCATCACGACCTGAAGTGGCGCAACCTGCTGATCGGCGCCGATGGTGATCCGCGCAGCCTGGTCTGGATCGACGCGCCGCGGGCATCACGCATGCGCCTGCGTCACCGGCGCGGCGTGATCACCGACCTGTCGGGATTGGCGCGAATCGCGATCAGCCTGTTCAGTCGCAGCGAATGCATGCGTTTCCTGAGGATCTATCTCGGTGACGAGGCCAGCCCCGGCGAGCGTAAGCGCCTGTTCCGGGCGGTCCAACGTCATCTCGGACGACGCATGCCTGCGCCCCTGGAACTCGACTATGCCGACTAACGGACACCTTGGCCGCATACGGCCGCGCGGCATGCCGAACATGCACAGGGGCGATGCATGCGCCTGTTGAGCCGCGCCGACTACGCGTCGCTGATCGATGGTGCGCAGCTGCTGCGCGAAGACCTGCATGGTCCCAAGGTCTACCTGACGCCGGACGGGCGCATCGTGAAGCTGTTCAGGGTCAAGCGCTGGTGGAGCTCGTCGATGCTCTATCCCTATTCGCTGCGCTTCAAGCACAACGCGCAGCGCCTGCGCCGGCGCGGTTTTACCTGCGTGCAGGTCGATCAGGCCTTCGTCTGTCCGGCAATCCGCCGGCACGGGATCATCTACCGGCGCATGGATGGCGATCCGATCGACGAGCTGCTGCTGCGCGAGGGGGAAACGTCGCTCGACGTCTATCTCGGTTACGCGGCCTTCATTGCCCGCCTGCATGCCAGGCGCGTGTATTTCCGGTCGCTGCATCCGGGCAACGTCCTGCTGCTGGCCGACGGTGGTCACGGCCTGATCGACGTCGGTGACGTGCGTTTCCCATGGTTGCCCTTGTCGGCCGCGCGGCGACGGCGCAACTTCCGCCACCTGCTGCGCAGCGAAGAGATGCACGCAGTACTGCAACGCTACCCGGCGACGGACTTCGTCGACGCCTACCTGGCGGCCAGCGCGCTTCCGGCGCAGGCTGAGGCCAGTCTGCGCGCCGACCTGCTGACCGATTTCGCGGCCGCTGCGCGGCGCTGAGGGGACGTCGAAGAAGCAAAGCCCCCCTGAGCCGGGCGCCGCTGACCCCCGCGCCGGCAAGCGATCGCGTGCTAGCATTCGGCACAAACCACCTGTCGCTGTCCCTTTATGAAAGACCTGCTTGATTTCTCGCGTGCCCGGGTGCTGGTTCTGGGCGACGTGATGCTCGACCGCTACTGGCATGGCGCCACGTCGCGCATCTCGCCCGAGGCGCCAGTGCCGGTGGTCAGGGTGCACGACGAGGAGGGCAGGCCGGGCGGTGCCGGCAACGTTGCGCTGAACGTCTCTGCACTTGGCGGACATCCGGTGCTGCTCGGTTTCGCCGGCACCGATCAACCCGGCGACCTGCTGCTGGTCCAGCTCGCTGCCGCTGGCGTCGATTGCCGCCTGCAGCGCCAGGCCGACTTTCCGACCATCACCAAGCTGCGCGTGATCAGCCGCCACCAGCTACTGATCCGGCTCGATTTCGAAGACGGCTTCGCCGGCGTCGACCACGATGCCCTGACGCATGCCTACGAGACGGCACTGGGCGAGACCGATGTCGTGGTCCTGTCCGACTATGGCAAGGGGACGCTGGCCCGGGTCGATGACCTGATTCAGCGTGCACGCGCCGCGGGCAGGACGGTCCTGGTCGATCCCAAGGGCACCGACTTCGCGCGCTACACCGGCGCCACGCTGATCACGCCCAACCTGAGCGAATTCGAGGCCGTGGTCGGCACTTGCGAGAACGAGTCCGTCCTGGTCGAGCGCGGCGAGGCGCTGATGAACCGCCTGGACCTGCAGGCCCTGCTGATCACACGTGGCGAGCAGGGCATGTCGCTGCTGCAGCGTGGCCAGCCGGCGCACCATATGCCGGCGCAGGCGCGCGAGGTGTTCGACGTGACCGGTGCCGGCGACACCGTGATCGCAACGCTGGCAACGGCGCTCGGGTCTGGCCTGCCGCTGGATTCGGCCACCCAGCTGGCGAACACCGCCGCCTGCATCGTGGTCGGCAAGCTCGGCACCGCCACGGCCAGTGTGCGTGAGCTGGAGCAGGCGCTCGCTGCACAGCGTACCGTCGATCATGGCGTGGTCAGCGAAGAACAATTGTTGGACGCGGTCGCGGCGGCGCGTGCGCGCAACGAGACTGTGGTCATGACCAATGGCTGTTTCGACATCCTGCACGCCGGTCACGTGACCTATCTCGAAGAGGCCGCCAAGCTCGGCGACCGCCTGGTTGTTGCCGTCAACATCGACGAAACCGTGCGCGCGCTCAAGGGGCCGCAAAGGCCGGTCAACCCGCTCGACAACCGGATGCGCGTCCTGGCCGCACTCGGCTGCGTCGACTGGGTCGTGCCGTTCACCGAAGAGACGCCCGAGCGCCTGATCTGCGAGGTGGCGCCGGACTACCTGGTCAAGGGCGGCGACAACGATCCGGACAAGATTCCCGGGGCGCGCTGCGTGCGCGAGGCCGGTGGACATGTCGCGGTGTTGACTTATGTCAATGGGGTGTCGACGACGTTGATTGTGGATGCGATTCGGAAGAAGGGTGGTTGAGGGTTTTGGTGGCTTTTTCTTTGTGTTTGTTCGCGCTGGCGCGCGGATTGGTTTTGGAAGCGCGCGGCGGCGCGCACTCGCCCTTCTTTCTTTTGCTTGCCCAAAAGACACTGCTGTCCGGAATACGGATTGCGCATTGGACGCAAAGGCTTGAAGCCCCGCTGTTTCGTGGGTAGAACCCACG
>JAGRHE010000093.1 GCA_020445165.1 Gammaproteobacteria bacterium
AACAACGGCGCATCATCAAGAGCCTGGTCGGGCGCGACAAGCTCGACCGACGCGAAGAAGACGTGATCGACATCGTCGGCATGCTGTTCGAAGCCATGCTGAACGAGAAACTGCTGCCGAACGCGGTCAAGACCCTGCTCAGTCACCTGCATACGCGCTACCTGAAGATCGCGGTACAAAGCCACGACTTTCTCGAAAACACCAGCCACCCGGCACGTCGCCTGTTCGAACGCATGCTCGATGCCGGTATCCGCTGGGTACGTGAAGACAACCTGCGAGCCGGCATCTATCCGCAACTGCAGGCGATAGTGACCGGCATCCTGCGTCACAAGACGCTCGAGGACGAATTCTTCGTCGAACAGCTCGATAGCCTGAAAAGCGCCGAACAGCGCCTGGAGCAGCAATCGACAGCCGCCGAGGAGCGCACCCTCGAAACCGAACGCGGACGTGCCCGCCTCGAACAGGCCAAGCAGATCGTCAAGCAGACCATCGACGACATCGGTGGCGAGGTACAGGTTTCACCGGGAGTCGTCACCTTCCTGTCCACCACGTTCGCCGACTACCTCACCCTGCTGCTGCTGCGAACCGATTTGAATACCGACTCGACACAATGGAGCGACGCCTACAGCATTGGCGAGGCACTGGTGGCAGCTGCCGTCTACGCGGCCAAGGGGCAACCGGTGGCCAAGGGCATGCGCGAAGATCTGACCAAGCGCCTGCTGGGCACCGTGGGCAGCCTCATTCCCCATCATGAGCAGAACATCCGGCGCGTCATCGAATCACTCGACAAGGCTCCAGAAAGGACGGCGCCGGCCGCTACCCCGAGCGAAGATCGAAAGATCGAGACGAAAGCGAAACCGGCCCCGGCAAGCCCGGCACCGGAATCGCCTGAAGTCGATGTCACCGACCAGGACCTGAAACTCGCCGACAAACTGATGCGGGAAGCAGGCAACTGGTTCGTGATGAAACGAGGTGACGACGAAGAACAGACGGTGAAGCTGCTGTGGGTCAACCCGCATACCCGCAACATGCTGCTGGTTGACCAGCATGGCGCCAAGGTGGCGCTGATGCCGGCGGCCAGCATGGCGCAGAAGATGCGCCTGGGCGAAGTACGCCCCATGGAGCAGGAGGCATCGAGCTTCGTGGCGCGTTCACTGCGCCGTATTCGTCGCGCCCTGGAAGATTCAGTTAACGGGTGACCGGGTGGACGGAACAATTTTCGACGTGGATGACCGGCGCAGAAACAATCGCATCGATACCTTCGACGCCGGCCTGAAGGTCGTCAACAGCATCGACGGTGAATCGATCGGCATCATCGGCAACCTGTCGCCAGGTGGCATGATGCTGATCTCACGTCGCCAGTTGTTCGTCGACGGCGTGCTCCAGTTGCGCATCGATCTGCCGAAATCGCTCGCTTCCGACCCGATCCCGGTCGGCGTCAAAATCCTCTGGTGCACCCCCGCGAACAGCCCGGATGAATTCTGGGTCGGACTCAAGACCATCGACATCGCTGCCGCGGACCAGACTCGCCTGATGGCCCTGCTCGATCACCTCGCCGGTCGCCACTGATCGGTCCCTGTAGCGGACGCGTCAGCGGCAGCAACGACGCCAGCGATGTGGAAAGACATTCCTGCCGCTAAAAATCGTACGCTTTCTGCCGCAATCCTCATCTGTACGCATGACGTGTTCATGCAGGTATCCGGACACGGTCCGCAGCACTCAGACAGATGGCACCAGGCAAACATGGCGCAGCGCTTCAGGCAGTTCTCCGGATGACGTCCGCCAACCGCAACAGGGGAGGCATTGCCAGTCGCATTCGCGGCCTGGTTCTGACGGTCACCGCGACGGCATTGTTCGTGTCGGTCGCGATCCACGCCGTGCTCGAATACCAATTCAACCGCACGTCCCTGGTTGACCAGCTGCACGTTCTGGCGAAGGTCATCGGGGACAACTCAGCCGCCGCTATCACCTTCGACGACCGCAAAGGTGCACACGAGGTGCTGCGCACCTTGCGTGCCGAACCCGATGTTTACAGTGCAACGCTGGTGCTGCCCGATGGCCGCATGTTCGCCCGGGAGCAATGGATCGAGCGTGCAGGTGAAGAATCGCATGATGCGGCCTGGCTGACCGACACCCTGTCCCATATCGACACGCAAGCGGTCGCGCGCTTCGATAGCGGCGACATCGACCTGGTGATGCCGATCGTTCTGGATGGTGACGTGGTCAGCTTCCTGCACATCGAAGGCAGCCTGCGACGACTCGAGCGCCAGTCACTGTTCTTCATCGGTACCGCGGCAGCGATTTTCCTGCTGCTGATGGGCGGCGCTTACCTGGTTTCCAATCGCCTGCAACGGCGCATTTCCGGACCGATCCGGGAACTCGCCGGGGGCATGCAAAGCGTCAGCCGCGACCAGGACTACACCCTGCGTGTCACGGCGGAATCCGATGACGAGGTCGGAGACCTCATCGACGGTTTCAACGAGATGCTGGGCGAAATCGAGCGACGTGACCGCACATTGGCGGAATACCAGCGCGAGCTCGAGCACAAGGTCGAGGCACGCACCGCCGACCTGGCCGAAGCCAAGGACCTGGCCGAGGCCGGCAGCCGCGCAAAGAGCGAATTCCTGGCTACCATGAGCCACGAGATCCGTACCCCGATGAACGGCGTGCTCGGCATGACCGAGCTGCTGCTGGGCAGCGGCCTCACCCCGCGTCAGCAACGTCTGGCCGAGACCGCCTACCGCTCAGCCGAAAGCCTGCTCGGCGTGATCAACAACATCCTCGATTTCTCCAAGATCGAGGCCGGACGCCTCGATCTCAACGATTCCGATGTCGAGCTGCGCCCCCTGTTCGACGATACCCTGGAGCTCCTGGCTGACCAGGCGCACCGCAAGGGCATCGAACTGATCGCCGACCTGCCGCCGAACCTGCTTTCGCGGGCCCGGTGCGACGCGACCCGGCTGCGCCAGATCCTGGTCAACCTGCTCGGTAATGCGGTCAAGTTCACCCAGCATGGCGAGGTGCGCCTGCGCGTGCGAACCGCTCCGATCAATGCCCAGACACATGCCCTGCAGATCGAGATCAGCGATACCGGTCCGGGGATTGCCGAGGAACAGCAGCAACGGATCTTCGATGCCTTCTTCCAGGCCGAGAGTACGTCCACGCGCCGGTTCGGCGGCACCGGGCTGGGCCTCACCATCACCCGGCGCCTGGTCACGCTGATGGGCGGCGAAATGACCCTCGACAGCCACCCCGGCGAGGGCACCCGCTTCACACTTTCGATCCCGGTCGACAAGGCGGAGATCGGGGATGCGGCACCCGTTCAGCTGCGTGAGATGAGTGGCGTGCGCGTGCTGATCGTCGATGACCACAAAACCAACCGTGAGATCCTGTGCAACCAGGTCGCGAGCTGGGGAATGCAGGAAAGCTGTGCGAGCGACGGACCCGAGGCTCTGGCCCTGGCGCGCAACGCAGCCAGTGAAGGAAAGCCCTACCAGGTCATGCTTCTCGACTGGCAGATGCCGGGCATGGACGGCATGCAGCTGCTGGAATCGATCAAGTCCGACGACATGATCCCGCAGGCCAACATCATCATGCTCAGCTCTGCCGGAGATGACGATGTCGCGCGTCAGGCGCGCGCCAAAGGGGTGGACTGCTACCTGACCAAGCCGGTGCGCCAGGACCGCTTGTTGGATTGCCTGCTGCGCACCCGGCGCGGACTCGATGCCGATCCCCGCAAGCCAGCGTCGGCACCCGAACGGCCGCTGTTCGATGCCCGGGTGCTGCTGGCTGAAGACAACTACGTCAACCAGGAGGTCGCGTTGGGCATGCTCGAACTGCTCGGCTGCCAGGTGGACATTGCCGAGGACGGACAGCAGGCGATCGACGCATACCGCGACAAACCCTACGACCTGGTACTGATGGATTGCCACATGCCGACGGTCGATGGCTTCGAAGCCGCGGCGGCAATACGGGATATCGAGAATCAGAAGGGGGCCCCGCGGACCCCGATCATTGCGCTTACCGCTGACATCCAGAAGGGCGTTCAGGCGCAATGCGCCCAGGCAGGCATGGATGGCTACCTGAGCAAGCCGTTCGACCAGCTCGGCCTGAGCGGAATCCTGCAGCAGTATCTGCATGTCAGCGAAAAGTCCGCGGCAAACAGGCACACCACGCTGCTCAGTATCTACCGGGTTCCGCCATTGCTCGACCGCCAGGCCCTGCAGGTGCTGCACCAGCTCGGCGAAGCGAACGGACGCGACGTGATCGGCAAGGTCGCAAACCTGTTCCTCGAGCAGGCGCCGAAACAGCTCGAAGGTATGCGCACTGCACTCGCCGGTGGAGACAGCGAGAGCGTGCGCCAGCTTGCGCACAGCCTCAAATCCTCCAGTGCCAACCTCGGCGCAATGCAGGTGTCCCAGTCCGCCGCAGCGCTGGAGGCTGCTGCTCGCGATGGCCGAACACAGCTGTTCGACGAACTGGGCGAACAGCTTCACGAAACCGCGACCGCGGCACTGGATGCAATTCGCGACATGTTGACCTCGCGTGTGGCCAACGACACACAAGCACCGGAGCAGACCGATGCCGACGAGAACTTCGCACGCATCCTGATCGTGGACGACGATGCCGGCTTCCGCGTCACAGCCGAGGAAGCGCTGCGTGCGGAAGCCTTCGCCACGTGTTCCGCGGGCGACGGGGAGCAGGCAATCCGGCTGGTCGAGCAGCGTAAACCGGATCTCATCCTGCTCGACGCCGTGATGGACGGCATGGATGGCTTCGACGCCTGTCGCCGGATTCGCAATACAGCGAACGGCCGCAATGTACCGATCATCATGGTGACCGGCCTCGACGACCCGGCAGCGTTGGAACGCGCCTTCCAGGTCGGAGCGACCGGCTTCGCGACCAAGCCGGTGAGCTTTCCGGCCCTGATCCAACGGATCCGATTCGTGCTGCGCGCCAGTGCCAACGAGACCGCATTGCGCGACCACCAGACCATGCTTCAGACAGCACAGCGCGTGGCGCGTCTCGGCTATTGGCGCTGGTCCCCGGATTCCGGGAGTTTCGAGCTGTCGGCGAACCTGTGCGAGCTTTGCGGCATCGCCACGGACCAGGCACCAACCTCTCTCGACGGCTATCTGAAACTGCTGGCCGAGGACCAACGTGCCAATGTGCGCACCCGCCTGCTGGCTGCCGTTGCCGACGGACAGCCCGGCACTTTCGACTACCGTCTGGAGCCGGTCGGTGGCGAGCCCATCACGGTGCACCAGGACCTCGAGTTCATCGATACGCCGGGAGGTCGGGACGTGCTCGGGACGGTCCAGGACGTGACTGCACAGCGGGCGTCGGAAGAACAGATCCGCAAGATGGCGTATTACGATGCGCTGACCGGCCTGGCCAGCCGCAGCCATCTCATGCAGCATCTCGAAGACACGATTCGCATCGCGCGTCGGCGCAACGAGGAATTCACGATCATGTTCCTCGACCTGGACGGCTTCAAGGATGTCAATGACAGTCTCGGCCACGACATCGGCGATTTCATGCTGGTCAGCATTGCCAAGCGCCTGCAGGGCATCGTGCGCGACGTCGATTTCGTTGCCCGGCTCGGTGGCGATGAATTCTGCATATTGCTCAAAGACCACGGTGACGAACTCGATGCGGCAGAGGTCGCCGCACGCTGCCTCGAGGTGGTCAACGAGCCAGTGGAACTCGGCAAGCAGCCCTGGCGGCCGCACGTCAGCATCGGCCTGGCCCGCTTCCCGATCGACGGCGACAGCGCCGGCGACCTGTTGAAAGCCGCCGACAGCGCCATGTATGCCGCCAAGCAGGGCGGCAAACACCGCTATGCCTTCTACCGCCCGGAAATGACCGTCGAGGCGGAACGGCGCCTGGCCCACGAGCAACAGCTGCGCAACGCCCTCGACGAAGAGCAGTTCGAACTCTACTACCAGCCACAGATCGACATGCGCTCGGGGCGTATCACGGGGGTCGAAGCCCTGGCCCGTTGGCAACACCCGGACGGCGGCATGGTGCTGCCCGGCCAGTTCATCGGTACGCTGGAAAGGATCGGGCTGATCGGCATGTTCGGCAATTGGGTGATCCGGCAGGCATGTGCCCAGAGCGCGGCATGGACCGCTGCCGGCATCACCCCGATTCGGGTGGCGGTCAATATCTCACCATTGCATTTCCACGACCCGTCAATCGTCGATACCGTGCGTATGGCAATCGCCGACAGCGGCATCGAACCGCGGCTGCTCGAACTCGAGATCACCGAGACCTCGGTCCAGTCCGACACCAAGGCAATGGTGGTGCTGCAACAGCTGCAGGCACTTGGCGTACGCATCGCGATCGACGATTTCGGCACCGGCTATTCGTCGCTGGGCTCGCTCAAACACCTGCCGATCAACACGCTCAAGGTCGATCGCCTTTTCATCAAGGACATGCTGAACCGGAACGAAGATGCAGTGATGCTCGGGACCATCATCGGTCTCGCCCATGCGTTGGGATATACGGTGGTGGCCGAAGGTGTCGAACAGCAGGAACAGGTGACCGTGCTGGCCGCTTTGCACTGCGATCTCAGCCAGGGCTTTTACTTCTCACATCCGCTGCCGATAACAAAGGTGACCGACCTGCTGAAGCGGGATCTGCCCTACGGCGGCAATCACGCTGCGCACAAGGTCGCCCAACAGTCTATTTAGGCCGTCCCGACCATGGCAGAACACGCCACCGAATCCGACAAGAGGCAGCTGCGCAGACCCTTGGGGACCGACCGCGTTCCGGTCCTGCCGCCGGGCGTGCCGTTCCTGATACAGGTGCTGCAGGATGACGACCTCGACTTCCGCGAGGTCGCACGCGCCATCGAACACGTGCCGAGCATCGCGGCCCGCCTGCTGGCGCTGGCCAATTCGGCCTGGTCGTCTCCGATCAGCCCGGTCATGTCGCTCGACGCGGCCTGCTCGCGGCTCGGGCTGCGCGTGGTACGCACGGCAAGCATTGCACTGGCGGTATCGCAGCCGTTCAATCCGGCGCGCTGTCCACCGTTCGACGGCTCGACTTTCTGGACTTCAGCGCTGCTCAACGCCGAGGCCGCATCGGCCCTTTCGGAGGCGGTGGTCCGCGACCAATTGTCGGTGGCCCGCACAGCCGGGCTGTTGAGCAATCTCGGCCTGGTATGGCTCGCCGAATCCCTGCCGGCACAGACCGGCGAAGCACTGCGGCTCGCTGCCGGTACAGCGTTCGGCGGATTGAACGACGTGCTGGCGGATCAGTGCGGCATCGGCTACGACGAGGCCGGCGCGTTGCTGGCCGAGGCATGGAACCTCCCACCGGTACTGCGTGATGCAATCGCGCACCAATTCCACCCACGTGACGATGCCAGCCCACTGTGCCGTGTGGTCAGTGCGGCAGCGCGCATGGCCGGCACACTGCGTCACGACCAGCCGTGGGAGCGGCCCGACGAAGGCTTAAGCGCCATCGGCATGGAAATGGAGCAGCAACTGACTGTGTTCGACCGCCTGGCCGACTCGAAAACGCGGACCGCCGACATGGCGAAGGTGCTGTTCGGCAAAGCGGCCAGGTAGACACGATCCCGCGCATCCCCTGACGACCGCGTCACCCCAACCGGTCGGCGAATGCGTCAGTTGCCGCGACCAGCTGCTGCCGGATGCCGGGCTCGGCCGCCGAATGGCCGGCATCGGCAACGATCTTCAATTCACTGCCCGGCCATTGCCTGTGCAGTTGCCAGGCGTTCTCCAGTGGACAGATCACATCGTAACGACCGTGCACGATGATGCCGGGGATGTCGGCGAGAAGCACTGCGTTGTCCAACAGCTGGTTCGGCTTCATGAAGGCGTCGTGCATGAAGTAGTGACATTCGATCCGCGCCAGGCTCAACGCGACATGCGCCTCGGCGAAATGCCCGGCCACACCTGCGTTGGGCAACAGCGTCGCCGTACGCCCCTCCCAGACAGACCATGCACGAGCCGCGGCCAGACGGCGCAGCTCGTCGTCCCCGGTCAACAACTGGTGGTAGGCCTGCAGCATGCTGCCGCGTTGTTCGGGCGCGATCGGCGCGACGAAATCCTCCCAGTAGTCGGGAAACAGACGGCTCGCCCCCTGCTGGTAGAACCATTCGATTTCATGTGGACGGCACAGGAAGATGCCGCGCACGACCAGGGCTGAAACGCGTTCCGGGTGGGTCTGGGCATAAGCCAGGGCGAGCGTCGATCCCCAGGAGCCACCGAACACCAGCCAGCGTTCGATACCAAGGTGTTCACGGATCTTCTCGATATCGGCGACCAGGTCCCAGGTCGTATTGTCGACGAGGTCGGCGTGCGGCGTGGAACGCCCTGCACCGCGTTGATCGAACAGCACCACGCGATAACGCTCGGGATCGAAGAAGCGGCGATGATAGGGTTCACAGCCCGCACCGGGGCCGCCGTGCAGGAACAGCGCCGGCAGGCCATCCGGGCTGCCGACCTGTTCGACGTACAGGGTATGCCGTTGATCGACGGCCAGTTGCTCGCTCTGGAACGGGACGATTTCGGGGTAGAGATCTTTCATGCGACCAGTCTAACCTGCAGCTCTGCCGGAGAATCGGAAAATTCCTACAACGCCCGGCGGCAGTTGCCGTATGCCACCGGGATTTCGTGACCGACAATGAACCTGTCATTGCAGGGACGATACGCAGGGTCGACGCCCGTAGGCATACCTCACGATGCCGAGCCCGCGATGATGGAGCCATTGATAACGGGCAGGCCAGGGATCGGCCTGGCCGTTCTTCTTGCGATCGCTCAGCTCTTGTGTGAGCGCTTGCGCTCATGCTCCTTCAGCAGTTTCTTGCGCAGCCGGATCTTGTTCGGCGTCACCTCGACCAGTTCATCGTCCTCGATGAACTCGAGCGCCTGTTCCAGCGTCAGCCGAATCGGCGGCACCAGCGCAATCGCCTCATCCTTGCCTGAAGCGCGGATGTTGGTGAGCTGCTTGCCCTTGAGTGGATTGACGACCAGGTCGTTCGAGCGCGAATGGATGCCGACGATCTGACCCTCGTACACCTCGTCCCCCGGTGACGCGAACATCTTGCCGCGTTCCTGCAGGTTGAACAGTGCGAATCCCAGCACCTTGCCCTGCCCGTTCGAGATCATCACCCCGTTGCTGCGCGGCGCAATACCGCCTGCCTGGGCCGGGCCGTAATGATCGAACACGTGGTACATGAGCCCGGTACCCGAGGTCATGGTCATGAAGTCGGTCTGAATGCCGATCAGGCCACGTGACGGCACGATGTAGTCGAGACGGACGCGCCCCTTGCCATCGGGCACCATGTCCTTGAGCTCGCCCCTGCGCTCGCCCATGGTCTCCATCAGCGAGCCCTGGTGCTGCTCCTCGATGTCGATCGTGACCGCTTCGTAGGGTTCACAGACCTGGCCATCGATCTCGCGGAAGATGACCTCCGGCCGCGACACCGCAAGTTCGAAACCCTCGCGACGCATGTTCTCGATCAGCACCGACAGGTGCAGTTCACCACGGCCGGAAACCTTGAACTTCTCCGGATCGGTACCTTCCTCGACCCGCAGGGCAACGTTGTGGATCAACTCGCGCTCGAGGCGATCCTTGATCTGACGCGAGGTCAGGTACTTACCTGACTTGCCCGCAAAGGGCGAGCCGTTGACCTGGAAGGTCATCGACACGGTCGGTTCATCGACCGTCAGCGCCGGCATCGGCTCGACGTGCTCCGGGTCACACAGCGTGTCGGAAACGTTCGGCGCCTCGATGCCGGTGATCGCAATGATGTCGCCGGCACGCGCCTCTGCCACCTCGTACCTTTCCAGTCCGTGGTAACCGTAGACCAGCCCGATCTTGGCCCGGTAGTTCTTGCCACCGAACTTGCTGACCACGACCTGCTGGTTGGGCCGGATACTGCCGCGGGTCACGCGTCCGACCGCGATCGCGCCGACATAGCTGTTGTAGTCCAGGTTCGAGATCTGCATCTGCAGCGGCGCATCCGGATCGACGTTCGGTGCCGGGCAGAAATTCACGATCGCCTCGAACACCGGCGTCATGTCGCCTTCGCGCACGTCGTCCCTGGTCGACGCGTAGCCGTTGATCGACGATGCATAAATGACCGGAAAATCGAGCTGCGCATCGCTGGCGCCAAGTTTGTCGAACAGTTCGAACACCTGGTCGATGACCCAGTCCGGACGCGCACCCGGTTTGTCGATCTTGTTGACGATCACGATGGGACGCAGGCCGTGCTTGAACGCCTTCTGGGTGACGAAGCGGGTCTGTGGCATCGGCCCTTCCTGGGCATCCACCAGCAGTAGCACCGAGTCGACCATCGACAGCACG
>JAGRHE010000094.1 GCA_020445165.1 Gammaproteobacteria bacterium
CAACAAGACCCTGTTCGGCTTCGAACCGGGCAAGGCACCGACTGTGAAGCGCGGCTCGGACAACGCGGCAGCCGGTTCGGATCTGCCGATGGAAGGCGATCCGGCCAAGGGGTTGCCGGATTTTGCCGATCTCGAAGGTGCCTATGCGCAGTACAAGGCCAAGCCAAAGGGGGTTGGTAACTATCTCGAGTACGACCACGTTGTCGAGGCGTCGCTGGCCGAGAAGGCGCGTGACCTCGACCTGGCGCATCCATCGGTGGTTGGCGGGTTGGACGATGCCGTCACAGCAGCGGCAGAGTCAAAGGCAGAGGCAGCCGTGCCCGAACAGGGAAGCGATGCACAGGAAAACGCCCAACAGGCGGCGCCGACTGCGGCAGAGATCAAGCGTCGCGCCGCAGAACGTATCGGATCAGTCACTGGTCCAGTATTCGCAGGCAAGCCGGTCGCCGGCTACGACCGTGAGCGCGCCGGCACGGTGGGCCTGTATCGCCCGGTCCATCGCCAGGTGACGGCACAACAAGGCGGACTGCAGGGCGACCTTTTGCAAAAGGTCGATCTCAAGGGTGTACGCGAGAAACTGGTCGTCTACGCCTTGTCTGACCCGGAAGACAAGGGCGCAAAAGAGCTGGCGATCGACGGTATCCGCACGGGCGTTCTCGGGCGCTTTGAAGAGGCGATCGCAAAACACAGCGAGGGGATCAAGGCGGCCTACGAACTCGAGCAGAAGGATTTTCTCGCGATCAACTCGTCCAAGCAGGCGGCGCCGAAGATGGCGGCTATCGTCGCGCGCGTGAACGACACGCTGAAGACACTGCGCAGCGAATCGGTGGCAATGCTTAAGTGAGCCTGATGCTCATTGCGGCCCGGGCAATTCACCACTTACGATCATCGCCTGCCACGCCTGCTCGAATTCCTTCCACAGGCGTTCGTCTTCGTGGTCGCTGTGACTGAAAGGAAAGGTCATCACCCGGTGCGGACAGGCCAAGCGGTTGCTGATCGCGAACACGGTATCGGGGGGTACGACGATGTCGTTCATGCCGATACCGATCAGGGTTGGTTGGCGGATCGACTCGGCAAAATTTGCCGTATCGAAATAGCTCAGCGTGTTCATCACAGGCAATTCCTGCAGTGGGTTGGCATGCAGGTACTGATTGACCTCGAAGCCGGAGCCTTTCTCAACGAGACGGCGTCTGCCGGCCATCCAGCCGAATGAAGGCACGCCGGCGGTCACCATATCGGCCACGGGCGCGAGAGCCTGCGACATCAATGCCATCGCACCGCCGAAGCTGTAGCCATACGCCAGTGTGCGTGACGTGCCCTGCGAACAGGTCTCGCGCGCGACATCGACAGCTCGGATGTAGTCACAGAGTGCGCCGCGAATGATGCTGCTTCCTGGCGATTCGATGCCTGTCAGGATCCAGCTTTCATGCCTTTCGACTGGCGATTGGCCAAACCCGCGGGTGTCGAAACCGAGGATGTTGAATCCCGCGCGCGCCCAGGCCCAAAGCACGTCGCACTCGCCGTTGTAGCCATGCGTGTACACGACCAATGGGCGCTTCTCATTATCGTCCCAGTGCAGCAGGTAGCCGCGGATGGTGACATGATCGAGTGACTGGAACTGAACCACCGAGTGGTTGATGGCGCCATGCCGGCGTATCTGTTCCTGCTGGATCCGCGCCGGGACACGCGCCAAATGTTGCAGTGTCTCGTCCCAGAACGCTGTGAAGTCTTCCGGCCTGTCTATATCCTGGTACAGCGGGTTGTGTGCGCTGTTTTGGTGCGTCATGTTAACTTCGTACCCTTCCACCGCCGCGGCGAACATGAACTGCATCTTACCAGTCGACATCGAGAGGTATTCGGTTTGAGCGATCTGAAGGAACTGGCGGCGATCGTGTTCGGTGACGATGCGCCAGGCAACTTCGTCACGCAGTGGGAGCGACTGGCGCTCGAAGAGCATGTCGAACCGGACACGGTCATCCTGCGCCAGCTGCACCCGGCGCGGATGCTGTATTTCGTTATGGAAGGCCGGGTCGAACACCGCCTGCTGCTGGATGGGCAGCGCGAGCAGATATCGCTCGGCCATGTTTCGCAGGCACACTTTCCCTTGGGCTGGTCCGGCTTCGTCTCTCCGTACCGCTATGCAACCACCGCCCTGGCCGCGTCGGCCTGTCGCCTGTATCGCTGGCCGATCGATGAACTTAACCGCCTGTTCGATTGCTACCCACGTAGCGGCAGGCGATTTTTCACCTATGTATTCGCCACCATGCAGCCGTTGCTGGAACAGTCCCGGCAACGCATCGAGAAGACGCCGCTCGCTTCTGATGTCTTGCGCGAAACACTGGCACAGGTTTCTGGATTCAACGCTACCGAAACACTGGCAAAAGGCGAGGTTCGCGAGCTCCTTGGCAATGCGCTGTTTCTCGAGGGCCTGGCCGACAAGGACCTCGACGCCTTGGCCGGGCGTGCACACTTGGTGCGACTGGGGCCGGGTAATGCCGTCTACCGGCGAGGGGATCCGACTGATCAACTCCTGCTACTGGCCAGTGGCGCCGTTGATATCCGCTACGCACGCACGCCCACAGACGACGAGGTGTACCTGCGCAGTTACAGCATTCCGGGACAGGTGGTCGGGGGTAGCGCCTTCGATGCCCTTGATGCCCATCGCGAGAGCGCCTTCGCGGTCGGCGAAACCCGTCTGCTGCGCATCGCGAAACGGGATATTCAGCAGCTGTGTGATGCATCGGCGCGCTTCGCGCTTGACCTCGAGCGGCGCTGGCTGTGGTTGCTCAATGCACGCCTGCGGACGCTTCGCCTGCACGTCATCGCGCAGCAGTGCAACGAGGAGGCAGCGGTCATCCAGGACCTTCTCGGCCAGGTCAGTCCGCAGTTGCCGATCGATTCACCGCTGTACAAGTTGCCACACCTGCTGGCCAATCGCCTGACACATGCCGATGCGTTCAGGTGTCTGGATGATGTGGAGCAGGGTGGAAACGGTTTGGAACGCATTCTCGGCGGCCTGTGCCGCGATCTGCTCGCTGAGCTGAGGCGCGAACTGAAGTTCTTCGACGGCCTGAATTGTGTCTATCGCGAGGTGACCGAGGCGCCGAACGAGCAGTCGCCGGCCGAGGTGCGTCACGCCAGTTGTATCGCGTTCCAGCAGGCATTCAGGCAGGTACGTTATATGATTGCCGGGGAAGATCACTTACCGGAACGGCCGGGCAATATCGTCATACTCAATCACCTGATCAGTCACCCGGAGTATGCGTTGGCAAACGGCTTCGAGTTTGCGCTGGATACACACTTCGTCAGTGCGATGGTGCTCGAACCGGCGTACGGTGACTGTGGCGTGCGGGTCGTTCGGCGCGGGCGCGGCGAGGAGCATGGCCATCACAGCTACTATGATCGGCTGGGCCACATCTACGTCTACACCAGCGAATCGGACGCCTTGAACGAGTCGGATGAGCAGATTGCCGCGCGGCGAGCGGGTTTCACCCGAACGGCGGGAGATATTCTCGCGGCGGGCAGGAACCTGATCATTTGTCCCGAAGGCACCAGTAACCCGATCGAGGATTCCCCGACACGGTTCAGGAAAGGTACCTTTCACCTGGCTGCAGCGCTCGATCCGGAACCTTTCATCGTCCCGATCGCGGTGGTCAATGTCGATCGACGGCTGAAGCGCAATACCATCGCCGCGGTGGTGCACGAGCCATTCCGCTTGTCCGACGTTTGCGATCCAGCCGACCGCGACAGTCTGAATGCGTTTCTTGATCGTTTTCAGAAGACCTATCGCGGGTATGTTGAGGGTGCCATTGCCATGGCGGCAGGTGCCTGACCTGCTTACTGTGAGCTATACCTAGTGTTAAGACGGCGCCGTCGCCCAGGCCCTGGCGGTCGAGTCACAGCCTGCCGGGTCCGGCCCATGGGCGAGCACGTAACCTAACTCCTGGCCATGCCGAATATCTTCATCAGTTACCGTCGTGATGACAGTCCCGCAAACGCCCGCCTGCTGCATGACCAGCTGCAGGCCGCGTTTCCGCGTCATTCGGTTTTCATGGACGTCAAGAAGATCCGTATTGGCGACAATTGGAAGGCCGTGTTGCGTGAACAGATCGACCAGGCGGACGTCGTCCTCGTCGTTATTGGCCCGAACTGGCTCGATGTACGTGACAAGCAGGGCCAGCGACGACTGGATGACGAGGGGGATTTCGTCCGCTGGGAGATCGCTGAGGCGATCCGCCTGGGCAAAGTTATCGTTCCGTTGCAGGTTGATGGTGCCGCGATGCCAGCGTCGGCGGACCTTCCTGAGGACATCGCGGGCCTGCCCGGCTACCAGGGCCAGGTGCTGTCTCACCTGCGTTTCGAGGACGACGTCCAGACACTGATTGCGCGCCTGCAGGGTAGTCAGAGTACCGCGGATTTCGTGCAGCTGCTGAGTGACCGCCTGCGTCTCGGCAAGGCCGGCGCATTCATTGCGGCCATGGTGATCACGCTGGTCGCCGCGTTTGCCTGGAGCAACCTGTTTGACCTTCTCGGGCTGGACACCCGTAGCGCCAGTTTCACCATGCTGATTGGTGATGTGCTGGTCGAGCCGGAACTGTCCGATGACCTGTTATTGGTTGCCATACGTCCGACAGACCAGGAATCGCGCCGGTTGGATCCGTCACGTCGACTGCAATATGCCGCACTGATCGACCTGGCCGTCGCCGAGGGTGCGCGCCGCATTGCATTCGACATCACCCTGGTCGATCCGAGCGACAACGATGATACCCTGCGCCAAGCCATCGATCGTGCGAACGCACGGGGCGTACCCGTCGTGTTCGGTTTCAATGCCGTCGTTGATGGTCAGCCTTTCCGACCACCGGATCTTGCCGGCAGCACCGTCGTGCTGGGGCTGACCTGTGTCGGTGATCGACTCGGCAATGTCACGTACGGCAACCTGGTGCTGCAGTCGGGACAAGGCGTATACGGTTCGTTGCCTTTTCATGCAGCGATGGCGCCGGCGGTGATCGATCCGCTACCTGCTGAGGGCACCTTGCAGCGCTATCGCACACGCGACGGAACAACCGCTGACGTTCGCTTTTCGCTGCTCGAGACCGTGTCGGTTGCAGACGCGGAATGCCCGGCGCGGACCCCGGGGTCGACCTTTGCACGGTTGATCGTGCCTTTGTCGCACAAGGAACGCTGGCGAGATCCGGCACGACGCGTTTCGATCGAAGAGGCATTGAACGAGTCATCCTCGCAGGCGTCCCGCCTGGGAGGGAAGGTTGTTCTGGTGGGGGCCGAACACCCCGTTGATGTACTTAAAACGCGCCTGGACGGCAACGCGTCGCGCTATGGATTCGAATTTCATGCCGACGTGATCAATGCGCTGCTCACAGGCCAGGTCGTCCGGCCGGTCAGCTTCACCGTTCAGTGGCTGTTTGCTGCGTTTACGATCGGTATCGCCATCGCATGGCGACGCCACCGCTTCGGAAAATCCGCACGTGCAGACAAGATTGTCCTTACGGCATTGTGTGCCACACTTGTTGCAGTAGCTGTCGGTCTTTATGCCGGCGTCGGCCTGTTGATCGACAGTCTTTACCACATGGCTGCTTTGCTGGTCACATGGTGGCTGCTGGCGATGCTGGAGCGGAGGTGGCGCAATGCGAATCGCTAGGCAGATGGTTTTGATGCTTGCGGCGCTGAGCTTGGTGGGATGCCTGACGGTGGGCCTGGGTCCGTTGTCGATCGGTCCTCCGGCGAACAGTGGTCTCCCGTTGCTGTATGCCGATCCCGGTGTGAGCATCCTGCGTGCTGACGGTAACCGGGTCGGCTACGAGCCGGGGATGGTATTGCTGCAGGGCGATACGATCAGCACCAAAGGCGGCCAGGCGGTGATCGATTTCGATGACGGGCACATCGTTGCCCTTCAATCGAACACGCATATCCAACTGGGTTCCATCCGGCTGTTCTTCGGTGAGCTTTTTGCACGCATGGAGACCCTGGTGCAGCGTGGTGGCGCGCGGGTCGAAACCGACGAACTGACCGCATCGGTCGAAGGGACGGAATTCGCAGTCAAGCGGGCCATGCCCCGCAGCAGTCGTGATGACGGACGCTCGAGTGTGATCGTGCGTCGCGGGCAGGTCCGTTGCGACCCGGTCCCGCAGGCTGCATGGGATCCCGTGGTACTGCAACCGGACGAGCAGTTCGCCGTGCTCGGCTGGCGCGGGACCCCAAGGGTCAGGCGCGTTGATGCGTTTGCCGAGACACGCTGGGCCGACGCGGCCATCCGGCGCCTGCTGGTTCCACGCAGCAATGCGCCGAGCGTCGGCGTGCAGATCCCGATAGGTGGCACGGCGTCCGGACATGAGTCTCCGAAGCCGAAATACGACGACTATTGATCGGGCCGATTATGGGAACCTCGAACAATCCATTTTTCGTTATCCCCGCGTAGGCGGGGATTCAGAATGTTTCAATAGCTTATAGATTCCCGCCTTCGCGGGAATGACGATTCTGGAGATTCCCTTATTCGACGGCGAACTCGATGCGTGCAGCCAGTATTTCCAGCGCTTTCCGAGCGCAGGCAGCATCCTTGTCGCCGCCCGGTGCGCCGCTGACGCCGACAGCACCGAGGTTGTAACCTCCCGACATGATGCGGACGCCGCCATCCATTACGATCAGCCCGTCGATGTGATTGAGTTCCTGGCGGATGTCTTCGCGTGCAGTCCGGAACTGGCCGCTGTCGGTCCAGGCCATGACGGTCATATTGGCCTTGCGTTCGGCGATCTCGAGTGTGAAGCGTGCTGCGCGGTCATCGCGCAAGGCAGCACGCAGCAGGCCGTAGCGATCGACAACGACCGCGCTGACCTGGTAGCCGTCATTCCGGCAGATGCTGATCGCCTCGTTGGCGATGTCGCGCGCCAGCTCCATGCCGATGCTCGGTTCGGTCACGACATCGGCGCCCAGTGTAGCGGTAACGCTGCTGAGCGTGATGAAAAACAGGCTGGCGGTGATCAGGTGGATTCGCATGTTTGACCCATTGAGGTTGAAGTGTGCATGGGCTGGCTGGCCCGGGCGATCAGTCACCTTCGTGTGAGGTGGCAAGCCGGATGCGATCCTTTTCCAGCGCGACCTTCTGTTTCTTCAACAACCGTCCGAGCGCGCGCTTGTAGTTGGCCTTGCTTGCACTGAATGTCTTGTAGATCAGCTGCGGTGGACTCTTGTCAGTGATGGTCGAGATGCCTTCGTGCGCCTGCAGGTAGTTCAGGATGTCCTCCTCCAGCCGGTCGCGCACCGTGTCCGATGGCGGCTGCAGTGACAGGTCGATCTTGCCATCCGGACGGATCGACTTGATATAGCCTTTGACCTGCTGGCCGAACTTGAGAGGTTGCAGCAGGTCGGGTTTGAACAACAGCCCCAGGTGGGTGTTGTTGATCACTGCTTTGTAACCCAGCTTGGTCTGGGTCGCGATCATCAGCTTGACCGCCTGACCAGGCTCGAAATTCTGGCCGTCTTCACTCAGGTGCTTATGGAATCGCGTCGTTGCCGCGATGCGTTCGGTCTGCTCGTCGAGGTAGACGTACACAACGTAGGAGCGGCCCTGGTTCATCGGCCAGGCCTGCTCGCTGAACGGTACCAGCAGGTCCTTGCTCAGTCCCCAGTCCATGAAGGTGCCAACGTTGTTCTGGTCTTTCACCTTCAGAAAGGCGCATTCCCCAACCATGGCCAGTGGGCGCTCGGTGGTGCAGATCAGCTGGTCGTTCGAGTCAGGGTAAACGAACACGTGCAGCCAGTCGCCGGGCTTCGTACCCTCGGCGACGTAGCGCCGTGGAAGGAGCAGTTCGCCATGCACGCCGCCATCGAGATAGAGCCCGAAATCGACGCGCTTGACGACGCGCAAGCGGTTGTTGCGGCCGATATAGACCGTCTGTTTCCTGTTCATCAGCGTAGGCGTTCCAGTACGAACTGCAGGTTGGCATTTTCACTCGAAAGCCAGATCTCACCATCCTGGATCGTGCATTGCAGGTCCATGTTGCGCTGCGCGAACGCCGCGAGTTGTTCTCCGGCATCCTGCGGCAACCGGTACACCGCGAGATGGTCGAACCTTTCGAGCTTGTCGCCTACTTGTCGCCACCAGACCTCACCGGCACGCTGTTGAAAGGTATAGATGATGACCTGCGCGGCCCGGGCGCAGGCCTTCCTGATCCGCTTCTCGTCCGGCTGGCCGAGCTCGATCCATAGCTCGATCTCGTCGCTCAGCGAGCGCTGCCAGAGGTCGGGTTCGTCATCCTGTGACAGGCCACGGCTGAATGCGAGGCGATCGCTGGCATTCAGGGCGAAGGTGAGCAGGCGCACCATCATGCGTTCGTCCGTCTCCGACGGGTGGCGCGCAATGGTCAGGTCGTGCGACCCATAATAGCCGCGGTCGAGGTCGGACACCTGCAGCGCACAGCGGAATATCGTCGCGTTCAATGCCATGATTTCATAGCGCGATTCAGCGGTTGACGTCGACGATGCGCCGGCCACGGATGGTTCCGGCCAGCAGCTGGTCAGCGGTATCCATGACCTCGCTCAGCCCGACTTCACTGGCGATGTTCGCCAGCTTCGATACATCGAGGTCCTGTTCCAGACGTTGCCAGGCTTGCAGGCGCAGTTCGCGCGGACACATCACGCTGTCTATGCCGACCAGGGTCACACCGCGCAGAATGAATGGCGCCACCGTGGCCGGAAAATCCATGCCGCCGGCCAGTCCGCAGGCAGTCACCACGCCTCCGTAGCAGGTGTGTGCGCAGGCGTTGGCCAGGACATGCGATCCGACCACGTCCACCACGCCGGCCCAGCGTTCCTTGGCCAGTGGTCGCCCCGGTTGCGAGAGTTCGTCGCGGGCGATGATCTCATCCGCGCCCAGCTGCTTGAGAAAGTCCGCTTCCTCGACCCGTCCGCTGAGCGCGATCACGCGGTAGCCGAGCTTGGACAGCACCGCCACTGCGACGCTGCCGACACCGCCGGCGGCGCCGGTGACCAGAATGTCGCCCCGGTCCGGGATGATGCCGTGACGTTCGAGCGCCAGGATGCACAACATGGCCGTGTAGCCGGCCGTTCCGATCGCCATCGCCTGCAGCGGCGTGAATCCGGCCGGCAGTGGCACCAGCCAGTCTCCCTTGACCCGGGCCTTCTGCGCCAGTCCGCCCCAGTGCGTCTCGCCAACACCCCAACCGTTGAGCACGACGCTGTCACCGACCTGGTAATCAGGGTGGTCTGAATCGCCTACGGTACCGACGAAGTCGATGCCGGGGATCATCGGGAACCGACGCACCACAGGCGATTTGCCCGATATCGCGAGTGCGTCCTTGTAGTTCAGCGAGGAGTACTGGATATCGACCCCGACGTCGCCTTCGGGCAGCGACGACTCATCGATCTCAGCCAGCTCGACCTTGTACTCGTCATTTTGCTTGTCGATCAGGATGCCCTTGAACATGGATGTCTCCTCGTCGGATGGTGAAAGCCGTGGACTTGGTTGGCCTCAGCGCAGGCTGCCGAGGAAGAAGCTGGAGAATTCGGTCAGCGCCGTCGGGCTGCGTTCGAGTTTTGCCCTGAGCACGGCGCCTTCCCAGCCGGTCCAGAAGACATAGGCTGTCTGCTGGCAATCGATATCGTTTCGTACCTGGCCTTCGTGCCTGGCCAGTTCGAGGCAGCGCGCGACGCTGTTCTGCCAGGCGTTGAACGCGGCAAGCAGGCGGTCGCGAAACGGCTCGGGCAGGGCGCCCATCTCCTGGCCGAGGTTGCCAACCAGGCAGCCGCGTTTGAACTCGTAGCGCCGCATGCCAGCGATCGCATCGTCGATGAACGCTCGCAGGCGGTCGAGCGGCGGGTGCGATTCGTCGAGTAGAAACTTGTCCAGCTTGTGCTGGAAGAATGCCGCGTAGCTGTCGATCAGCTCGGCGCCAAACGCGTCCTTGCTGCCGAAGTAGTGATAGAAGGATCCCTTCGGTACGTTCACCCGGCGCAGGATCTCGTCGATTCCGGTCGCACTGAATCCCTTTTCGGTCAACAGTTCGATGCCGGAACGGATCAGCGCAGCGCGGGTCGCACCGAAGGCCGAATGGTCCTTGGGCGGTCGGCCGCGGCGGCGTTTTGCGACGGTTTCAACAGTCATCGAGGAATGTTAGACCGATCGTCTAGTAAAAACAATTGAGCTTGCTGCCGGCCCGAGTCGCTCATTGGTTTGTTGCGCAAACCGAATAAACGCAAAAAGGCCAGCCGAAGCTGACCTTTCTGTATTTTGGTGGAGGCGGCGGCAATCACATTGCCTTATGAATCAATATGGTGCGCTGCTAAACG
>JAGRHE010000095.1 GCA_020445165.1 Gammaproteobacteria bacterium
CAGGAAGACGCCATCGGGCGCCATCGCCAACACCTCGGCGGCGGGCGTCCTGGCGGGGACAACGGTTATGCGACAACCACGATCGACCAGCATGCGCAGTATGTTGCGCTTGACACCGTAGTCGTAGGCGACCACGTGATACCTGGCCTGAGCGGGATCTTTGACCGGGTGTCCCTCGGCCAGCCGCCAGGTGCCCTCATTCCACTCGTAAGATGCCTCTGTCGTCACCTTACGCGCCAGGTCCATGCCCTTGAGCCCGGCAAATCCACGTGCGGCCGCCAGGGCCGCGGCCTCATTCGGCTCACCGGCGATGATGCAACCATTCTGGGCGCCTTTCTCGCGCAGCAGCCGGGTCAGGCGCCGGGTATCGATCTGGGCGATACCGACGACACCGGCGGCGACCAGGTAATCCTGCAGGGATTGTTCACTGCGAAAATTGCTCAGCAGCAGCGGCAAATCGCGGATGACCAGGCCGGCGGCGTGGATCGCGGCGGATTCCTCGTCCTCGGCGTTGACACCGGTATTGCCGATGTGGGGGTAGGTCAAGGTGACGATCTGGCGACTGTAAGAGGGGTCGGTCAGGATCTCCTGATAGCCGGTCATCGCGGTGTTGAAAACCACCTCACCGACTGTCTGCCCGTCAGCACCAATCGACTGGCCGTGAAAAACACTGCCGTCTTCGAGAACAAGTATCGCCGGTCTGGTCATTTTTCCGCGCACAAACAACCGGTAGAGGCGCCGTTGGTCGCCCCTTCCAGTTTGGATCAGTCGTAGAATTTCGTGGACTCACAGCTCTTTGCTGCGGTGCAGTATGCTAACCGCCGGACAGCCCTGCTGTCCACGTCTCGAAGGGCATTCTACCAGTCGCAACGTCTGCCGTGGGCACTCAATTCGACAGTGCCTGATTTCAGCCCAGGTGCTGGCGGGTCCAGGCGACGATATGACGGGCATCCATGGCGCCCGACATGCGTTGCACCTCGCGTCCGCCAGCGAATATCGCCATGGTCGGAATGCTGCGGATCGAGAATCGGGCTGCCAGTGCCTGCTCCTGTTCGGTGTTCACCTTGAGCACCCGCACCACCGGCTCGAGTTGCCTCGCCGCCTCGGCAAATGCTGGCGCCATCATCCGGCAGGGGCCGCACCACGGCGCCCAAAAATCCACCAACAGCGGAATCTCGCTGCGATTGAGCTGGGTTTCGAACTCACGCTGGCCCACGTCGGCCGGCTTGCCTTCGAACAATGGCCGCTTGCAACGGCCACAAATCGCGCCGGCACCCAGGCGGGCGACCGGGACCCTGTTCACTCCCGCGCAGTGGGGGCAGACGACATGTTTGGTTTCACTCACACCAGGCTCCAGGTGGCTGCAATCTCTCATCGCTTCAAATGGGGGTCGAAAGGCCCCGCTTCAACCCCGACGGCAGCTTGAAATTTATGTGTCGAGCCCGCATTTTCCGCGCTTGGCCATACCGAAGGGGAGACCTCGTAAATGTCCGAATCGCCCTATATCGTCGACATCGACGAGAGCAATTTCGAGCAGATCGTGTTGCAGGGTTCGCATCGCGTCCCGGTGCTGGTCGACTTCTGGGCCAGCTGGTGTCAACCATGCCAGATGCTGATGCCGCTATTGGCCAAACTCGCTGACGCCTACCAGGGACGCTTCGTCCTCGCCAAGATCAACACCGAAGAGCAGCAGACGATCGCGGCCCAGTTCGGCATACGCAGCATTCCAACGGTCAAGCTGTTCAAGGATGGCGCTGCAGTCGACGAGTTTGCCGGAGCGCTGCCGGAGGCGCAGATTCGCGAATTTCTCGACCGCCATCTGCCGCGCGCCTCAGATGACCAGGTGGCGAGAGCCGAGCAGCTGCTGTTCTCGGGCGATTACGATGGGGCTATCGCCTTGCTCGTCGAAGCCCGCGATGCCGATCCAGACAACCCACGCATCAGCGCAACCATCGCCCGCGCATACTCGGCGGCGGGCGATCTCGACGCCGCCGACGCAGAACTGGACAAACTTCCGGCAGGCCAGCAGGACGAACCAGACATCAAGCAGCTGCGCTCACTGCTGTTCTTTGATCGCATTGCCAGTTCCGGCGACTCACCCGATGTGCTCGACCGGCAACTGCACGACAATCCCGGCGACAGTGACACGCGCTACAAGCTGGCGGCATGCCAGGTGCTGGCAAACGACATCCACGGTGCAATGGAAAACCTGCTGCTGATCATGCAGAAGGACCGCAAATACGGGGACGATGCGGCCCGACTGGCGCTACTGCGGCTGTTCGACATGCTCGGCGATGATCCGGCGGTCACCCGTTACCGGGCCCGCATGTTCAACCTGCTGCACTGATCGCAGACGCGACTGAATTCCCACGTTCCCGCTTTTTCCAAGGAGACGCCAACGATGACCCCCGAACAACAGACCCAGATCGAAGCGGCCGCGTGGCGCACCCTGGTCGGCCACCTGCAAAAACGCACAGACGTTCAGAATATCGATCTCATGAACCTGGCCGGCTTCTGCCGCAACTGCATGTCACGCTGGATGGCGCATGCGGCCGACGCACAGCAGGTCGACCTGAGCGAACCGCAGGCGCGCGAGATCATCTACGGGATGACCTACGACGAGTGGAAATCCAAGCACCAGCGCGAAGCGACTGCCGAACAGCTCGCGCGTTACAAGCAGATCGGTCCGGACGACACGACCGATTGACCTCGCAGGTCTGCGCTCAATGGTCAGGGGTGCAGAATTGCGACCACCTCGACCCCGGCATCATCGACGCGCCAGCGGACGTCTCGACCCGCCAACGCTACGCCATAGGTGCGATTCGGTTCGGCTCCACGCCTGTATGCCGGGCGCGGATCCAGGCACAGCACCTCTTCGATAAGACAGCGCAGCTCGTCCGCATCTGCATGCGCCCGCAGATCGCGGCGGGCTTCGTCGGAAAAACGGACGGCACACACGGCCTTGGGCTGATCATCGGCGAATCCTCCATGCGCATCAGCGATCGCATCCGCATAGGGAACGTAGGGCCGGACGTCGACAATCGGGGTTCCGTCCACCAGGTCCAGGCCGGCGACCCGTAGCATGGGCACCGGTCGCTCGATCACCGACAGCAGACGCACGGCGGACAAGCCAAGGAAATTGGGACGGAACGGCGAGCGGCTGGCGAACACCCCAACCTCGGTGTTGCCACCGAGCCGGGGCGGTCGTACCCGTGTCCGCCATCCCTGTTCCAGGCAGCGATCGAACACGAAGGTCAGCCAGACATGGGAAAATCCTGCCAGGCCATCGACCATTGCCGGATCGTCGTAAGGTGGCAGGAATTCGATCTCGCCAATCGCGCTCGGCGCCAGGCCCGGCTGTCGTGGCACCGCGAACTTTTCGTCGAATGGCGAACGGACACGACCCACGGGCTCGATACAGAATGTGGATTCCAAAGATTCGCCCTCGAGTGTGCCTTGGTGCGCAAAAATGGCCGCTGGGTCCAGACATAATACCCGCTGCCGGCGTCCGTTAAAGTCGTTGCATTCCTGACCGATAACCCAGGAAACCGGAGGACAAGCAATGCACGAAGGGCCTGATCGCCCGACTCGATCGCGACCGCAGACGACAGCCGGTGACAGCCTGTGATGACCGCATTGCGCAAGCCTGTTGCGCTGTTCCTGCTGATCCTGGTCGGCGAACTCGTCTCGTCCCTGGTGCTGCATGGTGCGGACAGCCTGACGCCGGCCGCGGTCGGCACCGCTACCCTGGTTGCGGCGTTGATCGCCGTTGTCTGGGATTTCGCCGTACACCGCCCAGCAAGGCAAGGGATGCGAATGCTGCGCGGACGCATGCGCACGCTGTCTGCCCGTGCTCCGGGCGCACCCGACGACCAGCCGCGTCCGGGCTCGGATACCGACCCTCTGACACTCGACCGCATTCTGGTCGCACGCCAGAAGAAGATCGCAGCCTATACCCGCCGGCTGCGCAGTCAGCTCGATCGCTACCAGGCAATTTATCGGCAATCGCATGACGCGGTCCTGGTGTTCGAACCGCACACCATGGTGCTTTTCGACTGCAACCCGCGCGCATGTGACTTCCTCGGCCGTTCACGTGGCGAGATGACCGGCCTGCGCCTGGTCGATCTGCACGACGAAGACGAGACCTATCTGCGCAACCTGATCGACGACGTCATGGGAAGCACGCATGGCAGGTATTTCCGGATCAACTACCGGACTGCAGATGGTCGCTTGTTGCCCGCCGAGGTCTCCGCATCACGCATCGTGCACGAACAGGGCAACCTGCTGATGTGCATCGCACGTGACGTCAGTGAGCGGGAAAATGCCGCGCGCAAGATCCAGCACCTCGCCTATCACGACACGCTGACCAACCTGCCCAACCGCACCCTGCTGACCGACCGCGTCAATCGCGCCCTGGCACGCGCGCGGCGCACGAGCCAGGTCGGTGCGCTACTGTTTCTCGACCTCGACCGGTTCAAACGCATCAACGACTCCCTGGGCCATTCGGTCGGTGACGCGTTGCTCAAGGAACTGGCCAACCGCCTGCGCGCGACCTTGCGCGAGGAAGACACGGTCGCGCGTCTGGGGGGGGACGAATTCGTGATCCTGCTGGAAGGACTCGGTACCGACTCGCAGCTGGCAACCGACAAAGCGAGCGAGATCGCGGAGAAGGTCCGCCAGGTTTTCAACGATGAGTTCATGCTCGACGGACATGAACTGTATGTCACATCGAGCATCGGCATCGTGACTTTCCCGCGCGACGGCGACAGCGTCGAAACCCTCCTCCGCCATGCCGACACTGCGATGTACCACGCCAAGGGTGCCGGTCGCGATGGCGCGCGGGTCTTCGAGAGCAGGATGGACGAAGCGGCCACGTCACGCCTGCGACTCGAAAACGAGTTGCGTATCGCGCTGCGGGAACAACAGTTCGAGTTGTACCTGCAACCGGTGCTGGCCATCCGCGATGGGCGCGTGCTCGGCGCCGAGGTGCTGGTCCGCTGGCAGCATCCGACCGAGGGCCTGATCTCGCCGACCGAGTTCATGACCTACATCGAAAACTGCTCGCTGATGCTCAAGCTGGATGACTGGGTACTGACCGAAACCTGCCGATTGCTGGGTGAGATCGAGGCTGACGAAGACCTCCAGGTACCCGTGTCACTCTCCGTAAACGTCAGCCAGCAGCAATTCCACCAGGCCGATTTCGTCGACCGGGTGGCCATGATCCTGCAACAGACCAGCGCCGACCCTAGACGACTGCAGTTTGATATCACCGAGACGGTTCTGCTCAAGGACACCAGCGAGTCGGTAGCGCGCATCAATGCCCTGAAGAAGATGGGAATTCGTTTCGCGATTGACGATTTCGGGACCGGTTATTCATCCCTGGCCGACCTGCGCCAACTGCCGATCGATACGATCAAGATCGACCGCACCTTCATCCGGGATATCGCGACTGACCAGAACGATGCCGCGATCGTACGCGCTGTACTGTCGATGGCCACACACCTGGGCGTCAGCGTGATCGCCGAAGGCGTCGAGACGCGCGAGCAACTCAGCTTTCTGCGCCAGGCAGGCTGCCATTATTACCAGGGGTTTCTCGGCCGCCCACCCTTCTCCGCCGAGCGTTTCCGCGAGGAGCTCCAGTTCAGCGGCGAGCTTTACCGGCCGGTATCGCCGGAAAAATCGAATGCCACCGAGATCGAACCGGCATCGTCGTCATCGGCCGCCTGACCGTTCAGCCTGTCACCACCCGGTTTGCCCACAGTAACGCGCGTCGCTGGCCGAGCTGCTGTTCGAAGAACCGGATCAGGGCCTTTTCGTAACCACAGTCACCATCCGGCCCGATTTCGGCCAGACGCTTCTCGAGAATCGCGATCTCTTCGCGCAAACGCGATTGGCTGACATTGGGCAGGCACGTTCTTTTTCGTACCGTCTGCATGCGCATCTTCATTACTCTTCTTTATCGACATCCAGACGTTAACCGGCGTTCATGAAAGATGCATGACAATCAACCGGGCACCCGCTTCGGCAGCGGGAAACGCGCTCTAGTCCCTGCGCAACGCATCATTGACGGCGATCGGTGTCGGGAATCGCTGAACCACGATGTACGAAGATACGAGGAAGGTAAGCAGCGTGGACAACTGGATGAGGTAGGAAGCCTCGGCGCCGATCACCTTGTTTTCCAGCGCGAGCACCGCCACCAGCAGTGAGAACTCGCTCATCTGGCCGAGCCGGAACCCGACCTCGTGCGACCGTTTCTCGGATTCGCCGGTGCGCAAGAGCAGCCAGCGGAAGACAGGCGGTTTCAGCAACATCAGGACCGCAGCCATGATCAGTGCCGGCAGGATCACGTCGTCGATGACACCAATATCGAAACCGGCCCCGAGGGAGAAGAAAAACAGGACCAGGAAGAAGTCGCGCAGCGGTTTGAGACTCTCTGCGATGAACAGTGCAATCGGGCTCGAAGCGAGCACGACGCCGGCGATGAAGGCACCGATTTCTGCTGACAGCCCGATCAGAGCGGCGAGTTCCGCCATACCCATGCACCAGCCGAGCGTCATCAGGAAGATGTATTCCTGGATCTTGTCGAAGCGCCGGATCAGCCGGATCAAAATATAGCGCTCGAATACCCAGGCGAAAGCGATCAGTGCCGGCAAAGCGATCAGCAGCTTGGCAATGTCCCCGAATTGCAGGCCACCGTGTGACGAACCCTGCACGACCAGCAGCAGCACGATCGCCAGAAGGTCCTGCAACAGCAGGATACTGATGATCACCTCACCGGTTCGCTGGTGATGCAACATGGTTGTCGGCAGAAGCTTCAGGCCGACGATCGTGCTCGAAAAGGTGACCGCCGCACCAACCAGCAACGCCTCCCGCCAGGCAAATCCGAATGCCATGGCAATCGCAGCGCCCGCCAGCATGAACACCAGCGAACTGAGTAATGTCACCTGGGTGGTCTTGCTGACCATTCGCAGCAGTTCCTGCGGTTGCAGGTTGAGGCCGAGCAGAAACAGCAAGAACATGATGCCGAACTCGGAGATGCTGCGGATCAGCTCAGGATCGGTGACCACTCCGAGCACCGAAGGTCCGAGCAGCGCACCCAGCAGGATGTAGGCGACCAGCAAAGACTGCCGCGCGAACAGTGCAATCGTCGCAAACAGCGCTGCACCGGTGAAAACGGCAAAGATGGTGAATACGATCGGATCCTGATGCATTAATCACAACACGTTGAGACGTGATCGTTCCGACGATAGCAAGCCGGCACGGACAAAAAAACACCCACCGTGGAGGTGGGTGCTCCTCACCGATCGTCACACCGGCAATTCAGCCGCTCACTTCGAGCGCACCACCTGCAAAGCCGACGGGACATCGGCCGCCGAACTGCGACTGCCTCGACTCAACTTGCAATGACTGCTGACCGCCCGCCCGTCTTTGCGTGTGTAGCCCTGGACCCAGGTACAGGCCGAGTCATCGGCGCAGGCCTGTTCGGACATTCCCTTGCATTGGCTGGCAGCCCCGACAAACGGACTGAGCGCCAGCAGCGCGCCGGCAGTTACGGTAAGGATGGATTGACGAATCGAAACGTGGGTAGGCATGCGTTCTCTCCTTAGAACTCAGCGGCACCGACCCTGGTGCCGGAACCAAGTCTAACAATCATCCGCGCCGCGTCTCAAGTCGGCCTCAGCGCGGGCAGTTTCCCTGGTCGCAGCGCGACCCGTCGATCCAGATCGCCCCCTGAAGCCTGGCGTCCCCAAACCGGGCACCTCCGATTCGCGCACCGCGCAGGTCGACATAACTCAGGTCGGCCCCGCTCAGGTCGCTATTGGTCAGGTCAGCATTGCGCAGGGTGGCACCCAGCAGGTTGGCCCGCTGCAGACGCGCATAGGCAAGGTCCGCTCCACTCAGATCGGCATAGCGCAGATCGGCAGCACGCAGATCGGCAGTGCCCAGGCGCGCACCGCTCAGGTTGATGTTTGTGGCATGTAAGTCGCGCAGGTCAACACCCTCCCAGTCAACCCCGGACAACACGCATCCCTCGTAGACATTTCCCGCGGCCGGAGCCTCGTCACAGTCGCGTTCGGGCAGGGAATCGGTCTTGCTGACCAGGGTAACCAGCACGATCAACCCGATCACGACACTGGCGGCCACAACGATAGACCGGAGCGCACGCGCGCGTTCGAGCCTGCGCACGACCTTGCGGTCCGGCTCGAGCACCGGACCGTCGCCAGCCGGTCGCATCTGCAGCGGCACCACTTCCGGCACCCGTCCGATCGGCTGCCACTGCTTGCGGTCGCCACTGACCTGGTCCTCCAGGGACAGTTTTCCCTCGAGCAGGAAATGCCGGATCTTGGCACTGCTGAAAGGGCCGCGGACGACGCTGCCACGCCGTACGAACCATTCCAGCCCCGGGATCTTCACCTGCTCTGTGCGCATTGTCGCCTCCACCTTCCGATAACTGCAGTTATCGGCTCACCTGCCGATAACTTGCGCACCGGTCCACCCAGGCTCAAGACGTGAAGATTCCGGCAACGCTGCAACCGCTGCTGACTGCATCCAGGAACGAGATTCCATCGCTGCTCAAGCAGCTCCAGATCGGCCAGATCCTGCCGGCCAAGGTACTCGCGCAATTGCAGCCCAATCTCGTCCGGCTGCAGCTTGCAACCACCGAACTGCTGGCCCGCAGCCCGGTGCGGCTGGAAACCGGCGCGTCCCTGCGCCTCGAGGTGGTCGCCAAGACACCAGTTCCGGAACTGCGCATCCTGCGCGAGCCAGTACCGGTCGACCCGCAGAAACAGGTGGTGCGCAGCGCTCTGGCACGGCAACTGCCCGCCGCGGACGTACGCGAACAGGTGGGCGCGCTGCGCCAGGCGGCACGCACGCCGCAACAAGTCGAGCTCCTGCAGCGTTTCGAATCCATTTTGCGCTCGGCAGGCCTGGGTCCGGAGCGTCCCACTGCGCACCAGGTCCAGCGCGCAATCGCGCTTAGCGGGATCTTTCACGAAACGCAACTGCGCACCGGCACCTCGCCCACAGGCAACGTCAAGCGACAGCTGCTGCAACTGCTTTCGACGCTGAGCGGGGAAAGCCGGCAACGCACCCGCCCGGAGCCCGCAGCAGCCGACCGGCAGCCGACCTCGCCGGAAGGCGCCCGCTCAACCGACAGCCTGCTGAACCGCCTTCTGCGCCTGGTCGAAGGCAGCATCAACCGGATCCAGATGCAACAAAGCACGGCATTACCGGTCGAAGACAGTAACCGCCAGGCGTGGCAGGTCGACATCCCGATGCGACTGCCGGAAAGCGCCGACGACATCCTGCTGCGCATCGAGCGTGACTCGGACAAGGATTCCGGCGATGGCACGGGCTGGGCGGTCAACCTGGCATTCGAGTTCGACACCATCGGGACCTTGCAGTGCCGGATCGGGCTGCAGGGCGACCGGGTCGCAACGACATTCTGGTGTGAACAAAGCAGCACCCTGGAGCGCGTCGAGCAACGCCTGCCCACGCTGCACGAGGCACTCGAAGCACAGGGACTGGAGGTGGTGCATCTGCGCGGCACCCTGGGTGAACCACCCGATCCTCTACTGCACGTACCCTTGCCTGACATCCTGCTGGATGAGCACGCCTGACATGAAGCGCCGTGATCCCCTCGTATCCGGACACAGCGACGTCGCGATCGCGTTGCGTTACGACGGCAAGGGAGCACCACGCGTCACTGCGAAGGGCGACGCACACCTTGCCGAACGGATCATCGAGGCCGCAGAGCAAGCCGGCGTGCCGCTATACCCCGACGCCGAACTGGCAATGGTGCTGTCGCAGATTCCTATGGGAGAAGAGATCCCGGACAACCTGTACAAGGCGATCGCCGAGGTGATCGCTTTTGCCTACATTCTGGCCGGCAAGTTCCCGGAGGGATTCGATCTGCACCAGCCGCCGGGGCCGCAGGCAGGTGACGACTGACGGGCGCTTTCAGTGGGC
>JAGRHE010000096.1:0-5736 GCA_020445165.1 Gammaproteobacteria bacterium
TACTACGCACGCTACCTGCCGGCCATGTCGCTGACCGTGCTGCTGCCGCTGGCAATCCTCGTGGTCGTCTTTCCGACCGATTGGCTGTCTGCATTGATCATGCTGCTGACCGCACCGCTGATCCCGCTGTTCATGATACTGATCGGCAAGGGCACCGAACGCCTGAACCAGCGCCAGTGGCGCACGTTGGCACGCCTGTCGGCGCATTTCCTCGACGTGATCCAGGGGCTGACGACACTCAAGCTTTTCAATGCCAGCCGCCGCGAGATCAGCAACATCGCGCGCATTTCCGACGACTACCGGCGCAGCACGATGGCGGTGCTGCGCGTCGCCTTCCTGTCGTCACTGGCACTCGAGTTCTTCGCCACCATCAGCATCGCGGTGGTCGCCGTGTCGATCGGCTTCCGCCTGCTCTGGGGCGAGATGGACTTCCTGTACGGTCTGTTCATCCTGCTGCTGGCGCCCGAGTTCTACCTGCCGCTGCGCAGCATGGGTACGCATTACCATGCGCGCCTGGAAGCCATCGGTGCCGCCGAGCAGTTGCTGCACGTGCTCGATCTGCCGGCACCAGAGAAGCCGCAGACCACCGCGGCACTGCCCGACAATCATGCCGCAACGATCCGACTCGACGGGGTCAGCATCACCTACCCGGGTGATGTGCGCGCCCTGGACAGGGTCGATCTGCTCATTGAACCCGGCGAACGAATCGCAGTCGTCGGCGCCAGCGGTGCCGGCAAGTCGACGCTGGCACGCGTACTGCTCGGTTTCAGCACGCCGGATTCGGGTCGGGTGCTTATTGGCGACACGCCTTTGCAGGCGATCGAGCCGGCGGCTTGGCGCGCACGCCTCGGCTGGGTGCCGCAGCATCCACACCTGTTCGCCGGCACGATCGCCGACAACATCCGTCTCGGTGCGCCGCAGGCGAGTGATGCCGAGCTCGCAGCGGCCGCGCGCCGGGCTGATGCCGATGACTTCATCAGCGCGCTACCAGCCGGCTACGCCACCGCGCTCGGCGAGCATGGCCAAGGCTTGTCCGGCGGTCAGATCCAGCGCATCGCACTGGCGCGCGCGCTGCTGCGTCATCCCGCGTTGCTGCTGCTCGACGAACCGAGTGCGCACCTGGATGCGGCCAGCGAGCAGGCCATCCAGCAGGCACTGGCGGCACTCGACCGCAGCACCACCCTGGTTACCATCGCACACCGCCTGAACACGGTGCGCAGTGCCGACCGCATCGTGCTGCTCGATGGGGGACGGATCGCGGCCGTCGGCACGCATGCCGATCTGATCGAATCCAGTATTGCTTATCGCCGACTGGTCGACGACTTCACAGCATCGGCGTGAAACGTCTGCTGACATTGCTGGCGCTCTACCGGCCCTTCTACGGCTGGATGGCACTCGGCGTGCTCGCGTCGCTCGCGACCCTGCTCGCCAACGTCACCTTGATGGCGACCTCGGGCTGGTTCATCACGTCGATGGCGCTGGCCGGTGCCGCGCAAATGTCGATGAATTACTTCACGCCAGCTGCGATCATCCGTGGCGCTGCGATCATGCGCACCGGCGGGCGCTACGTCGAACGCCTGCTCACGCACGAAGCGACCTTGCGCCTGTTGGCCGTATTGCGCGGTTGGTTTTATATCCACCTGGAACCGCTCGCGCCGGCCGCCTTGCAGCAACACCACAGTGGCGACCTGCTCAGCCGCGTGCGTGCCGACATCGATACGCTCGACAACCTGTACCTGCGCCTGCTCGTACCCGGCATCACGGCACTACTGGCAACACTGATCCTGAGCCTGTACCTGGCGAGCCATGACACGCAGTTCGGTGCCGTATTGTTCGCACTGCTGATGGCTGCCGGTGTCGGTGTTCCATTGCTCGTGCTACGGCTTTCGCGGACACCGGCACGCGCCCAGGTCACACTGATGGCCGCACAACGCACGGCGATCATCGACGCCGTGCAGGGCATGGGCGAACTGCTGCTATACGGCGCCGACGGTGCGCAAGCCGGGCGGGTCGCGCACACCAGCCGCGCACTGGTCGACGCGCAGGCCCAGCTGACCCGTGTCCAGGGGTTGTCGCAGGCGGCACTACTGCTGTGCGCCAACCTGGCGGTATGGCTGCTGCTGTGGCTGGCGATTCCACAGGTCGAGCAGGGCACCCTGGCCAAACCTGACCTGGCGATGCTGTCACTGTTCACGCTGGCCGCCTTCGAAGCAGTCATGCCGCTGCCGGTCGCCTTCAAGGCCTACGGTGCGACGCTGGCAGCGGCCGAGCGCCTGTTCGCGATTGTCGATACGCCGCCCCCGGTCCGCGAACCCCGGGCCGGACAGGCGTTGCCGGACGATCTGACGCTGACTCTGCACGACGTGTCATTCACCTATCCGGGCGCCGCGCAACCGGCAATCGATGAGCTGACGCTGCAGATCAATCCAGGTGATCGCATCACGCTGATGGGGCCATCGGGCGCCGGCAAAAGCACCTTGATCGATCTGCTGCTGCGTTTCCGCGATCCGGGCCAGGGTTGCATCCTGCTCGGAGGTCAGCCTTTGAGCGCGTTCGACAGCGATACCCTGCGCACCTGCTTTGGCGTCGTCTCTCAGAACACTCATCTGTTCACCGCGACGGTCCGCGACAACCTGTTGCTGGCGCGGCCGGATGCCACGGAAGAAGAGATCGAGCGTGCCTGTCGCGCGGCCGGCATCCACGACACCCTCACCGCGTTGCCGGACGGCTACGACACCTGGCTCGGCGAGGCGGGTGCCAACCTGTCCGGCGGGCAGGCGCGGCGCGTGGCGATCGCGCGCGCATTGCTCAAGGACGCACCGATCCTGTTGCTCGACGAACCGACCGAAGGACTGGATGCATCAACGGCGCGCCGACTGCTGCAGACCCTGGCCGAGGTCGCATGCGGCCGCAGCGTGTTGCTGATCACCCATCTGCGTGTGCCGGACGGCTTGTTTGGCCCGGTGGTCGAACTGGACCGGGGACACATCGTGTTGCCACCCGAAGCCGATGCATGACATTGTGGACACCGTTTCGAGCCAGCCACGCGAGACGGCTCGCAGGCAGTAAAGGAAATCATGTCACGCATCCTTTGTGTTGGTGTCGCAACCCTGGATATCGTCAACCGCGTCGAGGTCTACCCGGTCGAAGACAGCGAGGTACGCGCCTCGGCTCAGGTCCAACGCATGGGCGGCAACGCCGCCAATACCGCAATCGTGTTGGCACAGCTCGGTGAACGGGTCAGCTGGGTCGGAAACCTGCCGCAATCCGCCCCGATCATCGAGCAGGCCTTCGCCCAGCACGGCGTCGAATTCGCGCATGCCAGGCGGATTGAAGACGCGGTAACGCCGACCTCGTACATCCTGCTCAGTGCCAGGACAGGCTCGCGCAGTATCGTGCACTACCGCGACATGCCCGAGTATGCCGCCGCCGATTTCGCCGACCTGGATCTCACGGGATTCGACTGGATCCATTTCGAGGGACGCGCGGTCGATCAGCTCGCACCGATGCTGAAGCGCGCGCACAGTGCCACCGGCATCCGCATATCGCTCGAAGTCGAGAAGCCGCGCTCAGGCATCGAGGCCCTGTTCGACCTGCCCGACCTGCTGCTGTTCTCACCGGACTATGCGCGGACCAAGGGCTTCAGCGATGCACAGGGGCTGCTCGGCAGCCTGCCGCGACCGGCCGTCGCCACCTGCACCTGGGGCGAACGCGGCGCATGGGCGGTCGATCGTGATGGCAGCCTGCTGCATGCCGCAGCTCCGGTTCTGCACCGGGTCGTCGATACGGTTGGCGCCGGCGACGTGTTCAACGCCGCAATCTTGCACGCCCTTGCCGACGGCCAATCCCTTGACCGGGCATTGCCGGCCGCAGTCGCGCTGGCATCGGCCAAGTGTTCCCGGGACGGCCTCGCTTTGTCCCCATGACCAGGCAACAACGAGCGATCCGCCCCCGGATCGGAACCGAGGCAGTACGATGATGCAGGATCGCGGGTGTAATATGCGCACCAGAAAGTTCATGCACCTCGACCGGCATCCGGCCGCCTACGCAGGCACAGCAGATGTTCAAGTCGTCTGCATTCAGGTCGACATTCTCGGACGACGAGCACCCGCGGATCGGCGATTGCCCGGCGACATCGCCCACCACCCCAAACGACGAGACAAAAAATGACCGACGACATCAACTGTGACCAACTGTCCGCCTCAGCGCTCGGCAAGGAACTGGAGCGCAGCGAGTGTGAAGCCCTTGCCGGCATCATGGGTGTCCGTCACCTGCAGAACGGCGAAGTGCTGGTCAGTGAGGGGGACGAGGACAACACGCTGTTCGTATTGGTCGAAGGTCGGCTATCAGTGATCAGCAGCGCTCAAGGGCAGGAACGCGTCGTGCATCGCATGCAGCCCGGCGAAGTGGCGGGAACACGTGCCTTCGTCGACCGGGCGCCACGCCGCGCAACCCTGAAGGCGATCGGCAAGGCCACCGTGTACACGCTGCAACCCGGGCCATTCGAATCCCTCCTCGACTCGCATCCGCGCGTCGTTTACCGCGTCATGCGCGGCCTGTTCTGCATCACGCATACCAACCTGATGCGCATGAACGTCGAAAGCAAGGAACTCTCCGATTACATCCATCGCAGCGGTCGACGCTACTGATAGATGCCGCGCTTTGCCGGCGCGGCAACTGCGGGTCCGGCCAGCGCTGAAGCGATAACGCCATGGCATCGATGTTGCAGCATGCTTCGGCGATGCACTTCGCCCAGCGCCAGGTGGCGAACGCCCTTTCCAAATAACAGGCGCAGTCTGCCATGGCCGCGCCAATGCGAACCTTTCGCCTTGGTCTCCAATCCAGGGGTAGACCGATTGACCCCGTTATCGGTTACCGAGCAAAGCGGACGATGTCATGCGACCAGACCGGTCACTGCTGCCCTGGCGGTTCTTTGCACAGGGCGCTTCCGCGTCTGGAAAGCGCTGCGCCGCCGCAGCCGGTTGCGAGGAACACCATGCGGAAGGCCAGCCACCACTCACCAGGGCGTCCGGCCAGACGAATCCGTGCATCGGGTTGCCGGTGAGTCGTGACAACAGCATTCGACATCCCGGTGGCAACGAATGCGCCTCGCACCGAAGCGGTGCAAAAACAGGTCTGCCCGAGGCGAAAGCGCATCATTTTGGTGCGAACGCGCAACCCGTGCGGGACTCGGAGGCAGAAAAACCGCGCCAATCCGGCCGAACCTCATACTGGCATTCTTATTGCTGATTCGGGGCACCGTCCCTTCGACGAATCCCTGCGGACCGCAGCACGGTGCACCCGCTGCTCCCACCGGAAAGTTCTCGAAGGTCCAGCGGAGCTGCCAAGTGCAGCACAGCCGCCATCAGGGCCCGTCATCGCGACCGCCCTGAGCGCAATAAAACCTGTCGAGGGCGTCGTCCCGCAAACTGACCCAAGTCTGGAGCTTGAAATTGATGAAAAGCAAATTGGAGTACATCTGGTTGGACGGCTACAAGCCGACCCAGAGTCTGCGCAGTAAAACCATGGTCCGCAAAAACTTCAGCGGCAAGCTCGAAGATTGTCCGATGTGGTCATTTGATGGCAGTTCCACCAAGCAGGCCGAGGGCAACGCCTCCGACTGTCTGCTGAAACCTGTGATGGTGATTCCCGATCCCGGTCGCAAGAACTCGTATCTCGTCATGACCGAAGTGCTGAATGCCGACGGCACGCCGCACGTCAGCAACGGCCGCGCCA
>JAGRHE010000096.1:5748-9959 GCA_020445165.1 Gammaproteobacteria bacterium
TTTCTGGTTCGGTTTCGAGCAGGAATACTTCCTGTGGGATCCGAAGACCGGTCTGCCGCCGGGCTTTCCGGCCGGTGGTTATCCGCCTCCGCAGGGTCCCTATTACTGCTCGGTCGGTGCGCGCAATGCATTCTGCCGCGACCTGATCGAAGAGCACCTGGACATGTGCCTGGAAGCCGGCCTCAACGTCGAGGGCATCAACGCCGAGGTGGCTGCAGGCCAGTGGGAGTTCCAGGTCTTTGCCAAGAGCGCCACCCGTGCCGGCGACGAGATCTGGCTGGCCCGTTACCTGCTCGAGCGTTGCGCCGAGAAATACGACCTGACCGTCGACTGGCACCCGAAGCCGCTGGGCGACACCGACTGGAATGGTTCCGGCATGCACGCGAACTTCTCCAACGGCGCCATGCGTGACAAGGGTGACGAGACCGTCTTCACCAAAATCTGCGAAGAGTTCGGCAAGAACATCCCTGCCTGTATCGCGGTCTACGGTGCACACAACGAGCTGCGCCTGACCGGCAAGCACGAGACGCAGTCGATCGACCAGTTCAGCTACGGCGTCTCCGACCGCGGTGCCTCCATCCGCATTCCGATCGGCACCGTCGAAGATGGCTGGAAAGGGCGCCTGGAAGACCGTCGCCCGGCGTCCAACGCCGACCCGTATAAGGTTGCCGCGGTCATCGTCAAGGTGACCAAGAAGGCGCTGGCCTGAGTCTGAGGAGGACGTTTCGGGCTGAAGCGATCAACCGGGGCGACACACCGCCCCGGTTTTTCTTTGCCTGGCTGCTTACTTTCGCGTCAGGTCCGCAGCCCAGTCCTGTTGCAGCATGAGAATGAACTCATTCATCGAGGACGGACGCTCATCCGGGTTCTTGCTCAGACATTTCATACACAGTCGTTCGAGAATTCTCGGCACCTTCAGTTTGCTGATCGTTGCCGGTCTTGCCGGTGCCTCGTTCTGCACCTTGTCCATGATCTCGTGACTGGTATCAGCACTGAACGGCGTGCGGCCGGTCAGTACTTCGTAGAGCACCGAACCCAGGCTGTAAATGTCGGTGCTGTAACTGATGCCCGGATCACGGGAGATCTGTTCCGGCGACATGTAACAGAGGGTTCCCTGTAGCTTCCCGTGACCGGTCATGGTCATGTCAGTGTCAGCGAGCGACCCGGCCTGCAGATTATCGTCGTCACTCGTCTGACCGTCCCTGCTCCAGACCTTGGCCAGGCCCCAATCCAACAACAGCACCTCGTTGTAGGGACCGACCAGAATGTTCTCCGGCTTGATATCCCTGTGCGCAACCCGATGTGCGTGCGCGTTGGCCAATGCATGTGCGATCTGTTCGATGACATGAATCAACTGGGTCAGGTCATAGCGCTCGCGGTAGTCCAGAATCTCGCGCAGCGTGTAACCGTGGACCAGCTTCATCGTGAAATAATAATGGCCCCTGCGATCACGACCGACTTCGTAGACCGGCATCGTATTCGGGTGCTGCAACATCCCCGACACCCGCGCTTCACGCAGCAAGCGGGTGTTTTCGATCTCGTCGTCGACGAACTCCGAGCGCAGCGTCTTGTAAGCCACGACCCGCGACAGGTGCAGGTCTTTGCAGGAAAGGATGACCGATTTGCCGCCTTTTGCGATTTCTCCCGTGAACATGTAGCGCGTGTTCGGGTTGAGCACCTCGGGCAGAGGACGGTCCGTGTCCTCCAGATAGATGTCACCGGGTTCTTTGGGCGGCTGGCGGAACTTGAGCATGGGCGGAAAACACAATGGCCATGAGTATCTTCACTCTAGCATCGTCGAGCCGGGAAGAAACTTTCGTCTGCGGACGCAGTACAGCTTCTGAAAGGCATCACGATCCACAACGAAACCCGTCTCATCCTCCGCGCTTCGGACGCATCCCCAGGTAGTAGTTGATCAGGCCATTGGTCGAGCTGTCGTGCGACGTGACCGGGCTGCCGGTGTTGAGTTCGTCGAGTATATCGGTCGCCAGTTTCTTGCCCAGCTCCACCCCCCACTGGTCGAACGAGTTCAGATTCCATATCACGCCCTGCACGAAGATCTTGTGTTCGTACAGCGCGATCAGAGTCCCCAGCGTCTTGGGATCGAGCGTGTAGAACAGGAAGATATTGGTCGGGCGGTTGCCGGGAAACACCTTGTAGGGCAACAGCGCGTCGACCGCGGCAGCGTCCATGCCCGTTGCCTCGAGCTCGGCGCGTGCCTCCTGCTCGTCCTTGCCACGCATCAGGGCCTCGGCTTGGGCAAAGATGTTCGACATCAGCGCGCGGTGATGGCGCGCGATGCAGCGGTAATTCGAAACCGGTGCCAGCATGTCCGCCGGAACCAGCTTGGTGCCCTGGTGCAGGAGTTGGTAAAACGCATGCTGGCTGGCGATCCCGATCTCGCCGAACAGGATCGGCCCGGTCTCGTAATCGACCGGCTGCCCTGCGCGGTCGACGCACTTGCCATTGCTTTCCATGTCCGCCTGCTGCAGGTAGGCCGGAAAGCGGTGCATGTTCTGGTCGTACGGCAGGATCGCGATCGACTCGGCACCGTAGAAATTGTTGTACCAGACACCGAGCAGCGCCATGACCACCGGGATGTTCTCGGCCAGCGGCGCATCGCGGAAATGCTCATCGGCCGCAAAGGCGCCGGCCAGCAGCTGGTCGAAGTTGTCCGACCCGATGGCGATCACGATCGGCAACCCGATCGCCGACCACATCGAGTAGCGACCGCCGACCCAGTCCCACATCTTGAATACATTCTCACGCGCGATGCCGAATTCCACCGCCGCCTCGACGTTGGCGGTCACCGCGACCAGGTGCAGTGCAAGGTCGGCCTCGTGGTCGATCTTGCGCAACAGCCAGGCCTTGGCCGTTTCGGCATTGACCATGGTGTCCTGGGTGGTGAAGCTCTTGGAGGCGATGATGAACAGCGTGGTCTCCGGGTTGAGCACCTCGAGCGTGTTGTTGATGTGGTTTTCGTCGATATTCGATACATAGTGGATCTTGAGATCGTGGATCGAATACGGGCGCAGGGCCTCGGTTGCCATCAACGGGCCAAGGTGTGAGCCACCGATGCCGATGCTGACCACGTCGGTGATTGGCTGCTTGCCGGCACCACGCCAGCGCCGCGTGCGCACCGCCTCGGCCAGCGCCTTGACCCGATCGAGTTCGCTGCGCACCTCCGACATGACATCCACCCCATCGACCAGCAGCGGACGATCGCCCCGGTTACGCAGGGCAGCATGCAGCACCGCCCGCCGTTCGGTGTGATTGATCGGCTCGCCGGCGAACATGCGGTCGCGCCACGACTCGACATCACAGGCGCGCGCGAGATCGAGCAGCAGTGACAGCGTGCGGTCGGTCACACGATTTTTCGAATAGTCGAACAGGATGTCGCCGAGATGCAGCGAAAACCGGTCGAAGCGGTCGGGCTGGGCAGCGAACAGGTCGCGCATATGCAGGTCACGGGTTTGGACGAACTCGTCCGCCAACGCCCGCCATTCGGGCATCTCGGTCAATCGACTCATGGGGTGTCCTTTTTCAGATTTACCACTCGGAACAGACATCGCCCTACCCTAGTGCAAAACCCGCGCCACCGCCGGAAATGGTGCGCTGCGAATTGACGCACCTCAAAGGTGCAAACGGGTGCAGCAATCGCACGTGACTTGTGCCAAAGTTGCGCACGCGGCGCAGGGTCGGCAGGTCCGATGGTGCAGTCGGCGCCGGCGGCCTCTGCGGAAGGCCGCGACGAGGGCGATCCCGAAAGCGCGCACGAATCTTGCAAAACGCTTCACATGCCCGGCCTGCCAGGTCACGACCGGCATTTAAAACAGGACTGGATATGCCATCCGACATCGCCGTCTATGGCCTCGGCGTCATGGGCCGCAACATCGCGCTGAACATGGCCGACCACGGCCTGGCCGTGACCGTGTACAACCGCACCACGAGCACGACCGAGGCCTTCGTCGACGGTCTGTCACCCGACAGTGGCATTCGCGCGGCCTACGACCTGGCCGAACTGGCCGCATCCCTGGCCCGGCCGCGGGTGATCTTTCTGATGGCAACTGCCGGCAATGTTGTCGACCGGGTGATCGAGGGCCTGCTGCCGCTGCTGGACGCGGGCGACATCCTGATCGACGGTGGCAACTCGAATTTCAAGGACACCCAGCGCCGCTGGCAGGCGCTGCGCGAAAAAGGTATCCGCTACC
>JAGRHE010000097.1 GCA_020445165.1 Gammaproteobacteria bacterium
TGGCTGGCGTGTTCGGACCGGGCGACGTGATCCACGTCAACGTCGACAACGACGGCCTGGTCTTCTCGCGCGGCAGCAATGTCGATGTCGACGAAGAGGGCGCTGTGATCGAGGGTGAACTGGTCGATTGACCGTGTCGCCGCAGCAGGGCGGGCCACGTGGCCCGCCCTGCGCTTTTCACGTGACGGCCGGTGCCATTGTCTGGCGCAGGCTGCACTTGCCATCGTCAGGCACAGTCCGACCTACCCGGATCAGCCATCGCACACAGCGTAGGGCAGACTGTGCCTGCCGCGATGGCCCATATCCCGCCGTCCGTAGCGGATCTGTTACGCTTTCCCGCTCTGGCTTTCTTGCATGATATCTGTATCGATGTCGGCGCCCGATCTTGGCAGTCTCGTGTTTCGCACCCGCGACGACGAAGGTGAGATTCGTGTCCACGAAGATGACCGTTGTCGCTACCTGACGTTCGGCAACGAGGTCGAACAGAGTTGCGTCGAACTCGCCCGACCGGCGCGCCTTGCCTATGTCTACACCCAGGCCATGATGCTGGCACTGCTGCTGCATCCGCAGCCGCGCAGTGCACTGCTGCTGGGAGTTGGCGGCGGCAGCCTGCTGCGTGCACTGCGTGCCGCCGCGCGCGGATTGCGCATCACCGGTATCGAACGACGCGCCGCGGTACTCGATGTCGCACGTGCCTGGTTCGGGTTGCCCGAAGACCGGCGTGTGCAGCTGGTGTGCGATGAGGCGGATGCGTATCTTCGCAATACGTCCGACCGTTTCGATTTGCTGTTTGCCGACCTCTACCATGCCGACGGCATGTACCCTGAGCAACTGGCGGCCGAGTTTCTTGCCAGCTGCAGGATGTGCCTGGAGGCCGATGGTGTGCTCGTCGTCAATCAATGGGCCAGCGAACTGGATCGCCATGGGGCGCTACTTGGCAATCTCGGCGAGGTGTTCGGCGGGCAGGTGCTTCACCTGCACGTGCAGGGTGGAAACATCCTGAGTTTCGCTTTCAACGGGGCCCTGCCAAAGATCGATCGCGGCATCTGGCTGGATGCTGCGCAGGCACTAGGGCAGCGCCTGGATATTCCGCTGCAGCGCCAGGCGCGCAACCTGTGGCGGCAGAATGCCGAGGTGCTGCGCGTGGCAAGGTATCGGCGCTGAGCGAAGTCCCTAGCCGGACTTGAGCGCTTCGATGCGTTGCCGCACCGCTTCGCCGAGGTCCGGCTCGTCGACGATTTTCATCACGTCCTGCAATGCTTCGTCGCATGCCTGGTCACGGCTCAGGGCGAACTGGCGCAGCAGGGCGTTCCAATCCTCCCCCGCCGGGTAGCTGTCGTCGCCCCACCAGGCGATCGCATGGTCTTTGGGTGTCATCAGGGATCATCACGGCTGGTTGCTGGTGGATGCCCCGCAGACTAGCACGCGTCGCCCGGCCGGTTTTCCCGTAGCAGTCCTTCCGAGGTAGGGCGTCGCCCCGGTACATGGACCGGGGCGAATGAGTCTCAAAGTGGTTTGCTGAAGGTGAATGCACCACGGATATCGCCCACCGCAAAACCACGTGCGGCATCCTGTGGGTAGAGCTGCATCAGCTTTTCTTCCACATCGGGCTTGATCTCGGCGGCATGGCAATTGAGGCAGACCTGCTCGGTTCCAATTGCTTTCATGTAGCGGAACGCTGGGCCATTCGCGCCGTTCACGGTCTCGGCGAATTCCATCGTCGCCACCGCTTCTCCGGCCGCCTTGCGCCGTTCGAATTCGATCAGCACGTTGCGTTCCCAGTCATCGGGTACGTTATTCGGGTTGCGCAACTTCAGGCTGGTGCGGCCCACGTCCCAGCCGGATTCGGTACCAACCGATGCCGCGATCATCGGTGCCTTGACCGAGCAGACGTCGATGGTCGCAACCGGACCTCCCGATTTCATGCCGGCGGCAACCTCGGCCTTGAGTTGGCCACCGAACTGTTTTGCCAGGCTGCGTGCCTGCTCGACCATTCCCTTTTCTTCAGTGCTGGTGGCGATGACACTGCCAGCTGCCAGCATACCCACGAGTATCAATCCAGCTGCTTTCATGAGGTCCCTCGACGTTGTTATGGATGCGCGGCGAATGATGCCGCGAAAGCGCGCTTGTATCACCGGTGAATCGCAGGGAAACTTCGTTCAGCTGATCTGAAAAACACCGCCGCGCCGGGGGTCGCCGGCGCCGCTGAATGTGCGGCCATCCCAGCACACGGTGTGGGTGCCGCCGAAGAATAGGTTGTGCGAGTCCCAGCAGCGGTTCTGCGGGTAGGTCTCTTTCAGTTTTGCCAATGCTGCGTCGTCGAAGCCGGGCTCGATGTCGAGTTGCCCGCGTTCGAAATGGATACGGGGCGCGTTGACCGCCTGCTCCGGCGGCAACCCGAAGTCGATCAGGTTGCTGAGCGTCTGCAGGATCGCGGTACGCAGCCTGTTCGAGCCGCCGGAACCGATCGCAACCAGTTGCCGTTCCTTCTCGGCCAGCGTCGGTGCCATCATCGAACTGACCCGGACATCGCATGGCCAGCGGTTGAACCCGTTCGGGTTGAGATCCTCTTCGCCGAGCATGTTGTTCAGCATGATGCCGGTGCCGGGCAGGATCCGACCGCTGCCTTCACCGTTCGACAGGGTCAGTGATGCCAGGTTGCCATCGGCGTCGATGGCACTGATGTGGGTGGTGCCACGGTTGTTGACCGGATGGCCCCTGACTGCCTCCCGGTAGGCCTGCATCAGCTGCCGGTGCTTTTCGTTGCGTTGCAGCATGCCGTCGTCGCGGGCGACATTGGTGTGGGTCATGACATGCGCCAGGATATGCAGATGTCCGGCACTGCCGAAACCGGCGGCGGCCAGGTCCTGGCTGTCGAGCATGCTCAGCGCGTAGTTGATCAGAGTACCGCCCGATGACGGGCTCGGGTTGGTTGCAACGCGCCATCCCCGGTAGCGATGCTGTAGCGGGGATCGTTCGATCACCCGGTAATTCGCAAGGTCGTCGTGCTCCAGGTGACCGCCGCTTTCGTTACTCAGACCGATCAGACGTTTGCCGATCTCGCCGTCGTAGAAGGGTGCGTCACCCTCTTCACCGATCCAGGCCAGGGTATCGGCGAGATCGGCCTGGTGGAAGACGTGGCCTTCACCGCTCAGCGCCACCTCGCCATAGATTGCCCGGGCCTGCGCTGTCGCAACATAGATCGGTTGCACGATGCTGAAGATGTAGGCCTGCAGTCCATTGATACGCACCCCGTCGCGTGCATAGCGGATCGCCGGGGCCACGATCTCGGTCAGTGGCAGTCGGCCGAGCCGGCGTTGGCAATGCAGCAGGCCGCGTACGCTGCCGGGGGTCGCGATGGCGCCGCTACCGATGTGGAACTCCTGTTGCGCGGTGCCGAAGTCGGCCACGACAGGATAGAAGTCGGTGTCGTCGAGTGGGCGTCGCTGGCGTGGCGTCTGGACGAAAAAATCGTACAGCGTCGGTTGCTGTCCGCTGGGGCGGGCGAGCAGGAAGCCACCACCGCCGAGCGAGGTCAGTACCGGCTCGACCACGCAGGCGGCACACATCGCGGCCAGCGCGGCATCGAAGGCGTTGCCGCCGATCTCGAACATCTGGCTGCCGGCCTCCACCGTCAGTGGGTGACCGGCGGCCAATGCGCCTTTGGCTGTGCCGGAACGGCGTAACCTGTTCATGCCGGTCATTATGCGGGCAGCCGGCTGTTACTGCGCAGCATTGAAGACCGCGCAACGAAAAAGCGCGCCCGAAGGCGCGCTCGAGACCGTAAAGAAATCGATTTATTTCTTGTCGGTCTTGGTCGTCGCCGACGGCGTGCTCTTGGTGGTGCTCTTGGTGGTACTCGGGTAGGTGTAGCTCGGCGTTGCATAGTTGTAGCCACCGTAGTTCGGGTAGCCACCGCCCCAACCCCACGGGCTGCCGCCCCAGCCGCCGTAGCCAGGATATCCGCCGCCCCAGCCGTAGCCCGGGTAACCGCCGCCCCAACCCCACGGGCTGCCGCCCCAGTTGTTGCCCCAGCCATTACCCCAGCCATTGCCCCAGCCGTTGTTCCAGCCGCCCCAGTTCCACGGACTGCCGCCCCAGTTGCCCCAGAAGGCACTGGCGCTGGTGGTGGCGGCGATTGCTGCGGCTCCGACCAGCCCGGTCAGCAGCTTCTTGTGAGTCATTTTCATTTCTAGTCCCTCCGGTTAAGGATCGTTGCGATATTCAATATTGATTCCATGCCCCGGGCACGAACAACCCGCGTTGCCATCGGCCCTGATCGGGGACGTCCTGAATTGTCCGACATGCAATGGTTCGGGTGACCGCCCGATTCTTTTCGTCGGCTAGTCAGTTCCGATGCGGTCGGTAGCCGCAGTATAGCTGCGAGTTGAGCCGGACTTGTAGTTGACCGTGCTCGGCCGTTGCCGGAACTGCTTGAGAAGACGCTGACACTGGCGCAGGCTGAAGTCGATACCGTAATTGGCGCTGAGATGGCTCTGCAGCAGTTTGCCCTGCCATTTCTTGCCTTCCAGGCTGAAATAGGCGGGCGGATTCTCGAGATCCTGCTTCAGACGCTTCCACTCCTCGTTCGACAGTTTCGGTGGACGTCCCGGGCTGCTCTCATCCATCAGGCCGTTCAGTCCGTTGTCGGCGAAGCGTTTGCGCCAGCGCTCGAGCGTGCGCGTGTGCTCGCCAAGCCAGTCCGCGACCTGGTTCGGGCGATGGCCTTCCGCAATCAGCAGCACGCAAAGCGCCCTGTAGCAGAACCGCTGTTCACGCGACCCGCTGACGTGATGGCGCACGGCATTTCTGAGTTGCGCGATCTCCGTTGTATCCATGTCTCTCTTCCCGGTGCGCAGACACACCGATGTTGACTTGGTATCAGTATTAACAAATCCTCATGCAGAACTGTTGGCAAACTCGTGAACATTTGACCCCGGTCAGCATTTGGCCGTCCGGGCATTGGGTCCGGTGGCGTGGGAAAATCCTGCGTGGAGAGGTCAGCCGGCAGCTGCGGCAAGGTTTTGTGGCGCGCAGTGGTCGCGCTCAGTCGCTGCCGGGCGGGGTCGTCGAGGGAGCTGGCTGGGTCGCGGCCTTCTCTTCAGCTGCGTATTTGAGGCGCTGTGCCTTCTTTTTTTCGACCAGCTCGATGTATTCCTTCGGTGTCATCGATGCGCCGGTTTCCGGCCGCTTGGTCGGCAGGTAATAGCCGGCGATCACCGCGACAATGATTGCCAGCAGCAGGATGTAGACGTTGGTGCGGTTGCGTGTTCTCGCCATCCGCCGATGGTATCAGCCTGCCGGCCGCCTTACAGCTGTGCCCGAAAAAGCACCCCTGCATCGGTCTCGAGGCGTAGCACCGGGTGATCGAAGGCATCACTGAGCAGGGTGGCGGTGGCGATCTCCTCGCGCGGTCCGGCATGCCAACCGCCGTCACCATCCAGCAGCAGCCAATGGCTGCCGGCCTGCCAGGCCAGGTTGAGGTCGTGTATGGACATCAGAAATGCCCCGACCTGCCCGGCAACCTGCGATTTCAGTACCCTCAGCACGCTGGCCTGGTGACCGAGGTCGAGGTGGTTGAAGGGTTCGTCCAACAGCATCAGCGGCGCCTGCTGCGCCAGCAGGCGTGCGATCTCGACCCGGCGCAGCTCGCCGCCGGACAGGGTGTCCAGCGGGCGTTCAGCCAGCGCTTGCGAGTCGGTGGCAGCCAGGCAGCGCTCGGCGATGGCGAGGTCTTCGGGGCCTTCCCAGGCCAGTCTGCCCAGATGTGGGTGGCGTCCGGTCAACACGCTTTCCAGCGCGCTCGTGCCAAAGCCGCGGTCACTGTGCTGCAGCAGAACCGCGACCCGCCGCGCGCGCTCGCGTGCCGACAGCCCCGCCAGCGCGGATCCCTGCAGGCGGATGCTGCCGTGAGCGGGTCGCAGACCGGCAAGGCTGTGCAGCAAGGTGGTCTTGCCGGCACCGTTGCGACCGAGCAGCACCCAGCTTTGGCCGGCGTGGATGCTCAGGTCGAGCCCCGCGCAGATCGTGCGTCCTGCGATCGCGACATCCAGTCCGCGCACATCGAGCAGCGCCGTCATCCTCTGCTCCGGCTGTGCAGCAGGTACAGGAACAGCGGTACGCCGATCAATGCGGTCAGCACGCCGACCGGCAGCTGCAGCGGGCGGATCAGGGTGCGTGCCGCGCTGTCGGCCAGTAGCAGCAGGCTGCCACCGGCCAGCGCGGCGACCGGCAGCAACACCCGGTGGTCGGTGGCGCCAAACCGACGCACGAGGTGCGGCACGATCAGGCCGACGAAACCGATTGCGCCTGCCACCGCGACGGCTGCCGCGGTCAGGATCGCGCCGGCGAAATACAGCTCCAGGCGAAGGCGTGCGGTGTCCACGCCGAGCGCCGCGGCATGCAGCATGCCCAGCGCGGCAATATTGAGGTCGCGCGCCCGCAGCAGCAGGACCAGCACCGCCAGGACGAGCAGGATCAGCGGCAGTGCCGGTGAGGTCGCGTCACTCAGGTCGCCCATCAGCCAGAACAGCATGCCGGGCAGGCGCTGGCCGGGACTGATGCTGAGAACAAAGCTGATCAGTGCCGCCCAGCCGGCGGCGACGACGACCCCGGTCAGCAGCAGCCGGTCGCTGCGCCAGTCATCGCCGCTGCGGGTGAGTCCAAACACCAGCAGGGTGCTGAGCAGTGCGCCGATCAGCGCCGCGGGCGTGTACCAGGCGACCGGCAGCGCCAGCAGCATGGCCGCCAGGACCGCGCTGGCGGCACCTCCGGAGACGCCGAGCACGTAGGGGTCGGCCAGCGGGTTGCGCAGCAGTACCTGCATCAGCACACCGGCCACGGCCAGCAGGCCGCCGATCGCAAACGCGGTCAGCGCCCGCGGCAGGCGCAGCTGGTCGATGATGCGGTCGTGCACGCTGCCATCGCTGGTGAACAGGTGACGCAGGACGTCGCGTGGCGCGATGTCGACACTGCCGATCATCAGCGCCAGTCCCAGGCTGGCCAGGGCGAGCAGAGACGAGGCGAGCAGCAGCCGGCGATGGCGCGCGGTCATGCCGGCTCAGGCGTGGCGGTGGTCATCGAGCGGTCGGCCGTCGAGCAGGCTGATCACCGGCCAGCCACGCGCACCCGCCTGCTGCTTGAGAATGTCGTCCGGATCGACCACGACCGGGTTCTCTACCAGTTCGAGCAACGGCAGGTCGTTGTGGGAATCGCTGTAGAACCAGGCGCCGTCCAGGTCGCCGCCATGGTCGCGCAGCCAGTCATGCAGGCGCTCGACCTTGCCCTGGCGAAAACTCGGGGTTCCTGCCACGCGTCCCGTGTAACGCTCGCCATCGCGCTCGGCCCGGGTCGCGATCAGGTGCGGGATGCCCAGGCGCGCAGCGATCGGCGCGGTGACGAAGTCATTGGTCGCGGTGATGATCATCAGCGTGTCACCGGCCTGGCGGTGCTTGTCGACCAGGCGTTCCGCCGCCGTGGTGATGCGCGGCTCGATCTTCTCGCGCATGAAGCGGGCGTGCCATTGCGCCAGCTGCTCGGGCTCGTTTGCGGCCAGGGGGGCGAGCGAAAAGGCGAGAAATTCCATGATGTCGAGCCGGCCGGCACAGTACTCGCGGTAGAAGCGCAGGTTTTCCTGCTCGTAGGCTGCCCGGTCGACGGCGCCGACTTCACCCAGGAACTGGCCCCAGAGGTAGTCGGAGTCGCCGGCCAGCAGGGTGTTGTCGAGGTCGAAGATCGCGAGTGGCATGAGGTGTCTGCTTGAAATCGAATCCGGAAGGCAGGGCGGACTATACCGTAAGCCCTTTATAAGCAATAGCTTATGCGCTGGCCATGCTTGCCGCGGCGGCTCGCGCTATGGAACAATCGTTTGAGTTTAAAGAATTTTCTGGTTCCAGTTGTGATTGACGCCGACGGTTTCCGGGCAAACGTGGGGATTATTCTCTGCAACGACCAGAACCGCCTGTTCTGGGGGCGACGTGTCGGGCAGAACGCCTGGCAGTTCCCGCAGGGTGGCATCGACCCGGATGAGACGCCCGAACAGGCGATGTACCGCGAGCTGTACGAGGAGGTCGGGCTGTTGCCCGAGCATGTCGATCTGCTCGGCTCGACCAGCCGCTGGTTGCGCTACCGCCTGCCGAAACGCTTTATCCGGCGTCATTCGCACCCGGTCTGCATCGGCCAGAAGCAGCGCTGGTTCCTGCTCCGCGTGCATTGTCGTGAGAGCGATTTCTGCCTGGATTCCTGCGACAAGCCGGAGTTCGACAGCTGGCGCTGGGTCAAGTACTGGCAGCCGGTGCGCGAGGTGATCTACTTCAAACGCCGGGTGTACGAGCGCGCGCTCGAGGAACTTGCGCCGCTCCTGTTTCCCGACGGTGTGCCGACACGTCCCCAGACCAGTTTTCTGCGCCAGCAGCGGCGCTGATGTCCCACGCGCTACCGAGGAGTCACGGTGGATAGCCCAGCCGTCCGACCGGAAAACCTGAGCATGCTCGACACGCTGCACCGCATCGTCAAAGAGGTGAATGCGGCGCCCGATCTCGAGCAGGTACTGAGCCTGATCGTCACCCTGGTCAAGCAGGCCATTCGCTGCGATGTCTGCTCGGTCTACCTGACCGATCCGGACGCGCGTGCGCATGTGCTCGCAGCGACCGACGGACTGCGCCCGGAAGCGGTCGGCAAGGTGGCATTGCCGCTCGGGCGTGGCCTGGTCGGCCTGGTTGCCGAACGTGCCGAGCCGTTCAACATCAGCGATGCGCCGTCGCACAGTCGTTACCTGCGCGTGACCGAGACCGGCGAGATCGCCTACCGCGGCTTCCTCGGTGTGCCGATCATCCAGAACCGCAAGGTGCTGGGGGTGCTGGTGGTACGCCAGGAGGCCCAGCGCGAGTTTCTCGACGACGAGGTGACCTTCCTGTTCACACTCGCCGCGCAACTGGCGGGTGCGATCGTGTATGCCCAGACCAGTGGCGGTCTCGACTCGCTGACCACGACGTCGCGAAGTTCACGTTACCTCGAAGGACGGCCCGGCAGCACCGGGGTGTCGATCGGCAATGGCGTGGTGGCCTACCGCATGGCCGACCTCGACGCCGTGCCGGATCGCGAGAGCGAAGACATCGACGCCGAGGTGGCCTCGTTCCGTGCCGCTGTCGCGGCGGTCGAGGATGACCTGCGTCGCCTCAAGGACCGTCTCTCGGGACAGATCCCGGCCGAAGACAACGCCCTGTTCGATGCCCTGATCCTGATGCTCGGTGGTGACTCACTGGTTACCCATACGGTTGCGTTGATCGAGCAGGGCCAGTGGGCGCCGGGCGCCTTGCGCGAGAGCATCGAGGGACATGCCAAGGTGTTCGAGGCGATGGAGGATGTCTACCTGCGCGAACGTGCCTCCGACGTGCGCGACCTGGGGCGGCGCATCCTGATGCACCTGCAGAGCGACAGCCCGCACACGACCGAGTTTCCACGCCAGACGATCCTGGTCGGAGACGAGGTCAGCGCGGTGCAGCTGGCCGAGGTGCCCAGCGATTGCCTGGTCGGCGTAGTGTCCGCGACCGGTTCGATCTCGTCGCACGTTGCCATACTGGCACGCGCGATGGGCGTGCCGGCGGTGATGGGCGTGACCAACCTGCCGGTCAGCCGGATGGAAAACCGCGAGCTGATCATCGATGGCTACCGCGGTCGCGTCTACATCGCCCCGGCCCCGTCGGTGCGTGCCGAGTACGAGCGTCTGGCCGAAGAAGAGCGCGAGCTGACCGCCGAGGCCGAGACCCTGCGTGGCCTGCCTTCGGAGTCGACCGACGGTGTCGCGTTTCCCCTGTATCTGAACACCGGCCTGATCAACGAGACCGGCAAGCTGGGCAACGACGACATCGCCGGCATCGGCCTGTACCGCACCGAGCTGCCGTT
>JAGRHE010000098.1 GCA_020445165.1 Gammaproteobacteria bacterium
GATCTGCGCCTTGATGAAGCGGATGACCATGGCCACGTCGCCGCGCTGGCGGAACACGTTCACGCGAAAGCGGCCGAGCGACTGCACCGATATCGCGAGGTTGCACTCGAGCGTGCTCTCGAACTCGCGGATCTGCTCGTCGTTCATGATCGAGTACGCCAGCTGCGACACGTCGCCAACGCCCATCTTCTGGTCGCCAACCGCAATGGTCTGGCCACTGATCTTTATGTGTGGCACAGCACTGGTGCTGAAATACAGATCCGAGCCGTTGCGCTGTACCATGAGGCGGAGATAGGGGGCCAGTTCCATCGTGATTCCTGTGTCAGCCGTACCGGAACAGTAGGTCGGCGCAGCAGCGCGAAAGTTGAGTTTTTTCCGGACAAGCAAGAGACACCGCAGATGCCTACGCCGACCCTGAGCGCGATCTACCGCTATCCCGTCAAGTCACTGCGCGGGCAGTCTTTCGATGCGCTCAATGCCGACTCGCGTGGCCTGGTCGGCGATCGCCGCTGGATGGTGGTCGACGCGGATGGTCGATTTCTGACCCAGCGTCAGCTGGCGCGCATGGCCTTGGTCGATGCCCGGTTCGATACTGGCGACGTGCTCTGTCTCGATGCCCCAGGAATGCCGACATTGCGCGTCGTAGGTGGTGACGAGCCGTGCCAGGTCGAGGTCTGGCGCGACCGGGTCGGCGCGGTCGGCGGCGACCTTGCGGCCGACCGCTGGTTGAGCGAGTTTCTCGGTATGCCGTGCCGGCTGGTCCATCAACCCGAGGATTCACGTCGCCCGGTTGATCCGGACTTTGCCCGACCCGATGACCAGGTGGGGTTTGCTGACGGTTTTCCTTTTCTGCTGATCTCGCAGGCCTCGCTGGACGCACTCAACGCGCGCCTGGAATTGCCCGTGCCGATGCTGCGTTTTCGCCCAAATCTGGTGGTCGCGGGCTGCGACGCGCATGCCGAGGACGGGTGGCGCCGCATCCGAATCGGCGACATGACCTTCCGCGTCGTCAAGCCATGTTCACGTTGCGTGATCCCAACCGTCGATATCGACACCGCTGAGCGCGGTCGCGAGCCGCTGGCCACGTTGATGAGCTACCGCAAGCGCGATAACAAGATCTATTTTGGCCAGAACCTGATCCATGATGCACCCGGCAGCCTGCGCGTCGGTATGCCGGTTGAGATAGTCGAATGAGCCAAGCGCCTCCGACTGCCATCGAGTTGACCCGGGCCTGGATCGAACAGTTCGTCATCGGGCTGGGCCTGTGTCCGTTCGCGGCCGCACCCTTCAACCGCGGACGGGTGCATGTCGAGGCCTGCGAGAGCGATCGTGCGGACGATGTTTACCGTGCTTTTCTGGATCTGGTGTACCGCCTGCTGACCAGCGAGCCGGACAGCATGGAGACGGCGCTGCTGGTCGTCCCGAACACCCTGCAGCGATTCGATGATTACCTCGATACCCTGGAGAGCCTGCAGCAGGCACTGGCCGAGGCCGGCGCCGAAGGCATGGTGCAGATCGCGAGTTTCCATCCACATTACTGCTTCGACGGCGAACCCGCGGATGATCCGGCCAACTACAGCAACCGCTCGCCATATCCGATGTTTCACCTGCTGCGCGAGGATGGCCTGGCTGCGGCGCTCGAGTCGTGGGACGACCCGGACCAGATACCTCAGCGCAACATCGCGTACCTGAGGCAACTGGGCATCGACCGAATACGCGATCTGTTGACGCGCATCGGCGTCAATGTCGGATGACGATATCCGGATTCATGTTGATCTCACCGTCCAGTTCGAGCACCGCGTAGCGCTGCTTGTCCGGGCTGACGATCATGCTGATCGGCGTGTCGAACAACGGTTGACGGATGAACGCGAGCTGCCAGCCGAAATTTTCCACCTTGTGCAAAGCGTTCAACTGTTCCTGGTTGAGGATCGACTCGACATCGCGAGGGATGGCCGCCCTGTGGCCGCGACGTTCGCTGCTTGCCGGGGATTCCTGGCCGACATACATGCAGTTCACTCCTTGGCATGACGATGTCTTGCAACATCCTTGTCAACCCAGCGTAGATGCTCGATTCGTCATTGGGAACGACCGTGCCGAAACAGGAAGAAACTTCATGCTGAGCGCCCGCGAGCATGTTCACGACTTGCGCTAAGCTGGCCTTCCCATAGCGCCTTGCGTGGCAAACGATCTGTGCAGAACGACATTCTTTTCGTGCTCGTCAGCATGCTCGCGGCCTTCGTGCACGGTGCATTCGGTTTCGGCTTCCCGTTGCTGGCAACGCCGTTGCTCGCATTCGGCTTCGAATTGCAGACCGCGATCCTGTTGACGTTGGTACCGACCGTGTCGATCAACCTGGTCAGCATCCTCGGCGAACGTCACTGGCGCGATGCGCTACGCGAGTATTGGCCGATTCCCCTGTTCACGCTGGTCGGCAGTTTCAGCGGCACCCAGGTGTTGCTGGAGGTCGACCCGGAGCCGTTCCGTTTCCTGCTTGCCGCGGTACTGATCGGTTACCTGGTCAGCGACCAGCTGCATCGCACCGAGCACGCCGTGCAGGTGCCCAAATGGGGCATGGCATTGTTCGGTCTGCTACTCGGTCTGCTGGCCGGCGTGGTCAACATCTTTGCGCCGCTGGTCGTCGCTTATGCGCTCTATACGCGCATGCCGACCATCCTGATGGTGGCCACGTTCAACCTCGCCTTCATCACCAGCAAGAGCGGGCAGATTCTCGGCTTCGTCAGTCGCGATGCGTTCGATCTCGACGTGGTCGGTCTTGCCGTGCTGGCACTGCCGTTGATTCTCACTGCAGTATGGTTGGGTATCCGCGTGCGCAAGCGGGTCGATATGGAAACCTATCGCGGCATGCTGCGCGGAGCCTTGTGGGTGATATCGATCGGGATCCTGGTAGACGCCGCGCGGCGCCTGATGTGACCGGCAGCCAGGCCGGCGACCTGGCTGCCCACGCCCCTGTCAGGTGCTTTGGCGCAGTGTTGCCGCCTTGAGCGTTCTGCCCACCTCGTTGCCCCAGCGCCGCACGGCCTGGATCAATGCCAGGTCGAGACCTTCGACCAGGCTTGACTGGAACAGCTTGCCTGCCGGGGACCCGAGGAAAGCGATGTATTGTTGCAGATCCGCGTCGCTGACATCGCGATAGGTGAACAGCAGCGACGACAATGACACCTGCTTCAGCATCTGCTCGATCGCCGGTCGTTCTGATTCCAGGCTCTGCAACAGCTCGGGAACCGTTGGTCGCTGCTGTTCCGGAAGCGTTTCGACCACGGCGACCACCAGCGCGAGCTGCATGTGCAGCACCACCTCGATGCCGGACTCGGTGATGTTCGCCGCGCGATCCAGTGCCTGCAGCAGTTCGAGTCGTTCGCCCGCGGGCGGGTTATTCGGCAATGCCCGCATAAAGGCTTCGAGCTGGCGTGGATAGTCGGGCGATGAAGCGACGTTCTCGAGTCGCGTCAGCCGGGTTCCGAGCGGGGAATCGAGCCATGCAAGCACTTCGCGCGCGACGTCGGCGTCGATCCGGCGTTCCAGCACCTGCCGGATCACCGGAGCCAGCTGCCCGGGTGCGAAGGTCGTGTTCGCCGATTCCTGCAGGGACTGCACCGAATCGGCCAGCAGCGCCGTTCCATCCGGGTCTTCTGCAATGGCGGCTGCAAGGCCTTCGCCGACCTGTTGCGGCAATGCATCGAGGAAGTGTTCGATGCCGGACCGTTGCAGCAGCCGATCGATGTCTTCACTGGACGCTTGCTGCGCCTGTGCTCCGACGGCAAGCGTCAACAGACAGCCAACGAGCACGAGTGCGGAGGGAATTCGGTGTGTCATCACAACTCCTTTTGCGTGATTGGTGGTGGAGAGGCACCGGAAGAATACCGGAAATCCGTGTCGTTTCCGAAGTTGTGCCGCATTCGCCGGGTTCGTCGAACGGGAAAGCGGCTACAGGATACGCGTCGAGATACGTTATTCATGCCGGGCACGCGCAGGAAACCCTACATATGCCGCCACGGTGTGCGCCAGGTCTGGATTCAACAACCGCGTTAGATCAGGGGTTCGCCGCAATCGATGCCACGCGCGTAGTAAATTCGTAAGCCACCGTCAGGCGCACAGCCTGCCGCACGTTTCGTTTTCTGCGCAAAGGGATCCAAGTGCCAACCATGGACAGCAAGAAAGTCATCTGCGTTACGGGTGGTGTCTGGACAGGCAGTCGCAGCGCACCACGCCGGATACTGGTTCGGGAGGGCTTCGTTCGACCAGTCTGGTTCACTACGGGCAGGCCGCTGACCGACGCGCAATACCGCCAGGTTTCCAGCACGCGGTTTCACCTGGCCCGGTCGAAAAAGAATGTGTTCGCGCACATCCAGTACCGTGGCAGCTTCATCGGTGTCATGCGCGATGACTTTGACACCGCGATGCAGCAGTCGTCGCGTGGTGTGCTGCTGGTCGGCCCGCCAGAGATCGCGGTCCAGGTGGCAAACCGGTTCGATTCGGCACTGGTCTTTGCGTTGAAAGGGCCACGCATGGCGATGCCTGAACGGCTCGTGGCCGGCGTGCCTGCGACTCAACTGCACCGGATCGATGTGGATGTGCTGGCTCGCGGCGCGTGGACCGACGTCCACGAAAGAATGATGGAAATCATTGGCCAGGCCTGAAGCCAGTGCCGTCCTGCCATTCGTGACAACCGCGAAGCATGGGGTCATTCGTCGATCGAGCGTCGCAGACGCTTGGTCTGACCGCGCCTGGTCTTGCTGTCCATGCGACGCTTCTGCGAGGCGCGGGTCGGCTTGGTTGGACGACGCGACTTGCGCACGCGGCCGGCTTCGATCACCAGTTCCGCCAGCCGCTCGAGGGCGTCCTGCCGGTTTTTTTCCTGGGTTCGAAAGCGCTGGGCTTTGATCACCAGCACGCCACTGGCCGACAGGCGTTGATCACGCAGTGTCAGCAGGCGTTGCTTGATGTCGTCGGGCAATGACGAGCGCGCAATGTCGAAGCGCAGGTGCATCGCAGATGACACCTTGTTCACGTTCTGGCCACCGGCACCCTGCGCCCGGATCGGTTGCCAGTCGAGTTCGTCCTCTTCGATCGCGATCGATGGGGTGAGCTGCAGCATGACCGGTACTCAATTGGCCGGACGCAGCCGCACCAGGCGGCCGTTGTCGGCGTCGGTCAGCAGGTAGAGCAGGCCATCCGGCCCCAGGCGTACGTCGCGGATGCGACCGAGCACATCGTCGAGCATCCGTTCTTCGTGCACGATCCTGCCGTCACGCAGTTCGAGTCGGACCAGCTGGCGGAATTTCAGTGAACCGACGAACAGGTCGCCCTGCCAGGCCGGAAACGCGTCGCCGCTGTAGAACGCCATCCCCGATGGCGCGATCGAAGGCACCCAGTGGTACAGCGGTTGTGCCATGCCGTCCTTGTGCGTGCCTTCGCCGATCGCCGTGCCGATCACGTAGTTGACGCCATAGGTGATCACCGGCCAGCCGTAGTTGATGCCGGGCTGTGGCAGGTTGATCTCGTCGCCGCCCTGCGGACCGTGTTCATGGGTCCACAGGCGGTGGGTCGTCGGATGCAGGGTCGCGCCCTGCAGGTTGCGGTGGCCATAGCTGTAGATCTCGGGCCTGGCATCGCTGCGTCCGGCGAACGGGTTGTCGGCGGGTATCCGGCCGTCGTCGTGCAGCCGTATGACCGAGCCGGCATGGTCGTTCAGGTCCTGCGCGCGTTCGCGCTCTCCGCGATCGCCGAGCGTGATGAACAGGTAGCCGTCGCGGTCGAACACCAGGCGCGACCCGAAGTGGTGTCCGCTGCCGCTTTTCGGTTGCAGGCGGAACAGCACCTCGACGTCGTGCAGCTTGCGGCCGTCGAAGCGCCCACGTGCGACCGCCGTGCCGACGCCGCCGGCGCCGCGTTCGGCGTAACTGATGTAGACCAGCCGGTTGTCGCTGAATTGCGGATGCAGCACCACGTCGAGCAGGCCGCCCTGGCCGTGCGCGGCGATCTCGGGCACACCGTCGACCGGCAACGGATCGAGCCTGCCTGGGGCATCGATGATGCGCAGCCGGCCGGGGCGCTCGCTGACCAGATAGCCGCCCTGCGGCAGGAACGCAACCGCCCATGGATGCTGTAGGCCGTCGCTGATGGTCTCCAGCACCAGGTCGGCCTGCTCGGTCCGGACGACCGTGCCCGAGGTGGCGGCAACCGACGCCTGGTTCACGACCAGCAGGACCAGGGCGGGCAGCAGTAATGACTTCAACATGACGTTCGCAGTATTGCGGTTGATCCGCCGATTCTGCGCAAGCGACCTGATGCCGACAAGGGAACTAACCTGCCGAAGACTGGGGTAAGGCGGCGTGTTGTGGGCCTGGTGGCAGGTTGGCGAATGCCGACTGCAGGGTGTCCAGGTCACGCATCAGGCGCTCGCGGCGCGGATTGGAATTGACGGCCATTGCGCTGTCGCGTGCTGCGCCAAAGGCCTGCTGCCAGGCCAAGTTCATGGCCAGCTGTGCATGGTAGTCGTCACCACCGGTGAGCAGCGTCGCTGCTGAGACCTTGCCGTCGGCCTGTCCGGCCAGTTCACTCTCGACCAGCGCGACCAGTTCCCGGCGTAGGCCGGCCACCGCATCGTGCGCCTGAACGGCGAGTCCGGCGGCGGCCTGCATCCTGCCGCGTTCGCGCGCGGCGGCACTGAGCCAGGCCAGGGCGCGGGCACGTACTGCCGGGTCGTCAATCTCGGCGACCAGTGCACGGGCCGCGATACCGTGCCCCGCCGAGGCCAGGCGCACCGCCAGGTCGGCCTGCGTGAGCAGTGCCTCGAGTTGGCTGTCGCCCATGCCTTCGATCGTTGCGACTGCGTCATCCACCTTGCCGGTCGTGGCATAGGTTTCCATCACCTGGCCCAGCAGGCGGGCGTCGGGCCGGCCGGGCAGGGCCGGGATCGCAGCACCGATGCGCAGCAGTAGCTCGTTCGCCGTGCGTTGGTCGTTGGCCCGGTGATAGGCGCGCGCGAGGTGAGTCAATGCCACCAGTTCGACGCGTGGGTCGGTGAGCGAACGCAACAGGGTGTTGCCGGCATCGAACCAGGTCTGCGCCGCTGCCGGAGCGGCATTCTCAGCAAGATGGGCCGCCATCTGGGCGTACAGGGCGATCCGCTCGACGAGCGGCAGGCGTGACAACTGCGCCGAGATCGTGGCCGGCAGGGCCTGTGGCCGCAGCTGATCGAATCCGGGCGTCAGCGGTGCCTGTTCGAGCAGCCACTGGGCCAGTGCGAGGTCGTCCTGCGCTTCATCGGCGAACAGCTCGCGCACCTCGCTGCTGACTTGCGCCTGCCGGCGTGGTTCGTTCTCGCGGGCGATCTGCCCGATGACCGGCAACAGCAGTTTCAGGCGTGCCGCCGGCGTGCCGGCGAGCAAGGCGGTGCGTGCCGCCGCCCGAACGTGGTCGGCTTTGAGTAGCTGTGTGGTCATCCGTTCCAGACGCAGCCGGGTCAAGGGCGCGGCGCTGGCATGGTTCTGCCAGTGCGTGATCATCAGCGCGAGCTCTGCGTCACCGACCTGGTAGGGCAGCAGGCCGGTCATTGCCGGCCGGGACCTGGCGGACGGACGCACCGCGCTGTCGACGACGGCAGGGCCTGCCGCGGTCGGTGGCAATGTCAGCCAGGGCTCGGCGTCGGCAACGACCGTTGCAGTCGAATCTGCGTCGAGCCCGCTGGTCGGCACGGCCAACTTGCGCAACAGGTCGTTGGCCATGTGCAGCGTGACCTGCTGGGCGCTGGCCGGGGCAATCACGGGTAAGGCGTTACCCGTGGCGCGGTTGTCAGCCGCGGCCAGTTCCTGCGGCAGTCCCTCGGGGTCCTGCAGCATGAGTACCGCGCTACCGGCTCCGACCGCGAAGATCAGGCCGGCGGCCAGTCCATTGCGCAGGCGGTTGCCGAACCCCAGCTGGTACTGGAGTTCACGCCGCAGTTCGCGTTCGATCTCCTTGCGCAGCCTGGCCTCCTCGGCGATCTCGGCCTCGGCTTCGGCCTTTTCCTCGCGCGCCTTGCGGATATCCATGACCTTGCGCCGCATCTGCTCGCGCTTGCGCTTCTTCTGATCGACGGCATGGAACTTGGCCGCGACCACGCCGCACTCCGGGCACACGGCCGGTAGTGGTTCGGACAACGGCAGGCGCATGCCGTAGTTGCAGGCGTGACAGTGGAAGGCGTGGTAATCGACGTCCGGCTTGTCCATCAGCTCCCACGATTTCCAGTCCGGGGGAGCCAGCGTGTGCGAGTCGCGCAATGCCGAACGGGCACCGGCATGGCGCAGGCGTGACACCAGGCGCTCTGCCCGGTCGCGATCGTCGGTGCGGTAAATCACCCGCTCGTCGTCGCGCTCGAACAGATTGATCGCGCGCTGCTCATCGAGTTTGAGCACGCGCATCACGTTGCTCATGATCTCGATCCGTCGCTCGCCTTCAGCGCCGCTACCGGAAAACACGATCTCGTAGCGGCCGTTCTTCTTCTTGCCTTCCATTCGACTTCCAGTCCTTGTTCTTTTTCGACCCGAGTATACCGGGTGCAGGCGGCAGCGGGTTCCCCGGCCGTGACTTGGCAGCCGAACGGAATCAGCCCTCGGCGTCGGCCTGTTCCATCCGTTCGGCAGCCAGCAGCCATGCCTCTTCGGCCATGGCCAGCTCGGCGTCCAGCTGTCCCTTGCGCAGCAGCAGTTGCTGCAGGCGCTCCTTGGCGGTCGCTTCGTAGAGGCTGTTGTCACTCAGTTCGTTTTCAATCGATTCCTGCTGCTGTTGCAGCTGGTTCATGTGTGTCTCGGCCTGTTCCAGGGCACGCTTCAAAGGCTGCAGCGCCTTGCGTCGCTGCGCCTCGCTGCGTTTGCGTTCGCGCTTTTCGTCGGCGCTGCCGCTGCGGCTGTCGTTGTCTTTCTGACGTGCCGCGCGCGTGTGTGCCGCCAGCCATGCCGGGTAGGCATCGAGTTCATCGTCGAATTCGCTGACCCCGCCTGCATGAACCATCAGCAGCCGGTCGCAGGTGACGCGCAGCAGGTGGCGATCGTGCGACACGATCAGCATGGCGCCGCTGAATTCCTGCAACGCCGTGGCCAGTGCCTGGCGCATCTCGATGTCGAGATGGTTGGTCGGCTCGTCGAGCAGCAGCAGGTTGGGGCGCTGGTAGATCAGCAATGCCAAGGCCAGGCGCGACTTCTCGCCGCCGGAAAAAGGCGCCACGGCGTCGAGCGCCTTGTCGCCGATGAAGCCGAAGCCGCCGAGGTAGTCACGCAGCGACTGCTCGCTGGCCATCGGGTCGAGACGCTGGACATGCTCCAGCGGCGACTGGGCCGGATCGAGCTGCTCCAGCTGGTGCTGGGCGAAGTAGCCGATGGCCAGGTGCTTGGCCGGATTGCGTTCACCCTGTTGCGTATCGATCACGCCGGCGAGCAACTTGATCAGGGTCGACTTGCCGGCACCATTGGGCCCGAGCAGGCCGACCCGGTCACCGGGGTTGAGCACCAGGCGCACGGCATCGATGACGCGCGTGCCGGCGTAACCGGCGGCACAGTTGTCCAGGGTTAGCAGCGGGTGCGGGTTTTTCTCCGGCTCGCGAAAGCTGAAGTGGAACGGCGAATCGACGTGCGCCGGCGCGATCAGCTCCATCCGTTCCAGGGCCTTGATCCGGCTCTGCGCCTGGCGCGCCTTGGTCGCCTTGGCCCGGAAGCGCTCGACGAAGCTGTGCATGTGCGCGATCTCACGCTGCTGCTTGTCGAACGCGGCCTGCTGGTTGGCCAGCTGTTGCGCACGCACCTGTTCGAAGGCGCTGTAATTGCCGCTGTACAGCGTGGCGCGCGACTGTTCGATGTTGAGGATGTGGCCGCAGACACTGTCGAGGAAGT
>JAGRHE010000099.1 GCA_020445165.1 Gammaproteobacteria bacterium
CCGCATCCTGGATGCGGAATTGCACCTCGAGCGTGACGTCGGCGATGTTTTCGTCCTTGGTCAGCATTTGCGCGCGGTGTTGGAACTTGTTGACCTGGTCGACGTTGACCACGTCCACCGTGTCGATGAACGGCAACTTCAGATGTGGGCCCGGAGATGTCACCGCGTGGTAGGCACCGAAGCGCTTGACCACGCCGCGTTCGGCCGGCTGGATGATGTAGAAGGCTTCCATACCCAGAACGACGACCAGCACCAGGGCAATGATGACGCCGATGCCCTTCTTGCCCGGGCCTGCCGGAGAGCCGCCATCGCTGTCGCCACCGCCACCGCCACGGCGCTTGCCACCGAAAAGGCCGCCCATCTTGTCCTGCAGTTTGCGGACGACCTCGTCGAGGTCTGGCGGTCCTTGATCGCCCCCCTTGTTGTTCCAGGGGTCGCGATTGCCGCCACCCGGCTCGTTCCAGGCCATGTAATACTCCCGTGCGCTGGTAGATAGTGCTTGCTAAACGGTTTGCCGCCGCGATTCTAACAACAGACCCCGGCCAGAGACATTATCCCGCTTCGCGCTGTGCCAGGGACTCGTCCGCCCATTTGCCGGCAAGCCCCGGTTCACGCTTCCTGAGGCGTTCATAATCTCGACGCTTGAGTGCCACGTCCAGTTCCCATCCCCCGTCGTTGCCGTGGTTTTCGCGCACGATCGCACCCTGTTCGAACAACAAGGCACGCAGGCGCCCGTCTGCCGGACCGAGGCTGACGTGGCCACTGACGACATCGCTGCGAAACCACTCGGTCAACGCCTCTCGCAGCAGGTCGACGCCGTCGCCGGTGGCGGCAGACATCCACACCCGCTGCGGCTTGTCATCCTGATCACGCTCGATCCTGGCCTGGGCACCCTCGTCCAGATCGATCTTGTTGAACACCTCGATACGCGGGATCTCGTTGCCCCCGATCTGCGCCAAAACGTCCTCGACCTCGGCGATCTGCAGCGCACGCTGCGGACTGTGCGCATCGATCACATGCAACAGGAGATCGGCCTCGACGGTTTCCTGCAGGGTCGATTTGAACGCCGCAACCAGCTCATGCGGCAGGCGCGACACGAATCCCACGGTATCGGCGAGGATCATCGGTGAGCCGTCATCGAGCTCGACCCGGCGCAATGTCGGATCGAGGGTCGCGAACAACTGGTCGCGCGCGTACACCCCGGCTTCTGTAAGACGGTTGAACAGGGTCGATTTGCCGGCGTTGGTGTACCCGACCAGCGACACGGTGGGGACTTCGTTGCGCCGGCGTGCCCGCCTGCCCTGTTCACGTCGGCTGTCGACCCGCTCCAGGCGACGACGGATCTGGTCGATGCGCGCGCCGAGCAGGCGACGGTCGGTTTCCAGCTGGGTTTCGCCCGGTCCGCGCAGGCCAATACCGCCTTTTTGCCGTTCCAGGTGGGTCCAGCCACGCACCAGACGTGTCGACAGGTGACGCAGCTGTGCCAGCTCGACCTGCAGCTTACCTTCATGCGAGCGTGCTCGCTGGGCGAAGATGTCGAGAATGAGTCCGGTACGGTCGAGTACCCGGCATTGAAAGATCTTTTCCAGGTTGCGTTCCTGGCTCGGTGACAGGGCGTTGTCGAAAATCACCAGGTCGGCGCTCTCGGCCTCGATCCGGGCACGGATCTCCTCTGCCTTTCCGCTACCGATGTACAGCCGGGAATCAGGGACCTTGCGGATGCTCGCAAACAGCGTCAGCGGCTCGGCGCCGGCCGAGCGCACCAGCTCGGTGAATTCGTGCAATTCATCCGGTTCGGGTGCGAGATCACGTGAAACGTGAACAAGGATGGCCCGCTCGCCGCTCTTTGGACGCTCAAACATCGCCGTCAACCCGAAAGTCGCAACGCGTAAACAAACGACCCCACGGCATCACCGCGGGGTCGTTCGGAATCGAGGGAAGAACGAAGGGCGGTTCAGGTGTTGCCGGGCTCGCTGTCACCGTCACTCTCACCGTGTGCATGCTGGATGCGCACGTTCCTGGCCGGTACCACCGTCGAGATGGCATGCTTGTAAACCATTTGGCTGACACTGTTCTTGAGCAATACGACGAACTGGTCGAATGACTCGATGGTGCCCTGCAACTTGATCCCGTTCACGAGAAAAATCGATACCGGCACCCGCTCTTTGCGCAGTGCGTTAAGAAAAGGATCCTGGAGACTTTGTCCCTTCGACATGGTCGCGCTCCCAATTTATATTGTTTGGTTGATATTCTCGGCGCCGGATCATCCGGCGCGTACACGGAGCAGCCGTAAAGACCAAACCGGCCCGCAGCACTGCACCAACTTTCGATCGATGCGAATCGTCCGCGAAATATAGCACAGCAGAGCACTCGGAAATCTGGTTTTTTTTAAGCCTACCGAGACCTTATACACACTTCCGCAGTGTGAATTCACGCCTCGGGCCTGGCCGACAGTTCACGCTTGACCCAAGTTAAGGCCGTCGCCGTGACGTCCCCCGTTTCATCGAGCCAGTGCGCCTGCTGCTCACTGCGCAGCCAGGTCAACTGGCGCTTGGCCAGCTGGCGCGTCGCCGCCTTGCCGCGGGCGAGCATCTCGTCGCGGTCGTATTCGCCGCGCAGCCAGGCCCAGACTTGGCGATAGCCGACCGACCGCATCGAGGGCATATCGGGGTCGAGATCGCCGCGCGCGACCAGGCCTTCGACCTCGGCCACGAAGCCCTGTTCGAGCATCTGCTCGAAGCGCCGGCCGATGCGCTCGTGCAACTCGGCCCGGCTCGCCGGCGACCGCACCAGCTTGAGCGCCCGATACGGCATCGTCTCACCGTCGCGTGCCTGCAGCTCGCTCAACGGTCGTCCGCTCGATTCCCAAACCTCGAGCGCCCGCAGGGTGCGTTGCGGATCATTGCGGTGGATCCGCTGCGCCGCGACCGGGTCCACCTTGGCGAGTCGAGCATGCAATGCAGCCAGACCGCGCTCGGCCAGTTCGGCCTCCAGGCGCGCACGGATCCCGGGCGAGGCTGGCGGCAGGTCGGACAGACCGTACTGAAGGGCGCGGAAATACAGCATGGTGCCGCCGACCAGCAGGGGAATCCGCCCGGACCCGGTGATCGATTGCATCTCGCGCAGTGCGTCTTCCCGGAACCTGGCCGCCGAATAGCTCTCCGCCGGATCACAGATGTCGATCAGACGATGCGGTGCACGCGCGAGCTCCTCCGGGCCGGGTTTCGCGGTCCCTATGTCCATGCCGCGATACACCATGGCCGAATCGACGCTGATCAGCTCGACCGGCAGGTGCTCGTGCAGCGCGATCGCCAGATCGGTCTTGCCCGATGCGGTCGGGCCCATGATGAAGATCGCTGTGGGCTTTTCAGACATGGTGCGTTGTTCTATCTGGACGCAAAGGGCGCAGAGATTCGCAGAGGGCACAAAGTCTTCTTGTGAAAGAGGGCCTGAGCGCGCGCGAAGAACGGCGGGACGGGTTCAAATTGGAGGCGTCGGACGAGCGAAACCTGAAAAACTCTGCGCCCTCTGCGCTCCTCCGCGAACTCTGCGTCCAAGCGGAACCTCGCACCGAACTAGCGACCGCGCAGGAACAACCGGTCGAGCGCCGCCATGTCCATCTGCGCCCAGGTCGGCCTGCCGTGATTGCACTGGCCGCTGCGCTCGGTGCGCTCGATGTCACGCAGCAGGGCGTTCATCTCCTCCAGGCCAAGCCGACGGTTGGCTCTGACCGAGGCATGGCAGGCCATGGTGCCCAGCACCTCGTTGATCTGTTCCAGGATACGTCGGCTGTCACCGTGCACGGCCAGGTCGGCGAGCACGTCACGCAGCAGGCGCTCGGCATCGGCGTGCCGCAACAACGCCGGCAAGGCGCGCACCACCAGGGTCTGTTCGCCACGTCGATCCACCTCCATGCCGAGTGACTCGAACACCTCGCCATGCTGGTCGACCATGTCGGCCTCACGGGCACTCACGGCGACCTCCACCGGCACCAGGAGCGGCTGGCTCTTGATCCCCTCGCCCTCGCGAGCTCTCTTGAATGCCTCGTAGGTGATGCGTTCGTGCGCCGCATGCATGTCGACGACGATCAGTCCATGACGGTTCTGGGCCAGCACGTAGATGCCATGCAACTGCGCAACGGCGAACCCCAGGGGAAATTCACCGTCCTGCCCGTCCTCGACAACCTCGGGCGTCGAGGCTGCCAGCGGCGGCGGTCCGGACGAACCCGATAACGCCCCACCGGTCGGCGCCTGCCATGCGGTCGCCGCACGGTACGCCGCACGGCGTTCGCCGACGTGCAGCGCCATATCCTGCTGACGCGGCTGCCCGGCCAGCACGGGTTCGGCGGCCGCAGTCGCCACCTCGGCCACCGCTTCGCCTGCCGGCTCGGCCAGCACGTCATGCAGGGTACGAAACAGGAAATCGTGCACCAGGCGTCCCTCGCGGAACCGGACCTCATGCTTGGTCGGATGCACGTTGACGTCGACCTGCGCGGGATCGAGTTCCAGGAACAATACGTAGGCCGGTTGCCGGCCGTGGTAGAGCACGTCCTGGTAGGCCTGGCGCACTGCGTGCGTCACGAGCTTGTCGCGCACCATGCGGCGATTGACATAGAAGTGCTGCATGTCGGCCTGGCTGCGCGAAAACGCCGGCCGCGCCACCCATCCGCTGATCTGCAGGCCAGCCGCGGCATGCTCGAAATACAGTGCATGCTCGAGGAAGGTCGGGCCGAGCAGATCGGCCAGGCGACGTTCGTGACTGATCCGATCACCCGCTGCACGCGCCGTGAAAACCTCACGTCCGTTGTGATTCAGCACGAAGCTCACATCACGGCGCACCAATGCCAGCCGCCGCACCACCTGCTCGAGGTGGCCGAACTCGGTCTTGTCGGTACGCAGAAACTTGCGCCGCGCCGGGGTATTGAAGAACAGGTCGCGCACGGTGACCACGGTACCGCGCGGCAGCGGCGATGGTTTTCGCTCGGCGCCCTCGCCTTCGACCAGCCATGCGCGATCGGCATCGGCGGCACGTGATTCGAGGGTCAGGCGCGAAACCGACGCAATCGCGGGCAGCGCCTCGCCACGAAACCCCATGCTGGAAATGCGCTCGAGGTCCTCGAGCATTTTCAGCTTGCTCGTTGCGTGGCGGGACAAGGCGAGCGACAACTCGTCACCGGCAATGCCGGAGCCGTTGTCGGTGATACGAATCAGCTTGATGCCACCCTGCTCGACATCGATCTGGATTCGATCGGCGCCGGCATCGAGGCTGTTTTCAACCAGTTCCTTGACCACCGATGCGGGACGCTCGACGACCTCACCGGCAGCGATCTGGTTGACGAGTTGCGCAGGCAGCGCCTGGATATGGGACACCATGGCGACATTCTGCCACCGCAGCGAGGACGCAGGCCAGCCGGCGACGTCTGCCCGCCGGTGGCCCAGCGGGACATCAACGATGGATCAGGGCCTGATGTAGGACCAGCCCTGCTCCTGGCGCTCGACCAGGTGCACGACACCTGACGGCACCATGGTCGCCTGCGGTACCAGCTCGACCTTCTTGCCGGCCTTCGCTTCCATCTTCGACAGGGTGTTGGAGCAGGCGCGGAACGTCACGTTGTCGAAGTTCTGCGCGATACTGCTGACGCGGCCGGCAGCTTCCGATTTCGGCAGCAACATGGTCAGGCCCGGACCGTAGGCGACGATCTCGATCGTGACCTCCTCGCCCTTGTCCTGGTAGTACTTGTTGAGGTTGGACGCATTGTTCAACACCAGTTCCTGGCGCGCCGGGTCTGCTTCGTCAAGATGCAGAACGATTCGGTGGACGCCATCTGCCGCATTGGCAGCCAGCACGAACAGCATGGCAAGGGAAGCAATCAGAACCCGCATTTTTCTCTCCTGGTTTGGTGGTAAGCGCCGACGACATCATTGTCACCCGGCTGCTTCATGAGAGACGCGGCAAACCGGACCAAATTCCGCTCAGCTTCCCGGTATCAGCAGAACCTGTCCAACCCGGATCAGATTGTCGCTGCGAATGTCGTTGGTCTGACGCAGCATGGCCAGGCTCACCTGGTAGCGATCAGCGATCTCGGACAGGGTGTCACCACGCGAAATCACGTGTTTGAGCGGGGTCTTCTTGCGTTCGGCAAGCAGCGTACCCGGCGGCGGTGCCTCGCTGAAGAAGGTTTCCACGCCGCGCATGATCGCCTTGGCCAGCTTGTCCTGGTAGCGTGCGTCGCGCAGGTTGCGTTCGTCCTCCGGGTTGGAGATGAACCCCGTCTCGACCAACATCGACGGAATGTCCGGCGATTTGAGTACCAGGAATCCGGCCTGCTGCACGCGACGACCATGCACCTTGCCGACGTGGCCGAGTTCGGCATAAACCTTGGCTGCGGCACTCAGGCTGGCATGCTGGGTTGCCGATTGCGACAGGGCCAGCAGGACCGAGGCCAGCATCGGGTCCTTGTCTTCCAGGCTGACACCGCCTACCAGGTCGGACGCGTTTTCCTTCTCGGCCAGCCAGCGTGCAGCCTCACTGGAGGCACCGCGGCGGGACAACACGTAGACCGAGGAGCCCCGGACACGCTTGTCGCGGAAGGCGTCGGCATGGATCGACACGAACAGATCAGCGCGCTGATCACGCGCCAGTTCCATCCGCTTGCGCAGGCCAATGTAGTAATCGCCGGTGCGCGTGAGCACTGCACGCATGCCCGGCTGGGCATCGATCAGGCGCTTGACCCGATGCGCGATCTCCAGGGTGATGTTCTTCTCGGCGGTACGGAAGCGGGCCCCCATCGCCCCCGGGTCATCTCCACCATGTCCGGCGTCGATTGCGACCACCACGTCGCGCGCGCGCTCGATGTCCGTGGTCGACTTGGCCACCCGCGGCGCGCGGGTGGCCTCGACCGGGTACAGATCGACCACCAACCTGTGCCCATAACCCGCATTCGGTTTCAGCACGAACGTCTTCGGACGCGCTGCCTGCTTCAGATCCAGGACGACACGCAGTCCGCCGTCGTCCTGTTCTGCATGGCGCAACCCGGACAGGTGCTTGTCAGACACCGCTCCCCTGGCCTTGAACGCCGCAGAAGCGCGTGCGGACTCGATGTCGATTACCAGCCGGTCCGGCCCGGTCAAGGTGAATACCTTGTGTGCCACCGGCTCAGTGGTGTCGAACACCAGGCGCGTGTGGTCGGGCGCGGTCCACAAGCGCACGCCAGCCACCTCTGCGGCCAGCACGCCGGCGTTGGCGAACAGAATCGCGAGCAGGAAAACTAGTCTGATCATGCGCTCAGCAGGTCCGATATCCCAGATCTGTTGCCACCAAATTAGCACAGGATTTTATTTTTTCCCAGAAAAATTCGCTAGATAGCGAGTACTTCTATTTTATTACTGGAGCTTGTCGGCCAGCCGCGCCAGAACTTCAGCCGGATACCCGTCACGGGCCTCGACCGCCAACCGACGTGCATCACCCAAATGGACGATACGTATGGCCAGATCCGGTTGCGGTAGCCAGCCCGCGCCCCGCTGCGGCCATTCCACCAGGACCAGCGCCGGCTCGGCGAGCAGCTCGCGCAGGCCGAGAAACTCCAGCTCGTCCGGGTCGGCAATGCGGTAGAGATCGAGATGATAGACGCGCCTGCCACCGACATCGTAAGGCTCGATCAGGGTGTAGGTCGGACTGCGCACCGGTCCTCGATGGCCGAGACCGGCCAGGAAACCGCGCACCAGGGTGGTCTTACCGGCTCCCAGCTCCCCCTCGAGAAAGACCAGCAGGCGCAGCCCGGGAGCGCCCAGTGCGCTGGCCAGGGATTCGCCAAACGCCAGCTGTTCAGCCTCGCCATGCAGCTCCGTTTCAAGCATGCGGGATCTCCGGATTGACCAGGCTGCGCAGCCACGCCAGCAGGTCGCCGGCCAACAACCCGCGCTCACCCGAACACGCTGCCGCGTCACCGGCGGCCGCATGCAGGCAGACGCCCGACTCGGCCGCGTCGCGCACATCGCCAACCTGGGCCAGCAGGCCGGCAATCACCCCGGTTAATACGTCACCCATTCCGGCGCTGGCCATACCCGGGTTGCCGTCACTGCAGATCGCCGGCGGCGTATTACCTGCGCTGGCGATGATGCTGCCAACGCCTTTCAACACGACACTGCCGCCGAAGCGCCGCTGCAGCTGCCGGGCGGCATCCAGCCGCTGCGAACCGATCTCAGCCGTGCACACGCCGAGCAATGCCGCGGCCTCACCCGGATGCGGGGTCAGAATCCAGTCGTCGCGTCGTGTTGGCTCGAACGCCAGCAGGCGCAAGGCGTCGGCATCTACCACCAGCGGACGCTCGGCCGCCCTCGCCCTCTCCCACAATGCGCGCGCCCAGTCATCACTGCCCAGGCCCGGACCGATGGCAATCACGCTTGCCTGGCGCAGCAGGTCATCGATCTGCGTACCCGCTTCGACCGCGTGGACCATGATCTCGGGCCTGGCCGCCAGCACAGCGGCGACATGCTGCGACCGCGTCGCCAGGCTGACCCGGCCGGCACCAACCCGCAATGCGGCCTCGGACGCCAGGCGCGCCGCACCGCCCATGCCATGGTTACCGCCAATCACCAGGACGTGTCCGAAATGGCCCTTGTGACTGTTCCGCGCGCGCGGCGTGAACTGTGTCGACTGCTTGCGCCAGTCGATCCGGCGCGCGCTCAATACCGTGCTGGCATAGACCTGCGCCGGCAAACCCAGGCCGTCGAAATGAACGACCCCGCTACAATCGGGACCATCCGCCGTGTAAAGGCCGAGTTTCAGACCGATAAAGGTGATGGTGACCGCGGCGCGAATCGCTGCCCCCATCACGCGCCCGCTGTCCGCATGCAACCCGGATGCGATATCCAGCGCCAGGCACGGAAGCCGACTCGCATTGACCGCTTCGATGGCCTTGCGCCATGGACCCTCGACGTTGCGCTCGAGCCCGGTACCGAGCATCGCGTCGACGATCACATCACTCGCTGGGAGTTCGCCGGTAAAGTCGTCCCAGGATCCGCCGGATGCAGACCAGCGTCCAGCATTGCTCAGCGCATCACCGGAGAGACGTGACCGGTCACCCAGCTGCAGGACACGCACGCTGAGTCCCTCGGCCTGGGCCAGGCGCGCGACCACGAAACCGTCGCCGCCATTGTTGCCGGTCCCGGTCAGCACCAGCACCCGGCGCGCATCCGGCCAGCGCTCCCGCAACAGCGACCAGGCCGCCTGGCCCGCACGTTCCATCAGTTCGGTGCCACTGATACCGAACCGCGTAGTCGCAAGTCGATCGAACTCGCGCACCTGGGCAGCGCTGTACAAGGCGCGCGGCAGTTCCCCCGTATCGGGCAGTGTGCGAAATTGCCTGTTCACTCTGACACGGCCAACGGCCGACCACCCGCTATGCAAAGAAGTCCCGGAATCGATTACACCATGCTGGCACAGCAGATCAAACGCTGGGGCCGCGAACTGGGCTTTCAACAGGTCGGCATCACCGACACCGACCTGGCAACGGCCGAGCGGCATCTCGACGCCTGGATCGAGCAGGGCTTTCACGGCGAGATGGATTACATGCGCACCCATGGTCGCAAGCGCACCCGGCCCGCGCTGCTGGTGCCGGGTACAGTCCGGGTCATCTCGGCACGCATGGACTACCTGCCCGATGAGCCGAATCCGGCGGCCATCCTCGACGATCCGGCGCGCGCCTTTGTCTCCCGCTACGCCCTGGGACGCGACTATCACAAGGTGCTGCGTCGCCGATTGCAGCGACTGGCGGACCGCATCACCGCACAGGTAGGTGATTTCGGCTACCGCGCGTTCG
>JAGRHE010000009.1 GCA_020445165.1 Gammaproteobacteria bacterium
ACGCCAAGCCAATTCGTTGAGTTCCGCCTGCAATGTCTGGAGGCGATCGCGATAATGCTGGTGGTCGATCGTTTGGCTGAGATCGACTCGATCGAGCAGCGTGATGCGTGCTTCCGGCGCATTCGGCAACAGATCGCCATTGCTGCCGGACGGCGAGTCATCCAGGCGCCGCTCGTCATGCGGTTGTTGCTTCAGGGCCTCGAGCATTTCGCCGAGCAGGATCCGACCGGTCGTCATGTCGCGGTAGCGATGATCGCTGGCTTCGATAATGTGCCAGGGTGCGCGACCGATATCCGTGGCGCGCACCACCCGATCGGCCATTTCTTCAAAGCGGCGGTACTGCTCACTGAACTTGGATTTCTTGGGCAGCATCTTCCAGCGGCTGCGGTCGCTTCGGGCCAGCGCCTTGAGTCTCTTGCGCTGGACCGTCTCCGCAAAGTGATACCAGCACTTGACGATTACGGCACCGTCATTGATCAGCATCCGCTCGAGATCGCGGATGCCGCGCATGCACTGGTCGATGTGCGCTTCGTCCCAGTCGCCACGGAAGTGCTGCTCGATGGGATGTTGGTACCAACCGCCGAAGAACACGCTGATTGCGCCGCGTCTTGGCATGGCGCGCCAGAAACGCCAGGCCCGGGGACGCAGTCGTTCTTCGTCGCTTTCCTCCCAGAAGGCATACACGTTAACGCCACGCGCATCGAGCCACTCGTCGAGCCGGTTGACCACTTCGCCTTTGCCCGCACCCTCGATTCCGGCAATGATCAGATAGACTGGGATATTCTTTTCGAGCAGCGCGATCTGGGCCTCGAGCAATTGGGTGCGCAGGTCCTCGACCTCTGCCTTGTAGGATTCTTTGCTCAGTCTGCGTCCTATCTTGGCGGTGGCGAACATGACCTGGTTTACCTCATTGGCGGGGCAGGGCGCCGCTGATGCCGTGCTCGGCGGCGAAATCGAGCATCCGTTGAATGGAGCGGACGGCGCCGGCCCGGATTTTCGGGTCGACCTCTATGGCATTGTGGCCCGTGATCAGCACCTGTTCCAGGTTCTGCAGTGCGTTCTTCGCCATCCACGGGCAATGCGCGCACGATTCGCAGGTCGCGCCGACGCCCGCGGTCGGTGCCGAAATCAGTTTCTTGCCCGGTGCCAGCTGCTGCATCTTCCAGAAAATGCCATCGTCGGTGGCGACAATGAATTCGTCGTTGTCCATCTTTGCCACGGCCTTGATCAGTGCCGTCGTCGAGCCGACGACATCGGCCTGTTCGAGCACATCCTGCGGTGATTCCGGGTGGACCAGGACGGCGGCTTCCGGATGCAGCCGTTTCAGGCGTTGCAGTGCGAAGCCCTTGAATTCCTCGTGCACCACGCAACTGCCTTCCCACAACAACATGTCCGCGCCGGTCTGCTGTTGCACGTAGTGACCGAGATGGCGGTCCGGCGCCCACAGGATTTTTTCACCGCGCTCGTGCAGGTGACGCACGATCGGCAGCGCAATGCCCGAGGTGACCATCCAGTCGGCGCGCGCTTTCACCGCGGCACTGGTGTTGGCGTAGACGACCACCGTGCGGTCCGGATGCTGGTCGCAGAACTCACTGAACAGGTCGGCCGGGCAGCCCTCGTCGAGCGAACAGGTGGCATCGAGGTCGGGCATCAGCACGCGTTTTTCCGGGTTCAGGATCTTGGCCGTCTCACCCATGAAACGTACGCCGCATACGACGATGGTCTCGGCATCGCTGGCACTGCCGTAGCGCGCCATCTCCAGCGAGTCGGCGACGCAACCACCGGTTTCCTCTGCCAGTGCCTGCAGATCGCCGTCGACGTAATAGTGCGCCACCAGCACGGCGTTCTGTGCGCGCAGCAGGTCCTTGATGCGCTGCTTGAGGGCATCCTTCTCCTTGGCATCCAGGGTTGGCCACACGGGGTGGGCGGGCACCTGGATGCGCGGTATCGGCATGCCGATCTGGATCGTCTGCGTCTTCACTTGATGATCTCCACGCGCTTAGCGCACAGGGCGCGGTATTCCCGCGCGGGACGGTGGTTGCCGTTGCGACGCTGCCGGCCGGTTTCTTCCACCAGGCCGAGTGACAGGATGCGTTTGCGGAAGTTGCGCTTGTCGAGATCCTGCTCGAGCAGGATCTCGTAAACCCCCTGCAGTTCGCTGAGGGTAAAGGTCTCGGGCAGGAAGCCGAACGCAATGGTCGAGTAATCGAGTTTCGAGACCAGGCGCTCGTGCGCCACGCGCACGATCTCGGCATGATCGAATGCCAACTCCGGCAGTGTGTCGAATCGGTGCCAGCCGACGTCGGCGGCATCGCTGGCCGCGCGCGGCGCTGTCTGCACGTCCTGCGGGACCAACGCGAAGTAGGTGACACTGATGACCCTTTCGCGCGGGTCGCGATGGGTTGCGCCGAACGTGAACAACTGCTCCAGGTACAGGCCACTGAGCCCGGTTTCCTCCTCCAGTTCGCGTGCGGCGCAGGAATCCAGGTCCTCGTCGATATCGAGAAACCCGCCCGGCAGTGCCCAACTCCCGGCGAACGGGGGATTGGCCCGCCTGACCAGCAGAATGTTCAAGCGTCCTTCCATAATGGTGAACACGACCACGTCGGTGGAAACCGCCGGGTGCGGGTACGGGTAGCTGAACAGTTGTTTGGCTTCGCGCATCGTCAGGTTGGTAAGTGTGAAAAATACACCGTCGATGATAGTGTCCGCAGTACACCTTGTCAACCTGCCATAGGGAATGGGATACATGCGCCGGTGATGCCCTGAATTGGTTGCCCAGCATCAAGTCTTCATCTCCATTGCCGATACTGCTACGACATAACCCATGTCGCAGCGATGTGACAGCCGAGTCCATGGCAACGACCTTGTACGAGAAACTGATCTCAACGGAATCGCTTGCGCCGCTTCCCGCGGTTGCCAGCCGCCTGGTGCGGCTGGCCAATGACCCCGATGTGCAGATCGAAGAACTGGCTTCGGTGATCGAGCAGGATCCGCCGCTGACTGCCAAGGTGCTCGGTATCGCTAACTCTGCGTTCTATTCGCCGCGAATGCCGGTGCTGACGGTGCGCGATGCGATCATTCGGGTGATTGGCCTGCGTATGGTTGCCAACCTGTCTTTTGGTCTGGCACTTGGTGGTGGTTTCGACACGACGGCCTGCAAACGCTTCGACCTGACGCGGTATTGGTTGCAGGCACTGGGTACCGCCGATCTTGCGAGCGGGCTGGTGCGTGCTGCTGCCTTGCCCGACAAGCCGGACCCCGACGTTGCCTACCTGGTTGGTTTGCTGCACAACATCGGCGAATTGCTGCTGGTTCACCTGGCGCCGCAGGAGATGAGCGAGGTGCTCGCCGATGCCGATTCACTGACTGCGGCAGAACTGGTGCAGCGTGAACGGGAGCTGCTCGGCACCGATCGCTGGGAGGCAGGGGCGCTATTGATGCGACACTGGGAATTGCCGGCTGTCGTTGCCGATTCGATCGCCCAGTTCAACGATGCCGGCAATGGCCAGGCATGTACCGCGATGGTTCGACTGTTGCGTGCCGCGCGCAACTGGATAGACGGCGCCATTCTGGGGCGTACCGAGACATTGCACGTGGTGGACGTGGACGAGGCTTATTGCGAGTACCGGTCAAATGCGTTCCACGAAAACTACGCATCGCTGAAGTTGCTTGCCGGCTCCCTGAGTCATTGAAACGATTCGACTCTGAGGTCAGTCATCGGTCATCTGATTCACGCCGGCCACAGCCACGCCGCGCCGCGCACACCGCTGCTGTCGCCGTGCCGTGGTGCAGAGAGCCTGGTTCGGACGACATCCGAAAACACGTAGTTTCCCCAAAGGGCCGGTACGTTGCGGTATAGCCGCTGCATGTTCGACAGGCCGCCACCGAGCACGATCACATCCGGGTCAACGATATTGATGACGCTGGCCAGTGCCCGCGCCATGCGATCTTCGTAACGCTGCAGGCAGCGTTCAGCTGCAATCTCTCCGCATTCGGCGCGGTGGGCGATTTCCTCGACTGTGGTGACAGCCGGGTCGGCGTAGGCGGCCAACAGCCCGGGGCCAGACAGGAAAGTCTCGATGCACCCGGATTTTCCGCAGTAACATGGCGGGCCGGGCAACTCCTCATCGTGCGGCCAGGGCAGGGGGTTGTGTCCCCATTCCCCGGCGATGGCATTTCGCCCGCGCAGCAGCCGACCGTCGATCACGATGCCACCGCCGGTGCCGGTGCCCACGATAACGCCGAACACGCAGCCAGCGCCCCGTCCTGCGCCGTCGACCGCCTCGGACAGTGCAAAGCAGTTGGCATCATTGGCAATACGCACCTCGCGTGCGAGGTGCCGGCCGAGATCGTGATCGAGCCGGGTATTGTTGAGGCAGGTGGAATTGGAATTGCGCACACGCCCGGTATCGGGTGAAAGCGCACCGGGGGTGCCGACTCCCACGCTGCAGGGTGCGTCGACGAACTGTTCGAGACGCACGACCAGCCCCACGATTGCAGCCAGCGTCGCAGCGTAATCTCCCTGCGGAGTGGCAACCCGTTCACGCGCGGCCACGCTGCCGTCGTCATTCAGCACGATGGCCTCGATCTTGGTGCCGCCCAGATCGACGCCGATGCGGGGCATACCGTCGCCGGTCCCTGTCGTCAGTCGTTGCCGGTAGCGCGCGCCGCCTTTGGCTCTGGCAAGGAATCGTCGAACTCCTCGGCCGCCGCGGTCAGTTCCAGAGGTGCGGTGCCCGACGGATTGGTGAAGCGGTCGTTGAGATCCTGGACGTAGCGGTCGGCGTCTTCCAGAACCTTGAGAATCTGGCGCCGGCTGCGGCGTGTCCAGCCAGCCGGGTGGCGGCTAAATATGCTGCGCCAGGGCTTGGTATTCAGGCGGAAGGCGTCCCTGAGGCTGCCGCGGATTCCCAGGTTCTGCCCCGTGCGTTCGGCTGTTCCCATCAGACTCGCGGCGGCCAGGTGACGCACGCCGAAGTGCACCAGCAGCCACACAAGATAGGCGGCGAGCGCGGCAAAGTAGAGGCGGATCGGACTCTCGCTGATGGCCTGCCACCACGGTGCTTCGAGTCGCATGCCGTTCCACTGGCCCAGCTGGTTCGTGATGGCGAAGAAGCCGGCCACGATCAGCACCGCGGCGATCGCATCGCCGATCAGGGTGCGCTTGCGCCAGCGCTCGATGATTCCCTGCAGGGCGGGTACGGTCTTCTCTTCGAATCGACGGGCGGTTTTTTCCAACGATCCGACGATCCGGTAGGCGCGTTCGATCTCGACCTGCTCCATGCGCTCATGGATCTCGCTCAGATCGGTGTCGCGCTTGCTTTCGAAACGGCGCCGCAGTGCTTCGTTGGGAATCGGGTTGGCGGCTTCCTGGTTGTAGATCGCGAAGAAGCGGCCGGCGGTCAGGCCGCGCTCGCCGAGTGCGCGCTGCCAGGCTGCCACCACTTCTTCCGGATTGTCTTCGCGTGCAGTGGTGTCGATCTGGTTGAGGATGTACAGGAACTTGCCCGAGTCCTGTCGGCTGATCGTTTTGCTGACCAGGTGGTCCAGCGTGTCGCGCATCGCGCCGGGTTCCGGGTGACGTGCGTCGAAGAACACCAGGACCAGGTCCGACAGGTCGATGATGTGGTCGGTGATGCGCAGAGTAGAGGTGCGCTGGGCGTCCGCATCGAATCCCGGTGAGTCGATCAGGATCTTGCCGCGCAGCGCCTGGCTGGTGCTGGTCTTCAGTTGCAGGTAAGCGTCGATCCGCGAGCCTTCGCCCGCCGCGACCTTTTCGATCTCGGTGCTGATCTTGTAGAAGGGAAAGCGTGGATCCGAATCCAGAGCCTGGCCGGGCAGCGCGTGGGTCGTCGACTGGTTGCTGTAGCAGAGCACGGTGAACTTGTCGTCGACCGCCTGGTTGCCGCTGCGCTGCAGTTTCATGCCAAGGTAGTGATTGATGAAGGTGGATTTGCCTGCCGAAAACGTACCCAGCACCGAGATCAGAGGCCACCAGGGGATCTGCGTGGCATACGACTGTTCGGGGTTGAACAGGCCCATGCGGTAGGCGATGGCGTCCAGTTCGCGAAAGCTCTGCACCGTGGTCAGCAGTACAGGGTTTTCCTGTTCCAGGTGGGCTTCGAGATGTTTCAGGCGGGTTTCGATGACGGGGCCGGCACCACGCATGTCAAATTACTCCTCGTGTCCTTTGCGGATTTCGTTTTCGGCATGGTAACCCGGGTCGGGGGCCTGCTGCGCTATGCCGGCCACCGGATTTTTGAATATCAGTGATGGCTAAACTACTGAGTACGCTCGGTAACCCCTTGTCGCGAACTTCCGGATACCTGCCCCGGGCCATTGCCGGATTGCAATTGAAAGCGGGACTGGCGGATAATTGCGTCACTCACGACTGCCCGGTTAGCGGTCGGCCGCGCCCGCGGATTGATTGACTTCCGGGCATAAATTTTGTGCGGGATCAGTGGTTTGAAAGAGTTTCCTCGACTGTTTCAACCGCGCGGCAGCCGCCGCCTTTCATCGCACCAGGGGAGATGCAGCAGATCGACGCATGCGCACCAACGCCGTCGTCTCACCCGACAGGGTATGGCTGCCGCCAGGCCAGGCCGCGTGCCTGACGTCCATGCCCGCCGCAACCACAAGGTTCAGATAAAGAATGCATAAAACACTGATAGCCGTCGCTACTGCCGCTGCCTTGCTGCTCAACGTTGCCGCGCATGCGCGCGACCGGCAGTATGAGGATGTGTTCGTTGTCAAGGAGTCATCCGAGACGCCCACCGTCGTGATCAGCGGCAACGTGGTGCCCTTTAAGGCTGTCACGCTGGCGGCGCAGCTGCCGGGACGGGTCAAGTTCATCGCCGGGATAGAAGGTGAGTCGTTCGAAGCCGGTACCACGCTGGTCGCGATCGATGAAGATGAACTGATGGCCAAGCGCAGCGCGGCTTACGCTCAGCTCGCGGCCGCCGATGCTGAACTACGCAATGCCGGTGTCCAATATTCGCGCGAACTGTGGTCACCCCAGTCGTCGAATGCACCCGGCGGCATGGCGATCCCGAACCTGTTCGACCAGATGTTCACCCGGCCTGCCGAGGATTTCTTCGGCCAGCGCGATCGCGGTGCCGAGCGCAGTGCTGACCTTTATGCATCCAGTACACGAATGGAACAGGCGCGCAGCGCGATGTTGCGGGCTCAGTCGGAGATCCGCGCGATTGATGCAAAGCTGCGCGATGCGAAAAGCCTTGCGCCCTTCGACGGCGTGATCCTGGAAAAGTACGTCGAGGAGGGTGATACCGTGCAACCCGGTCTGCCGCTGCTCAAATTTGCCGATGTGACATGGCTGCAGATCGAGGCGGATGTGCCGGCGCAGCTCGCGCAGGGCCTGCAACCGATGAGCGTGCTGCAGAACGCGGCAACCTTCGATGATCATCCCGAACCTGTCGCGGTGCGTGTCGCCCAGGTATTCCCGATGGCTGACGTGCAGCGTCACACCATTAAAGTGAAGCTCGATATCCCGCAGGGGGTCTCCAAGCCGGGAATGTATGCCCGCGTGCTGATTCCGGATTCCTCGGGCCCCGTGCGCAGCCAGCTGCCGGTGATTCCGAGCACTGCCATCCGCTATCGGGGCAGCCTGCCGGTCGTTTACATCCAGAACGAGAACAGTGAGCCTGAGCTGCGCATGATCCGTCAGGGTAAGCAGCTCGACAACGGCATGACGATGGTGTTGTCCGGGATCGCGCCGGGCGACCGCGTCTACCCCAATCCGGGGCCCGACATCATGAGCAGAACCCGCAGCGAGTAGCGGGGATCGTGCCAGGCGCCGCGTGCGGCATGCGGCCCTGAAAACTGCACCAACAGACAAGTAGAAATCCATGAGTGACACCGAGCAGCGCCCGCCGGGCGGCAACGAACCGAGTAACAATCCGGAAGCCAACCTCGGCCTGGCCGGGAGCATGGCCCGGTTCTTCATCAATTCGCCGCTGTCACCGCTACTGTACCTGGCCATGCTGATGCTGGGCGTGTTGGGACTGCTGGCAACTCCGCGCCAGGAGGATCCACAGATCTCGGTGCCGATGATCGACCTGATCGTGCAGTACCCTGGTGCCGAACCGGAGCAGGTCGCGTCGCTGGCCGTGCAGCCCCTCGAGCGGATCATGTACGAGATCGAAGGCGTCAAGCACGTCTATTCGGCCAGCCAGCGCGGTATGGGTGTGGTCACGATCCAGTTCGAGGTCGGCGAGGGCATGGAGCCTTCGCTGGTCAAGGTCAACGACAAGCTCGAATCCAATATGGATCGTATTCCGCCCGGTGTCATGCCGCCGTTGGTCAAGGCGAAAGGCATCGACGACGTACCGGTCGTGACCCTGACCTTGTGGTCGGAGCGGGACTACAACGGCGATGGTATCCCGGACGTCGATGACTCGCAGCTGCGCCGCCTGGCGCAATCGGTCCTTCAGCACATCAAGGAAATTCCCGAAACCGGCAACAGTTTCGTGGTCGGTGGACGTGCCGAGCAGGTCACCGTCGAGGTCTACCCGGAGCGACTGGCCGGCTTTGGACTCAGCCTGGCCCAGGTCGCCCAGGCCATCACCGCGAGCAACGTCGAACAGCAGATGGGCGGGGTCGAATCGGGCGGGACCCACATGATGGTCGTGTCCGGTGCTTTCCTGGAAACCGTCGAAGACATTCAGCGCCTGCAGGTCGGCAGTCACAACGGCGTACCTGTCTATGTCAGCGACGTCGCCGACGTACGCCAGGGACCGGAAGATGCGACTCAGACCGTGGCCTATTACAGCGGTGCCGCGTCTGAAGATCCGGATCGCGCGATCAGCGTGCCCGCAGTCACGATTGCGGTGGCCAAGAAGAAAGGCACCAACGGCGTCGAGGTTGCAGAAGCCATCCTCGAGCGGGTGGAGAACCTGCGTGGCCGCCTTATCCCGAATGATGTGAACGTCAGCGTGACGCGCAACTATGGGCAGACAGCGGAGCAGAAGGTCAACGACCTGATTTTCAAGTTGTTCATCGCCACCATGTTCGTGTTCTTCCTCGTGTGGATCGCGTTCCGGGCGCTGAAGCCGGCGTTCGTCGTGTTGTTCGTCGTGCCGGTGGTGTTGCTAACTGCTGTTCACGATCCTGTGCGCGTTGCTGCTCGATTTCACCATCGACCGGGTATCGCTGTTCGCGCTGATTTTCTCGATCGGTATACTGGTTGACGATGCCATTGTGGTAGTCGAGAACATCTACCGGCGATGGCTCGAGGAAGGTCAGACCGATACTGCCACCGCGGTCGATGCGGTGCGCGAGGTCGGCAACCCCACGATTCTTGCCACCTTGACCGTCATCGGCGCACTGCTGCCGATGGGTGCTGTGTCCGGCATGATGGGACCCTACATGCTGCCGATTCCGGTTCTGGGTTCGGTGGCCATGGGTATCTCGCTGTTTGCGGCCTTCGTATTCACGCCATGGTTTGCCATTCATGGCATGTTCCGGCCGTCGATGGAGTATCTCGAGAGCGCCGAGAAGCGTGAACACAAGGAGGCCGAGTGGCTTGAGGGTCTGTATCGGCGGATCCTGATCCCTATGATCCACGACCGACGCAAGGCGCGGCTGTTCAAGCTCGCCATGTGGGGCGTGCTGCTGCTGATGTGTTCCTTTTTCTATTTCAAATGGGTCGCAGTCAAGATGCTGCCGCTCGACAACAAGCCGGAGTTCTCTGTCGTGCTCGACATGCCGGAAGGCACGCCGCTGGCAGACACCGGCAACATGGCGCACGTGATCGCCGACCGGTTGCGCCGTATGCCCGAGGTCACGGCGGCGCAGATCTACGTCGGAACAGCGCGGCCGTTCGATTTCAACGGCATGGTCCGACACTACTACCTGCGCCAGTCGCCGTGGCAGGCTGAGGTGCAGATCCAGTTGCTGGACAAGACCGAGCGCTCCCGCTCGAGCCACGAGATAGCGGTCGATGCGCGTACCCAGATCACGGCGCTGGTCGAGGGGACCCAGGCGCGATTTGCGGTGGTCGAAATGCCGCCGGGGCCGCCCGTGCTGCAATCGGTGGTGGCCGAGGTACACGGCCCTGACCCGGAAACCCGCCGCCAGGTGGCCAGGGACCTGACGACCATTTTCGCGCAGACTGAGAGCCTGCGTGAGCCGTACGACTACTGGCACTTCGAAGTCGACAACCAGAAGGCCCAGCGTCGTGGAATCTCCGTCGAGAGCATCAACCGTGAGCTGTCGATGGCGCTCGGCGGTTACGTGCTGGGCGACGTGAAGCAGCGTGCCGGTCATGAGCCGATCAACATCGTGATCCAGGTGCCGATGGCCGAGCGTTCCCAGATCAACCGCCTCGGCGACATCCTGGTGCAGTCGGCATCGACCGGTGCCGCGGTGCCGCTGCGCGAACTCGGTACGTTCGAGCGCCGTACCGAATCGCACATCATCTACAACAAGGACCTGCGTCCGGTCGAGTACGTGGTTGCCGATGTCGGCGGCCGCCTGGCGGCACCCATCTATGGCATGCTGCAGGTCGAAGACAAGCTGATGGAGTTGGGCTGCAAGACGCCCGACAATGTCCACCTGTGCGATCACATGTACTACACCGGGCCGCCACCCGATGACAGCAGGTCGGCGATCGAATGGGCTGGCGAGTGGACCGTCACCTACGAAACCTTTCGTGACATGGGCATCGCGTTCGGTGCGGCACTGATCCTGATCTACATCCTTGTGGTTTGGGAATTCGGAAACTTCCGCATACCTGCCCTGATCATGGCGCCAATCCCGTTGACCCTGCTGGGCATCATCCCGGCGCACATGCTGTTCTTCCAGATGGGCTGGGGTGGCGAGTTCACGGCGACGTCGATGATCGGCTGGATCGCCCTGGCCGGCATCATCGTGCGTAACTCGATTCTGCTGGTCGATTTCTCCGTGCATCGAATCCAGGAAGGCGATTCGGTCGTCGACGCGGTCATCACCTCCTGCAAGACGCGAACCCGGCCGATCCTGATCACTGCACTGGCGCTGGTGTGCGGTTCGTCGGTGATCTTCTTCGATCCGATCTTCCAGGGCATGGCGATTTCGCTCGCCTCGGGTGTGCTGGTCTCGACCATGCTCACCCTGGTCGTGATCCCGCTCGGATGCGTCGCGGCCGCTGACTCGCTGTGTGCGGTGGCCGGCACCAAGTGCCACAAGTTCACCCGCGGTCAGGAGCCGGACGGTGGTCCCGACGGCGGACCGGACGGCCCCCAGGGTGGCGGTCGCCCGAAAGTGGGGGATCCGCTGTGGGTCAAAGCCTGGGGTGGTTTCGCCAGCGTGTTGTTCACGACGATCGGGGCAGTGGTAGCGCTGGTTGGCGCTGTCGGCGGTCTGTTCAAGCGCAAACAGCCACGGCCGGCGCACAAGGCGGACCGTCCGCCTGTGGTCGCGGCTTCCACGGGGTCACGAAAAGCCGACGACATCGAAGGGGCGGCCAAGTCGATCAGCGAGCCGGTGAAGGCGATTTCTGAGCAGGACGACGAGCCGAGCGCAGCGTCGGTCGCGGCCGCTTCGAACGAGGCCGCGGCGCCGGTCCAGCCCGCGAAGAGGCCGCCTCAAGCAGCGGCGAGTGATAGAAAGTCCGCCGAAAGCGAGGAAGCTCCTGCCCCGAAGTCGGTGCGAAAAACCGCATCGTCCGCGAAGCGAGCTGCCGCGAAGAAGGTGACGGTCCGCAAGTCGACCGCCGTTGCGGAGCGGGGTGATGCCGGCACACCGGCAACCGATGCCAGCGCGTCGGAAGATGGGAAGAAGCAGTCGGGCGCGACCAAAGCCAGGACGGCCAAGTCAACGGCGACGGATGCTGCATCGGGCAAGCGGGCGGCAGCCAAGGCGACACCTGCGAAGGCCGATACGGCGAAAGCAGCGAAGCCCGGTAAGGTCCGCGCACCGGTGGCGATTCAGTCGAAAGTTGCCTCAAGTCGCAAGAAAACCGCAGGAAGGCGGGGTATCCAGTTGAAAAGTCTGGGAAAAACTGGTGGAGACGGGCTAAACTGAAAACAGGCGCAAGGTCTCGGCGCGACATGGTGTCCGCCGCGATCCGCAACCGGGAGAGAAGTCTTGGTCGCGCGACTGTTTTTCTTCGTGCCTGTAGTGGCGATTGGCATCGCGATCTTGCCGCTGCAAACAACGCCATGGGCGGCCCAGGCGGCCGGCGCGGGCGCCTATGTCGCCACCGAACGCTCCCAGTTCAGGCCTTGGTCCTACCAGCCGGACTCGGCCACGGCGCGCAGCCGGACAGCCGGGTCGCCGTCGAAACCCCGTGTCTCTGCGACCGTTCGTGCAAGTTCACGTGAAATGGATCTTTTCACCGACCGCGCAGGTGCTCGCAAGGCTATACCGGTAACGCGTGGCAAGGAGCTTGGACTGCAATTCCGGCCCGATGACAGTGCCGGCCCCTATGGACAATCTGCCGTGCCCGCAGTGCCGCCCGGGGTGGAGCAGGATCAGAGCCAGTTCCGCCCCCTTCAGCCTCGTCGGAAACCGACCTATGAGGAACTGGAGATGCAGGCGGATTCGCAATTCCAGGGGCCGGTTTTGCAGCCGGTTCTGCCTTACCCACCGATGCCCACGCTGCCGCCACGCTACCCGGGGATGGTCCCGCCACCTTGGATGGGTTACTGAATAGGGTGGAATCGGTGTTGACGAGGTTTGCTATTTCGAGCACCTGAAGAATATGAGACGCCAGTCTTAAGTTCCTGATTGGAAAGCTTCGGGTTGGCGGTCATTCAGACTCATCCACAGTCACTACACAGCTTTCACAGACTTTTCCACAAGCTTGTCCACAAGATCTTGTGGTTGACACCCATCTGTTCGCGTATATATTGTGCAATATGGTCAGAACGTTGCGCAGGTTTGCGTTTCTGCAGATAGGGGGGCGTGTGAGCGGACGTATCGGACGGGTAAGCACTGTTTGGGGGTTCGCCGGCCTGTTGGCGGTTGGTATGCTGACCAGCGAAGCGGTTGTGGCCTTCCAGGGTGGATGGCAGGGTCCCTCCGGCGGCACGGCGAAGCGACTGTATTTCCGTCCGGTGGCCGCTGCGTCACGACAGGCCCCGTCGAACCGCTGGCGGCCGCAGCAGCGCATCTCACAACCCGTTCGAAGCACACGGCATGCGGGCAGGGTTGCGTATCCGCTGGGTCTACCGGCTCCGGCCGCATCGTCCAGTTTCTCGGTCGTGCCGCGCGGGGTTTCGTCGGCCAGCGATTCGCTGGGTCGCCAGTTCAGGCCGCAGGTCGCCGGGCCGGCAGCTTCGCTGACGCAAAATGCGGATTCAGTAGCGAGTGTGCAGGGTTTACAATCCCGTTTTCGGCCTGCATCAAACAAGCGCAAGCAGCCGTATGAACTGAGCGCTGCCGGTCGCAACAACATTCAACAGCCATACGCAGCGGCATATGTGTCGCCCCGCTACATGCCGGTTTCGTCGTTCGCGGGACACGGCATCTATTGGCCGCTGCATTGAACCGATCCATGCCGGGGCTTTCGTGTCGGCATGTGTGACCTGACAGGCGACCGCGGTCCAGCTGCTGGCCGGCAGCCGAAACACGAATAATCGAGAGGAAAGACATGAGAAGTACGGGACAAGTTGTTGTTTTAGCAGGAATCCTCTTGGTAGGCGCCTCCATCACTTCGGCCAGTGCCGGGACCGGGTTTGGTCAGCAATGGCGTCCGGCCGACGGCTACTTGGTCACTCAGCCGGCGTCGTCCGCCCCGTACACGACCAGTACCGCGCGCACCCATGTGCCGGCAACGGTACAGCGGATAGCCAATGTACCGTCGTTCCGGCCACGGTCCGTTCGCCTGGCAAATCGCTTCGCCGAGTTGCGTGGTGCGCCGCGCGCCGATGGATACCAGCAGTTGGCTGCGCACAGTACCGGCATCCAGCAATATCAGCGATACACTCCCTACCAGCCATACAGCATGCCGACGCCGATGCCGGCTTCACAGGGTTTTGCGGCGCCGGTCTGGGCTGGGCCCTTTGGCCAGATGGCTCAGGCATTTCCGAATCCGATGCCAATGTTCAACCGGACGTTCGCGTGGCGTCAGCCTGCCGACCAGTGGTCCGGGTATCCGCCGGCAGCGCCGAGCTATGGGCAGCACGCCTTCCCGCAATATCCGGTGTCCGCTTACCGCGATTTCGGACCGGCTTCCGCAGCGGTGTACCGTGCTTCGTTCCCAGGCAACTGGCGGCCGCTGGCTCAGGCGCGTCTGAATCCGGTCCAGCATCGGTCAGCTGCTGATCTCGCGGCTACGTCGAGGGGCTATGCGCACACCTACCAGGATCGCATAGTCGCGGCCGGCAATTGGCGGCCACTGGAAACGGGAAGTCAGGCTTCGTTGTCGCGCCATGCAGCGAACTTCCGCCCGCAGGGCTATGGCCGCTCGACATGGACGGATCGGACTGCATCTACAGACCCCGCTCCGAGTCTGCTGCCGGGGTGGGCGACCACCTTCAACGACAGCGACGCGGCGTGCTCCTGGTGTAGCGGTTCCTGATCACCGGATGCGATCTGCATGATCACGGTAATTGGCAGTCTGAAGGGCGGGTCGGGCAAGAGCACGGTGACCTTCAACCTGGCTGTCTGGCTGGCCCTCGCCGAACGCAATGTTGCCGTGATCGATGCGGACCCCCAGGCCACGTTCAGTGATGTCCTCGACGTGCGCATCGAAGAGGGCTACGAGCCCAGCATCCTGCGTCTCGACAGCGCCGCGCTGACTGACAAGTCGCTGCGTGCAGGGTACGACGATATCTTGATCGACGTCGGCACCGCGTCGATGGATAACTTCCGTCAGGCGCTCACGATCGCCGATCGGATCCTGGTGCCCGTCCCGCCGAGCCAGGCTGACATCTGGTCAACCCAGCGCTTTCTGAGATACCTCGAATCCGTCGAGCGCAAGCGCAAACCCGAGGTGCTCGGCTTCATCAACCGGGGTGACACTCACCGCGCGATTCGGGAGTCGGACGAGGCCGCAGCAGCGCTGGTCTCGCTGCCCGGCATCCGTTATCTCAAACCACGCCTTTCACAGCGTACTGCGTATCGTCGGTCGTTCAGTGAGGGCCTCGCCGTGTTCGAGCAGGAGCCACGTGGTAAGGGCGCAGCAGAGTGGAATGCGCTTGCCGCCGTGCTTTATGCCGATATCCTGACATGATCGAGCGATGCCTGCCGGCGCGTTGATCACCATTCTCGGCTGGTTTGCCAGCCATCTGATCGTGTTCACACTGATCGGGTTCGCGGTGATCGGGTTTTTCGTGTTGGATCGGCAGCCGCTTGCGCAGGCCCCGCTCGCTGCCGAAGAAAGCGTTTCAGTAGCGCCGGTGTCAAAGCGCCCTCCGGTTGAAGCCACCGCGGCTGTGACAACCAACCCGGCTGGCGCGATGCCAGAGGTCGCTCCCGCCGAGTCCAAGTCGCCGCCAGCTCGTGCACCGAAGCTCATCGGCGGCAGCATCCCGGTTTACGATCTGAAGAATCGGCCGGCGCCCGAAGGCGAGGGCTTCCGGCCCGGTGGGGTCCCGGCCGAGCCCCCCATGGAGCTGCCAAGCGATCGCGAATCGCTCCTGCAGAATGCCCGGCGCGCATTCTGGAACGGTCAGTTCGAGGCTGCCGAAGCGGTTTACATGGACCTGATTGCGCAGTATCCCGATGATGCCGACATATTCGGAGAGCTTGGCAACCTTTACGAGGGGATGGGGCAGGCTGACCTGGCAAGAGATGCGTTTTTCGAGGCGGGGGTTCGTCTGCGAAACGCCGGTGAGCGGAAGAAGCTTTCTCAAGTAATTGAAATTTTGAAGAAATCAGGTGACGAGCGGTACATGTCGCTGAGCGATCCCTGACCGTGATCGCCGCTGGGCGACTGAATGCCCAGAACGGCGCTGTTCCGTAGTGACGGGGATTTATGGTACTTTGATGGGAGACCACTCAGAGTGCCCCCCGAGGATCCCGTGAGCAACGCCACCGAAACCGCCGACAAGGTCGTTGACCCGAATGCCGAGTACAATCGTCTCGCAGAGGTATTCGAGTCCAGCGCGCGTCGCTGGGAACTCATCGTGTATCCGTCACTGTTCGCGTTCATCATCCTTGCGGCATACGGTTTCTACCTGATTTACAACCTGGCCAAGGACGTCCACTACCTGGCAATCAGCGTTGACACCAACATGACGATGCTTTCGGGCAACATGCAGAACGTTTCCGAAAACATGGGCCAGTTGACGGCGAACATCCGTGCCATGACGGTAACGATGGACTCGATCGACAACAAGGTCGCAACGCTCGAACCGATGCTCGCCAACCTGGATTCGATGGATGGCGCAATCCAGTCGATGACTCATGCTACGCACACCATGGGCAAGGCAACCCAGTACATGCAGGCGGACATGGGCAGGCTCAGCTATAGCGTCGGCCGCCCGATGTCATTCATGAATGCCTTCATGCCGTGGTAGGGTAGTGCACAGCATGACAAAAAAGCCCCTCGCGAGGGGCTTTTTTGTACCTGGAAGGATACGCGGGACGGCAATCGCGGCCGCCGCGTGTTTTAGCCCAGGTGTTGTTCTTCGTAGGTGATGGTGCCCGAGGGTGCCTGCAGGAAATAGCCCTGGATGTAGTTGACGCCGACATTCCACAGGATCGCCAGGCTGCTCGCATCCTCAACTCCGCTGGCGATGGTTTTGTACCCCGCCGCCTGCAGCCTGCTGTTGATGTCACTCATCTTGTCCTGTTGATCAGCATTGCTGGCCAGGTCGCGCATCAGTTCCGGGGACAGTTTGACCACGTCGACCTGGATGTGTTCCAGCAAGGCATCCACAGCTGCAGAGTCGCTGAAGTTGTTGACTGCGATCCGGCAGTTGATCTTGCGTAGACCGCTGATCAGTTCCTTGGCTGGGGTCAGCGAGTGGCGCAGATCGCTTTCGCGAAACTGGAACGTGAGCCAGGATCCCTTGGCACGAAATTCACGCAGGCAGTCCACGATCCACAGCAGCATCGAGTCGTCCTCGATGCCAGCGCGTGACAGGATGATGTAGAAGATGATCTTCTTGCCATCGCGTCGGTGACTGGCCAGTTCGCGAATCGCATTTCGTACCACCCAGCGGTCGACTTCGGCCAGTCGGCTGGCGTCACGCGCCGGGGATAGGAAGACGTCGGGCACCAGTTCCTTGCCGGAATCGTCCACCAGGCGCAGGTAGACGGAATAATTCTCGCGGGTATCACCCTGCAGGCTCACGATCGGTTGGTACTTGAGACGGAAACCGTCGTTGGCCAGCGCATTGTCGATGAGCCGCACGACCGCAGCATCGGCTTCGGCCAGGTGCCCGGTGTCGCCGGGAATTTCGTCATTGTAGAACACGACCCGATTCTCGCCCTCGGACCGAGCGATGCCGGTCGCGCGGCAGGACCGGTTGATCAATTCGTGTGCAGTGACCTCGTCGCCTCTCTCGGTGCGGGTCACGCCGATCGAGTAGGCCGGTTTGATCGGTGCATCCTTGATGCTTTTGAAGGCATGTGCGCGCAGGTTGTGCAGGCAGCGTTCGGCGACTTCCAGTGCCGGTTCTTCATCGTCGCAGAGAATCATGAAGTCGTGGTCGCCGAAGCGGGCCAGAGTGTGCGCACGGGTCGCGGTTGCGGCAAGCACGCTGGCGGCTTCGGTAAGCATCTGTTCGGCACAGCCGAATCCGCAGTTTTCACGCATTGCCGCATAGTTGGTGATCGAAAGCTGCACCAGTGCGTGGCCATTGCCATCGCGTTCCTGCTTACTCACCAGGGCTTCGAGGCGCTCCATGAACGACTGCCGGTTGAAGAATCCGGTTTGAGCGTCCTTGCTGGTGAGTTCTTCGATACGCTTCTGCAGGGCCAGGTTCTGGCTCTGGTCGCGAATCATCAGCTGCGTGCAGTTTTCTCCATCAATGCTTGCCGGCGCGAATTCCATGCGCGCCTTGAATTCACTTTTGTCGGCAGTCACGCAGCTGAATTCTTCGGTGTGCTTGCCGGTTTCATCGACCTTGCGCAAAGCGGCCTTGAAGCGCGCCCGCGAATCCGGGCCGATCATATCCATGATGGGGAGTCCATCGATCTCATCGGCCGATTCATAGCCGAACAAATCAAGGTATGCCTGGTTGGTGTTCAGGTACATCCCCTCGTGCACGTAGGCGATGGCGTCCCGTGAGCTCTGTACGAGCACATTGCTGCGTGCCTCTGCCTCGTCGAGTTGGCGCTTCAGTCGGGCGACTTCGCTGCGCAGTTGCAGTGTCTGATGCTCGCGACGTATCGCCAATGCGACGTGTTCCTCGTCGTTGATATCGATCAGGTCCTGGAGGCCGTGGTCGATCGCCATGCTGCGTACGTCCACCGGGTTTTTGCATACCAGCAGGATGCTCGCGGCAGGATTCAGCGCACGCACCTTGCCGATCGCCTCGACCGGCGAAATCGTCTGCGCATCTGCGTTGATGACGACCAGCTCGCAGCCATCTGCGCTGAGCAGTTGGGAAAGGGTTTCCGTGGTATCGGCGGTCTTGAGATGAGCGGCCTGGCCCTGGTTGCGCAGGGCATTGGCGAAGCCATCGGCGACGCCGAGTGCGCAACCGATCGCGAGAAGTTCGACCGGGGTTTCCGGGGCGTCCGAATCCACGGGTAAGGTTTCAGCGAAAGCAGACAAGAGTCATCCCCTGCAAGCAGGTCTTTGGTAACGAATCGACATTACGCGTGATAGCCACTAGAGGTTGCCCCAGAGGTCATTGAATTCGTCACCTGGCCGCTCACCGCTGTTCGGCTCGGCTTCGCTGGTGGCAACCGATTCGAAATGATAGCGTGCAAAAGCGCTGCTGAACTCGACCAATCGGGTGAGCCTGATCAATTGCTCCTGACCGCCACGGCTCAGCAGCAGGTCAGTTCCCGTTTGCAGGCTCATCGTGCTCATTATCAGGCTGGCGGTCGAGTTGCTCGCGGGATCGGAATCGGTGACCACCAGGCATTTGAAGGAGGGTGCATCACGCTTGGCCGCCTTGGGTTTTTCGCGGACATCCGCGGCCTCGCAACGCGTCGAGATGACCTCGAGGCCGAGGTCGATCGCCTTCTCGTCGACCCGTTTCATCCAGCGAATCACGCCAAGGCCGTAAGTGCTTCGATCTGCCGGCGATTCGACGCCTATCAGCTCACCGATCTTCACCCGTGGAATGCCATCGCCCTGCCAGCGGATACAATAACCGCCGGCACTCTCGTTGACCGTCTTGACTGCGTGTGGCTCGTGCTCGTGCTCCGTGGTTGCCGGTGCATCGCTGGCCTCACCGAATTCATCGAGGCGTGAGGGGGGCAGGCCCGCAATCGGTTCGAGCTGACTCTCGACGAACAGCGAGTCGGTTGCCAGTTCACTGTCCAGTGGCGCGAGATGAACGTTCTCGAGGCTGCCCGAGGACCAGCGGATCTTGCGTCGCGCGCCGGCTTCGGGCGAATCGGTCTCGTCCAATGAGAAGACCGGCGTGCGTGTGGTCGAGTAGGGCAGCGAGTCTTCTGCCTGCAGATTGCCATACACCGAATGCAGTCCGGCGACGACGCGCAGGTCGAAATTGAGCTTGGTGCGCACGAAGCGGCGGTCCGGCGGGCGACTCCAGGCCAGGATCAGAAGTCGCAGCAGAGGCCGCGTCAACGGAGACCTCGCCGCCTGCGTGCCGCTACGGTTGTCCCACGGTGCCTGTTCGAAGTCGGAACGTAATTGCTTCAACAGTTCACGTACGTCGAGGATCGCGATCCGTTTGCCGGGGACCGGCGTGCGCAGTGAGTTGTGCATCGGTGCCGAGTCGGCCCAAAGGTCGACGTTGAAACGTCCGAGGCTGGTTCCACCATCGTCTTCGTTGAGGATCGTCGTGTAACGCGACCAGTCGTCCAGGTGTGCGAACAACAGGCGTGCATGGCTCTGACGTAGGCGATGAGGGGTGGAACTGGCGAACAGCATCAGCGCCTTGAACAGCTCCTCGATGCTGGTGCTTGCGTTTTTCTGACGACCATCGTCGGCCTTTACCGGCGTGCGATGGATGTTGTTCTGTGAGGCGTAGGCATAGATGCTGTTGATCTCGCGCCACATGCCTTCCGGCCAGCCGCTGTAGACCAGCGCATGCTGCAGCATGGTCTGGCCGAGGTAGTGCAGTGCGCGATGCAGCGCGATGATCAACAGTCGCCGGTCGAAACCGCTGCTCGATCCCGAGATCATCCGTTCGATGATGATCTTGTACGAGGTGGCCAGTTCCTTTTGCAGTTCGCGTGCGAGTGCCGCGGTCTTGGCGCCCTTGGTCGAAAGAGGCAGGCCGACGTCGATGTAGTGTTTCTGCAGGTTGCTGGTGATGTATTCCACCGGAGGGCGGAATTTTTCCACCGTCTTGGCACGCAGGAGATCGGGGATCTCGATCCGGTTGAACTCGACCAGGGTGTTGTAGATCCGGCGCGCGGTCTCGCCGATGTTGGCCATCGGCAGGGATTCGAACCAGGCCTCGGTCTCTTTCGGGTCGAGCAGCAGGTTGTCGGCCTTGGCGGCGGACTGCTGCGGTATCTGCAGGCCGAGCAGCGGGCGTGAATTGGTATCGTCTCGGCCGGCTCCCTGTGGCGTGCTTGTATCGTCGGTCGCAGTCAATGTTTTCGCCAGTCAGTCGAGTTTTTGGGATGAATCGTTATCCGCCACCGGCGAAGCGTTTCTGCCGCCCGGCGATTGCATGCGCAAGTTCCTGCCAGACACCAAGTTTAGCCGCAGGTCGTCGATCTGTGCAGCCTGTCGGCGTCGTGCCGCTCATGCCGTGACAGTCACCTTGTTCGGGGCCCCGGGGACCTCGCGAACCAATTTGGGCACCAGGTAACCCGGCAGGCTTGCACTCAGCTGTGCCAGCAATGCCTTTGCGCGCGATTCGTCGACGTCGAAGTGGGCCGCGCCGGCCACCGGGTCCAACAGATGCAGGTAGTACGGCAGTACGCCCGCGCTGAACAAGGACTCGCTGAGCCTGACCAGGGTATCGGCGCTATCGTTGATGTCCTTGAGCAGAACCGCCTGATTCAGCAATGTCGCACCGGCGCCGCGCAGGGCGGCGAGGGCCGCGCCGAGTTCGCGCGTGATCTCGTTCGGGTGATTGGCGTGGATGACGACGACCACCGCCAGCCCGCACTCCTGCAGCATTGCGCACAGCGCTGGCGTGACCCGGCCAGGCAGGACCACCGGCAGGCGCGTATGCAGCCGCAGCCGTCGCAGCCGGGTCAGCCGGGCGGTATCGGCGAGCAAGGTTGCAATGCGCCGGTCCGACAGGCTCAGCGGGTCACCGCCACTGAGGATCAGCTCATCGACGTCGGGCATCGCGGCGAGCGTTTCCAATGTTGACTGCCAATGGCGCAGCAGCGACTGCTCGGCGTAAGGGAAATGGCGGCGGAAGCAGTAGCGACAGTGGACAGCGCAGGCACCTGTGGTGATCGCCAATGCGCGACCGCGATATTTCTGCAGCAGTGCCGTGTCACGAAGGGCGTTCAGATCACCGACCGGGTCGCTTGCATAGCCGGGTTCGGCGCTGTGTTCGGCCTGCATCGGCAGGACCTGCCGCAGCAGCGGATCGTGCGGGTCGCCGGACCGCATCAGCCGGGCGAAATAACGTGGAACGCGCAGCGGGAAGGGATTCGCTTGGTCGAGGTCGACACCCGCCAGGTCGGCCTGGTCGAGGGCAAGGAACTCCAGCAGTTCGCGCGGACTGTTGAAGGCATCGGCGAGGTCCTGCTGCCACTGTTCAGGCTGCAAGCCTTGGGGGGAAAGGGGTATCATTAGGGGCTTTGGTTGCTCTTGTGTTTTTGACGAGGATCGAATGGCGACTTACAGCACAAACGAATTCCGGGGCGGTCTCAAACTGCTGTTGGACGGTGACCCGTGCACCATCATTGAAAACGAATTCGTCAAGCCGGGCAAAGGTCAGGCTTTCAACCGGGTGAAGATCCGTAACCTCAAGACCGGCCGGGTGCTGGAAAAGACCTTCCGGTCCGGTGAAACGGTCGAGGCAGCCGATGTCGTCGACCGCGACCTGCAGTACCTGTACAGCGACGGTGAATTCTGGCACTTCATGGACAACGACAGCTTTGAACAGGTCCAGGCCGATGCCAACGCCATGGGCGAGTCGGTGAAGTGGATCAAGGAGCAGGACCTGTGCATGGTCACGCTGTGGAACGGTACGCCGATCGCCGTCGAAGCGCCGAATTTCGTCGTCCTGGAGATCACAGAGACCGATCCCGGCCTCAAGGGTGACACTTCGGGCGGTGGTGGCAAGCCGGCCACGCTGGAGACCGGCGCCGTGGTCCGCGTACCGCTATTTATCCAGACCGGTGAGAAGATCAAGGTCGACACCCGTACCGGTGATTATGTCAGCCGGGTCAAGGACGAGTAGGGACCCGCTCGACAGCGACTGGCGTCCGGGTGCCAGTCTGGCGGCTTTGCGCGCGCGGGCAGCCATGCTCGCCGCCTTGCGCCAGCACTTCGCCGCGACGGGCGCCATCGAGGTCGAAACCCCGCTGGCGGCCAGCACGGCCGGTACCGACCCGGCGCTTCAGCCGCTGACAGCACTTTACACGGGGCCGATCTACCCGGCAGGCGCCCGCCTGTATCTGCAGACGTCGCCCGAGTTCGCGATGAAGCGTCTGCTGGCAGCCGGCAGCGGGCCGATCTACCAGGTGTGCAAGGCGTTTCGCGACGGCGAGGCGGGCCGGCTGCACAATCCCGAGTTCACGATCCTCGAGTGGTATCGGCCCGGCGTTGACATCCATGGGCTGATCGACGAGGTCGCGCAGGTGGCACGCCTGGTTCTCGATCGCCCCGGGCTGAAAAGCGAATCACATTCCTACGCGGGTCTATTCGCGGACCTGCTTGGCATCGATGTGTTCACGGTCGACCCTGACGGGCTGCGCTCGATTGCGCTCGCTCACAACATTCTCGGTGCCGAAGGCATGCTCCTGTCGCGCGATGGCTGGCTGGATTTGCTGTTCAGTCATCTGCTGCAGCCCGGTCTGGGTGCCGAGGCATTGTGCTTCGTCACCGACTACCCGGCCAGCCAGGCCGCGCTCGCGCGACTCAATCCCGACGGTCTGTCCGCGGCCCGTTTCGAACTGTTCCATCGTGGGATCGAGCTGGCCAACGGTTTCGACGAGCTGGTCGATGCCGATGAACAGGCAGCGCGCTTCGAGGCCGAGAACTGCCTGCGCCGCTCGGCCGGGCTGGAACCGGTCAAGGTGGACCGGCGGCTGATCGATGCCCTGCAGCATGGTGTGCCGGCCTGCAGTGGCGTGGCGATGGGACTCGACCGCTTGCTGATGCTGCGCCTGTCGTTGCGCGATATCGATGAAGTGCTGAGTTTTTCTCTGCAGCGCTGTTGAGTTGTCGGCTGCCTGATCTGCTGTCGGTGATTATTGTCAATGCGCGCCGGCAGCCGTCGATGGCATGCTGATCCAATGCGCGTCATGCTGGTCATTTCCCTAGTCGTGATCCTGGCTGCCTGCGAATCTGCGGAGCGGGCCCGGACGCCCGTTGTCGATGCGCACGCACTGGCTGAACAGGGCGACACGGCCCGCCTGCTGGAGACGATCACGCAGCACGGCGATGTCGACCGGCGTGACATCTGCTACCGCACGCCGCTGATGCTGGCCGCGCAGTACGGTCACCTGGAAACGGTCGAAAGTCTGCTGAACGCCGGAGCACGGGTGGCATTGCATGAAAAGGGTTACTACACGGCGCTGATGCTGGCGGCCGGCAATGGTCATGCGCAGGTGGTGCAGCGACTCGCCGCGGCCGGCGCCGATGTTGACGAAATCGAGATCACGCGTGGCTGGACCGCGCTGATCTGGGCGGCCAAACGCGGCCACCGCGAGACGGTTCGGGCACTGCTCGAACTGCAGGCTGACACCTCGATCCGGGATGCCCAGGGCCGTTCGGCCCATGACTGGGCGCGTGCAGCTGGGCATGCGGACATCGCCGCGATGCTCGCCAGTCAGCGTGCCGTCGTGTCACGCATCCCCTGACAGGCCATTCCCTGGCTGGCCCAGTGCCTGGCCCATACGTACCGCGCTGCCAGCTTGCAGCGAGCGGTCCCAGTCAACGGCGCCGGGAGGCAACAGCACGATCACGGTCGATCCCATGTTGAAGCGACCGATCTCCTCGCCCGCGGCAAACCGGGGTGCCTGCTCACCCTGGTAGGACCAGCGCGTCGGTTGTCCACGGCGTGCGCGCACCTCGCCATGCCAGACCGTCTGCATGCTGCCGACGAAAATCGCTCCGACCAGGATCACGGCCATCGGGCCAAGCTCGGTATCGAAGTGACAGATCACGCGCTCGTTGCGTGCGAACAGGCCGGGTACCAGCTGCGTTGTCGCCTCGCTCACGCTGAACAGGTCGCCAGGTACAAACACCATCGAGCGCAGTGTGCCGGCGTAGGGGATGTGCACGCGATGGTAGTCCTTGGGTGACAGGTAGATGGTCGTGAACGATCCATCTTCGAACGCCATGGCCGCGGTGCGATCGCCCGCCAGCAATGCCTGCAGTGAGAAGTTGTGACCCTTGGCCTGCACCAACGAGTCGCCGTCGATGCCACCGATCTGGCTGACACGGCCGTCGGCCGGCGACACGATGGCGTTGGGCGCGATCGGACGGGCGTCGTCCTTCAGTGCGCGGGTGAAGAAATCGTTGAAGCTGGCATAGGTCTGGGCATGTGGCTCGGCGGCCTCGCTCATGTCGACCCCGTAACGCTGGCTGATGCGGTCGATCAGCAGGTTCTTCAGCCACGGACGGCGACTGCGTGCAATGCGATACATGCCAGCTGCGAGCAGGTGCTGCGGCAGGATGCGCAGCAGGTTGGTGCCCAGGTGATCCAGCAATCCCGGTTTGCTCGATTGCGACATGTCCGGCCTTACTCCACGAACTCGATGATGGTGGTGATGTTGCGGGCCATGATAACCGGAGCCTCGTGCGGTACCAGCGCCCATGCCTCGCGTGCCGGCGAAACCAGCACGGCATTGCTTTGTAGTGGGCTGCACCAGTCGTCGGTCAACGGTTGGATGCCCAGTTGCGCACTGAGTTCCGCGAGTTCCTGCGGCGCTGCGGCGAGCACGTCGAGCCACGGCAAGGAGCCGGCGAAATGCGCAACCTGGTCGTCGTCCGGATCGTCATAGGCGAGCAGGGTAAGGCGCAACTGTTTCTGAATGCCTGCGTGCGTGGCGAGCCGGTTGTGTACCAGTGCGTGATGACGCAGCAGTTCGGCACATTTTGGCGCCGTCGTATCGGCGACGACGAACAGCCTCCAGGGCTGGTCCGTGCCGGATGTTCTCGTGGCCAGCAGCTCGCCGTAATCGATGAGTCTTGGCGTCGGGTAGACGATGGCAGACAGCTCGTCGAGCGGCCGACGCTGCCACGCCTGGCCGAGGTAGTAGCCGACGATCAGGCTGGCGAGCGCCGCCAGGGTCAACAGCAGGCGCGCGCGCGGCCCTCGTCGGACGACCATCGACCGCTTCAGGCCGCTGCCAGTACCTGCTCGGCGGCCGACAGCGCGACACCGTGCGCAACAGGCGCGCCCATGTCAGTGAGAACAGCCTCGAGCGCCCCGAGGCAGGCGGTGATGTTCTCGATCCGGCTGCCGTAGCCCATCAGGCCGATCCGCCAGACCTTGCCTGCCAGGTCACCCAGTCCGGCCCCGATCTCGAGGTGATGGTCGCGCAGCAGCCGGCTGCGCACGGCGGCATCGTCCACGCCTTCAGGGATCGTGACCGCATTCAGCTGCGGCAGTCGATGGGCTTCGTCGACGATGAAACTCAGGCCCATGGCCTCGAGGCCGGCGCGCAGCGCGAGGTGATTGCGACGGTGCCGGTCCCAGGCGTTTTCCAGGCCTTCTTCACGGACCATGAGCAGTGCTTCATGCAGCGCATACATGGCGTTGACCGGCGCCGTGTGGTGGTAGGCACGCTTGGTCCCCTGGCCCCAGTAACCCATGATCAGGTTCATGTCGAGGAACCAGCTCTGCACCTTGTGCGTGCGGTTGCGGATCCGGTGCTGAGCGCGTTCGCTGAAGGTGACCGGCGAGATTCCCGGCACGCACGACAGGCACTTCTGGGTTCCGGAATAGAGCGCGTCAATCTGCCATTCGTCGACCTTCAGCGGCGAACCGGCGAGCGAGGTCACGGCATCGACGATGGTCAGGCAGCCGTGTTTGTGCGCCAGCTCGACCAGGGTGCGGGCATCCGATTGGGCGCCGGTGGATGTTTCGGCGTGTACGAACGCGACAACGCTGGCATCGGGATTGGCGATCAGGGCGTCTTCGAGTTTCTGCGGATCGACTGCGCTGCCCCAGGCATCGTGGACCATGACAGCCTCGGCGCCACAGCGTTCGACGTTCTCCTTCATGCGTCCGCCAAACACCCCGTTCTGGCACACGATCACCTTGTCACCGGGTTCGACCAGGTTGACGAAGCAGGCCTCCATGCCGGCCGATCCGGGGGCGGAAACCGGCATGGTCAGGGCGTTCTCGGTCTTCATCACGTACTGCAACAGCGCTTTCACCTCGTCCATCAGCTCAATGAAGGCCGGATCCAGGTGGCCGATCGTCGGCCGCCCGAGTGCTTCGAGGATCCTCGGGGGGACATCGGACGGACCCGGGCCCATCAGGGTGCGGAGAGGGGGATGAAAGGCACGCAGATCCATGAGAGTTACCCGCTTGGCACAGTGAATACTGGGTCGCGAGTATAGTGACCGTCGGAAAACACGATCAAGCGCAATAACCCGTCGCATCGCCGGGTCTGGCCTTTCGGACAGGTGAAGTCATGATCGGCAAGATCGCGAAGACCGAACGGAACCGGCGCGAGCACTGGCCGAGGAGCGGTATCGTGTATGTCGTGCGCATCGCCCCGAGCGGGCGCGTGGCCTGGTGCCAATCGAGGTGTGCCGCCAGGGGTTGTGGATCGCATCTCGGTCACGTGTTCCCGGATGTGCCAAGGCCGACCGGGTTGCGTCACTGCTACGGGTTGCTGGACCTGGACGCCGAGACCTGAATCACCCGATCTTTCCGCTCAGGACCATCTCTACCTTCTTTGCCGACCAAAGTCCGCCGCCGGGGACCGGGCGACCGAGTTCATTCCACAACTGGGCGGTCTGTTCCGGCAGGATGCGGTTGTTCTCGAATTCCTTACCCTCGCGAACCAGGGCGCCGAGATAGGCGGCTTCGCCAGCCAGCTGGACCAGCTGGACCAGCGTGATCTGGGCGCCGTGCTTTTCCGCCAGCATGTCGAGAACATCCTCGGGAGCGGCGCTGGCAAGCAACGCGGCCGCTTCCGGACCGATGTCGGGCAACTCGACCGGGCGCGGGATATGCAGCTCGATCTCCTTGAGTCGGCGACGCACCAGCGGTACCACATCGCGGGTATTGCGGCTGGAAAGGTGCGGAAAGTGTTCGTTGAAGCGATCGATATGGTCGACCACGACGGTGACCGTTTCCATCTTCTTCCAGGCATCGTGGGCCGGAATCAGTTCGCCGCCGAAGCGGATCATGGGTTGATCGGTGGAATCGCTCATCATCGATTGTGTCAATTGGCGACCTGCTCAGGTGTGCCTACATTAGCGGCGGGCAGGGCGCGCGCTTGAACGGCCGGGAACAAAACGGTTCGCGGACTCAGCCCGGTAGCGTGATGCGGATCGACGCGCCACCGGTGTCCGCCGTTCCGATGCTCAGCGTCCCCTGGTACTGGGTGACGATTCCGCTGGCCACGGCTAGGCCGATACCCTCGCCGGGATGATGTTGGTCGGCGCGTTCGCCGCGGCGCAGGACGCGATCGACATCCTGCGTTGCGATACCGGGCCCATCGTCGTCAATGACTACTTCGATGCCGCCGGTCTGCTGGGCGGCGCTGATTCGCACTCTTGCGCGCGCATGCTTGTAGGCGTTTTCCAGCAGGTTGCCGAACAGTTCGAACAGGTCGCCCTGGTCGGCGCGTAGCATCAGCTGAGAAGGCAGGACCCGTTTCGCCGCAATCCCGCGGTCGCGGTGGACCTTGTCCAGGCCGGCGCACAGCCGCTCGAGCACGGGCACGACATCGACGCTGCGGGTGACACTGCTGATGCCGGCAACCGCGGCTCGCTGGCGCTGGTAACGCACGATCTGGTCGATCCGCTCGCTCTGTTCGACGATCGCCTCGCGCAGGTCGCTGTCCGGGCATTGTTCGGCGGCGCCACGCAACACCGCCAGGGGTGTCTTCATGCTGTGTGCGAGATCGGCGAGGCTGTTGCGCACCCGTTCCTGGCGCGACCGGTTCTGAGTGATCAGCGAATTGAGGTTGTCGCTCAATGCGGTCAGTTCCTCCGGCACTTCCCCCTCGACCTGGTTGCTGTCACCGGTCTCGATGCGTCGCACAGCCGCACTCATCGCGCGCAGCGGTGCCAGGCCCCAGCGCGCCAGCATGGTTTGCATCAACAGCAGCAGGCCGGCGACGCCACCGAGCCAGATCCACAGGGTGTTGCGGAATGCGCGTTGTTCGGCGACCAGGGTGTGGGAATCGGCGGCGACGGCCAAGGTATAGCGTTGGGGTTTGCCATCGTCGTCCTCCCAGCTGATGCCCTGTTCGAAGATCGACAGCTCCGGTGTCAGGCGAAACACGGTCACGCCCACGCCGATTTCGCTGACCAGGCGCCGGTCCTTCCCGATCAGGGAGCCGGAGCGCCAGCGGTAGCCTCCGTTCTCGCCACTGACCTCAGCATACAGGCCCGAATCCGGCGAGTTGAATGCGGGTGCGCCAAGCACCTCGGGCAGGCGCATGCGTCCGTTGGCATCCTCGTCCGCGGTCGCGAGCAGGGTATAGACATGTGCCTGCAGGCGTTCGCGCACCGCGGCCTCGCTGCTGTTGCGGAATGCGCGGTCGAGCGCGGCACCGGCCAGTCCGAGAAATGCGGCCAGCACGACCAGGTTGCTGACCAGCAGGCGCCGGGTGATCGAGTGCGCCATCCGCAGACCCTAGGTGACCAGTCGATAGCCGCGACCGCGCAGTGTCTCGATCGGTTTACGCTTGCCATCCGGGTCGATCTTCTTGCGGATCCGCCCGACCAGCACCTCGACCACGTTGCTGTCACGATCGAAATCCTGGTCGTAGACATGCTCGGTCAGCTCGGTTTTGGAGATGACCTTGCCGGCGTGCACGGTCAGGTATTCGAGAATGCGGTATTCGTGCGCGGTCAGGGTGACCGCCTCGCCATCGACCGTGACCTGCTGCGTGACCGTGTCGATACCCATTTCGCCGACCTCGAGCAGCGGCGAGCTGTGGCCGGCCGCGCGCCGCAGCAGGGCGTTGACCCGCGCCAGCAGTTCCTCGCTGTGGAAGGGCTTGGTCAGGTAGTCGTCGGCACCGCTCTCGAGTCCTTCGACCTTGTCCTGCCAGGCGTCGCGCGCGGTCAGGATGAGAATCGGAAACGGGCGCTTGAGCTGGCGCAGTTCGCGGATCAGGTCGATGCCCGAGATTCCCGGCAGGCCGAGATCGATGATGGCCAGGTCCATCGGGTACTCGCGCCCGAGGTAAAGGCCGGTCTCGCCGTCCTCGGCGCCATCGACCGAATATCCCCGCTGCTTCAGCTGCGCGGTCAGCTGTTCGCGCAGGGTCGGCTCGTCTTCGACGACCAGGATGCGCATCGCCGGCTACCGGCGGCCGCGCTCGGGACGGCCCGACTCGGCGTCGATCTGCAGGCGCTTGACCCGGCCATCGTCGGTCAGGATCCGGATGTTGTGTGACTCGCGCCCGCCGCGATTGCGGGTTTCGGCCGACAACACCCGGCCGTTGTAACGATCGCGTGCGTCGGAGACCGCCTCGTCGAGCGACTTGCGGCGGTCTCCGGCAGACGCACCGTGTGCGACCATCAGGCCGATCAAGAACGCAGTCAACAACGTTTTCATGTTTGCGGTCCCGGCGCCCTGGCGCCTCTTGTCCTCGGATCAGAAGCGGGTCGCGTGCAGACCCTTCAGCCCCCGGTCGACGCGTATCCATTCGCCCGGATGATAGTCGGTCTCGGTGAAGAACACGCGTCCCCGGTAGCGGTATTTTACATGGTAAGCGACCAGCTCTTCGCGCTCCTGGGTGCGCGAGAGGGTTGTGCAGTGCTGGTCGTTGCCGGCGCCTTGGTAGGTGTCCGCGGTCCAGTGATCGGCGATGCGGTTGCCGGCCATTGCACCAAGCACCGTGCCCGCGATGGTCATTACGGTACGCCCACTGCCGCCGCCGACCTGGTTGCCCAGCACCCCGCCGACCACGCCACCGATCAAGGTGCCGGCCAGCTGGCGACCGTCGCCATTGAAATAGCGACGGCCGACGCCGTAGTCGTCGGAATCCGACCAGCATTGCTGTTCCGGGACTTCCACCGCGACCGTTTCGTAAAGTGGTTTGACATGCAGGACCTTGCCGAAAGCCGGACCAGGCCGGTCGCGACCGACATCTGCATGCGCGTTCTGGACGATACCTCCGGCCAGGACCAGGCTGGCAATCAGGGTTGGGATCTTATGCATTTTGGTTCCGCCTCCGCCGTTGATGCTGCCCCTTGCAGCCTGAAGCAACCCTAGCGCCCGCAGCCTGAACCAATGCTGAACCTGCCGGGGCGACGATAAAAACAGGCCGTGTCCCGGGTCGGGGCGATCGAAAACCAGGATCCTGCTGATCGGGGAAGAGGTGCTGGGTGTTACAGAGTAACATTACATCCCGGTTCAGGCTGTTGCCGGCGTGCCATCATTCTTTAGGTTCCCAGGGTGTACACTCCGCCCTCGCGCACGCCGCCACCCCGGCATTGGAGTTGATATTGGGCCTCGTTGACCATTCCCAGTCCTGTTGGCTGCCCGGACCCGCTACGCAGGCAACGGGCTTCGGCGCTATGCTGCGACGCATGTGGCGGCACTACGAAAACTCGCCGATTCCCCTGGGTCTGAAATGGTCGGTCAGCATCGCGTCGCTGATCGTGCTGGCGATGGGCGTGCTCGGTTTCTACCTGATCCAGCAGCAGGAGGCCGGCTACCGCAGCCAGGTCGACCGCTTCAGCCAGGTCATCGTCGAGCAACTTGCGCGGGTCAGCGGCGAACCGCTGATGGCGGGCGACACGCTGACGTTGCAGATTCTGCTGCAACGTCAGACGCAGAGTGAGCTGGTTCTCGGCACGGCGCTTTACGATCTCGACGGTGCCACGGTGATCACCGCCGGTGTGACGCCGCCAGACCGTCCGGCGTCATTGACCGGCCTTTCGACGGTGCGTTCCTGGGATTGGGAGAACGGGGCCCACCAGGCAGTGTCCTACGTGAGTCCGGTGGTGTTCCAGGATGTCACGGCCGGCTATCTGACGGTCAGCATCGACCGCTCACCGTTGGAACGCGACCTGAAGGTCACGCTGCGCTTCCTGATGGTCTCGACACTGCTGATGATATTCGTCGGAGTCATGTTGGCCTTCGTGCTGGCCCATCGTCTGTCGCGACCGATCGAACGTCTTGCTCGGGCCGGCGAGTCGCTCGATGATCATGCGCTGAGCGGCGTGTTCGAGCGTCGGGACGAGATCGGCCAGGTGCTCGGCACCTTCCAGCACCTGGTCGAAGGCGTGCGCCGCAAGAGCCAGATCGAGGCGGCATTCTCACGCTATGTCTCGCCCCAGGTGGCGCAGCAGGTGCTGGCCAGCGACACCATGCTCGGCGGTGATTGCGTGACTGGCAGTGTGTTGTTCTGCGACATCGTCGGATTCACCGAGATGTCGGAGACGCGCGAGCCCGGCGACGTGGCCGCACTGCTCAACGATTACTTCGGCTATTTCGCACTGGCCGCCGAGAGCTGCGGCGGGACGGTCGACAAGTTCATCGGCGACGCCATCATGATCGTGTTCGGGGCGCCGCATGCCGATGCCCACCATGCGCTGCATGCAATGACCTGCGGCATGCTGATTCAGCAACTGACCGGTCACATCAATGAACGGCGTGAAGCTGCCGGACAGGCGACCGTGCGCCTGCGTGTCGGCATCAGCAGTGGCCCGATGCTTGCCGGCAACCTCGGTAGTGCGGCGCGGATGCAATATACCGTGGTCGGCGATACCGTGAACGTCGCCGCACGCCTGTGCGGCATGGCCGAGCCGGGCGGCGTCATGCTCACCTGTACCATGCTTGGCAACGGTCAGCCGGGCCGACTCGAACACTATGCCGACATGGGGCCGGTGCAGCTGCGTGGCCGCAAGGAGAACGTCGAGGTCTGCGTGATGGATGTGGAGGCGGTCGCGCGCGACGTCGATGCAGACCTGTTGATCGAAAGGATTCTGAGCGAGGCCGGAGGCTGAATGCTGCGTTGGCTATTGCCACCGATGCTGCTCTTGCTGGCCGGCTGCGCCGGATTCGGCGAGCGTCTGCAACCGGCCAAGCCGCTGCTGAATCCACCGGCATCTGCCGCAGAGGCGGTGGCCATCGCGCGTGACATCACTGGGCGCGGCCGATGGGCGGAAGGTTTGCGCTACCTGGACTCCGCGAGCCTGAGTTTTCCCGCAGACGCCGCTGAATTGGCAGTAGCACGCGAGGAAATCAGCAGTGAATGGCAGCGTGAGGAACGCCGCCTCGAAGACCAGATTCTGGTCAGCGAGTCGGAAAACCTCCGGCGCAAGGTGGGGCTGTTGGAAAAACTGTCCCTTGGCCGGCCTGACGACCTGGTCATCATCTCGCGGCGCATCTACTGGCGGGAACGACTGACAGCGCAGCTTGAGAACCTGGTGCAGTGTGCCGAACATCACGTCGCAGCCACTCCACAACTGGCCAAGCGCTGTTTCGATGTTGCTTCCTGGTTGTCGGTCGATGGGGCGGTGGAGACGCGGCTGGCCGCGGTCGACGAGCAGCTGCGCAAGGTCGCCAGCGTCGCTGCACAGCGCCGCCGGGCCAACGAGGAACGGGAGCGCAAGGCGCGCGCAAGGGTACTGATGGACAATGCCCGGGCGGCGATCGACGCGCACGATTATCGCGGTGCGCTCGACACCCTGAAGAAGGTCGAGAGCCTGCAGCCGGGCAACGAGGAAGTCGCCGGATTGCAGGAGCAGGCGATGTCGATGATCAGTCCGCAGATCGAGGCCCTGATCAAGCTCGGTGATCATCTCTACCTGGATGAACAGCTCGAAGCGGCAGTCTCCACCTGGAAGGCCGCACTGACACTGCAGCCGCAGGACGAAGAGATCATCGGACGCATCGACCGGGCGCAGTCGGTGCTGGGGAAACTCGAGGCCTTGCGCCAGCGGCAGAAGTCGGCGCCGGTGACGGAGTGATCTGCTTGCGGGCGTGAATGATGCGGCGCCGGCCGCCAATGGTGGCCACCGACGCGCACTGTGCACGGGCCCTAGAACATGTCAGCGTTGATCAGGAAGTGCACCCAGATGCTGGCGGCGTAACCCAGCGCAATGGCCCAGGTCCATTTCAGGTGGGCGAAGAAGGTGTAGATGCCTCGCGCCTGTCCCATCACGGCGACGCCGGCCGCCGAGCCGATAGCCAGCATGGATCCACCCACGCCGGCGGTCAGCGTGACCAGCAGCCATTGTCCGTGTGACATGTCCGGCAGCATCGCCAGCACCGCGAACATCACCGGGATGTTGTCGATGATCGCCGACAGCACGCCGACCAGGATATTGGCACCAGTGGGACCGAGCTGGCCGTACATCAGTTCCGAACCCAGTGCCAGGTAACCGAGGGTGCCGAGTCCGCCGACGCACAGGATGATGCCGTAGAAGAACATCAACGTGTCCCACTCGGCGCGTTCCAGCGATTTGAAGATGTTGTAGGGAAGTTGGCCCGGCTGCACCGTCGTCTGATTGGGTGGCACGGTCTCAGTGCCTTCGAGGTCGAGCTGGTGCTCGCCCAGGTTGTTCTCACCTTTTTCCAGCATCGCGTCGGTCTGACGCCTGGCCTCGCTTGTGCCTTTCTCCGCCAAGCTGTGGGCACGGCGCTTGAGGTAGTAGCCGAAGAACTTCAACAGGCCCAGGCCGGTCATCATGCCGAGCACTGGAGGCATGTGCAGGAAGTTGTGTGCCGACACTGCCATGGCAATGGTCACGATGAACAGCCCTACCACGAACCAGGCACCGTGTTTGAGTTCGGCTGATTCGTTCAGCGCTGCCGGCCGCTCGGAAGAAACCGTGAACGACATCAGTGCCGCCGGCACCAGCCAGTTCACGACGGACGGAATGAACAGGGCGAAGAATTCGCTGAAATCGATCAGTCCCTTCTGCCAGACCATCAGCGTGGTGATATCACCGAATGGCGAGAAAGCGCCGCCGGCATTTGCCGCGATCACGATGTTGATGCAGGCGACGGCGACGAACTTGTGGTTTGCGCCGCCGACGGCCATGGCCACGGTGGCCATCAGCAAGGCGGTGGTCAGGTTGTCGGCGACCGGTGAAATGCAGAACGCCAAGCCTCCGGTCAGCCAGTAGATGGTCCGCAGCGAGAAACCACGTGTGACCAGCCAAACACGCAACACGTCGAACACGCCGCGCTCTTCCATCGTGTTGATGAAGGTCATCGCTGCGAGCAGGAACAGGAACAGCTCGGCGAATTCGAGCAGGTTATGGCGCATCGCGATTTCGGCGGTATGGATATCGCCGGTCTGGGCATAGGCAATGGCGACCAGCACCCAGATGATGCCAGCCGCGACGATCACCGGCTTGGACTTGCGCAGATGCAGCGTCTCTTCGCCGATGACCATTGCATAGGCGACGATGAACACGATCAGGCTGGTCCAACCGGCCCAGTGCGATGTGAAGTCGAGCGGGTGCGCGGTGCCCTCGGCGAATGCCGCGGCCGGCAGGAAGAGTCCCAGCAGGACCGCCAGCCAGGCGAATCGACCCCAATGGCGATTGTTGGTTTCGATGCCGTGTGTGCCGTGTGTGCCGTGATGGCGGGATATCCCTGTCGTACGCATGATTCCGTGTTCTCTTTGGCGAGGTGATCGGTTGCTTGCGCTATCGGCGCCGGATTGATCATCTTGAGTGACCGATGAGCGCGTTGCGAAGCAATCTGGCCGATCCCGGCGTGACAGGTTGCAACGGTCTGCGCACCGTGTCCGAAGCGCGACCGCCATCAGCTTCGCAGCCCACCGTCGGGATGACGCTGACAACGCCGGCCATTACCATCGGCGCAGGATGAATTACCTGGCGCACCTGTACCTGGCCGACAGCGACCCGGATGCCCTTGTCGGCAGCCTGATGGGTGATTTCGTCAAGGGGGCGATCGATGCAACGCGATTGCCGGGTTCGCCGGCCCTGGCACGCGCAATCGTGCAGCACCGCCACATTGATTCATTCACCGATGCGCATGCGGTCGTGCAACGCAGCAAGCAACGGATTCGGCCGCCATATCGACGTTATGCCGGTATCCTCGTCGACGTCTTTTACGATCACTACCTGGCCATTACGTGGCAGCGTTATTCCGACGTCGAGCTCGCTGCGTTCGCACAGTCGGTCTACCGGGTGATGATGGCGCGGTTGGACACGCTGCCGCCGCGTATGCAACGCAGCATGCGCTACATGATACGCGCCGACCTGCTGGTGAGTTACCGGGATATCGATGGGGTGGGGCGCGCCCTGCTGGGCATCGAGTCGCGCCTATCGCGGCCGAGTGGCTTGAGCGCGGCGATCAGCGAACTGAAAGACAATTACGCAGAACTGGCGAGCGACTTTGACGCGTTTTTTCCGCAGTTGCGGGAATATGTCGAACGGCAAGCGCCGGGCGTTGATTGAGGTTTTTCATGGCAGTGCCCGAGGCAGTTCAGGTCGGTGAACAAGGTCGCCGGGGGCGTGGATGAGCGTTCGGGCTCAGTTATGCCGGGCCCCGATCCCGTGGCTGCTCGGAGTCTGGCAGCGTGTACGCATCTGCGACATAAGCCGGCCCTTTCATCAGTACGACGATCAGGCAGCCGATGGCGACCGTTAGCGCTGCTGTCCATGCAGTCACTACGAACGCGATCGCCAGGATGATGACGTCGGCCTGGTAGGCCTGGATAGACTGACCGTCATCGGGCGCGGGAAAGTACCGGGCGAGCGCGTGGCAGAGCAGCGGTACAGCGGTGGCCGCGGCCAGCCAGCGCGGCAGTCGGCGCAGGATACGCCGCTCCAGCCCAGCTGGACTCCGATCGTATCCGGGCAGCTTCCGAAATGCCCTCATCAGCGACCCCGCCTCGGATCCGTCCGGTGCACGGTGACCCGCCGGGCGGCCGTAAGCAGAGCGGTGTTTTTTGCTCGCAACGTCAACACAGCATCTCCGCTGTGGCGAGGATCAGTAGCAGAGGCGAGTGAACCCCGAGGATCGAAACCGTACAGAGTCGGCAATCGGGGTCGGCCAGCTTTGCTATTACGGAATCGATGATTTTTCGTCTTTCTGTGTCGGGGTTCTGTTTGCTCCCACGGCAAGCATGGTCCGAGAGAGGTCGAAAGCAAGCCGGCGGAAGGGCGAAAAACCAGGACAAGACCTGTGTTGGTCGGCGGTTTGAAGTCGGATGCGCAATGTGACCGGATTGCGGACGGACCGTCCGTGATCGATACCGGGCCGCGGCCGCTGACAGGCTGCGTGTCGATAGAAAGAGAAGGTATGGTACCGAGGGTCGGACTCGAACCGACAAGCTGTT